>JAZNHI010000250.1:0-9818 GCA_045576895.1 Clostridia bacterium | reverse complement strand
GAATGCGTCAACGATACATGGCTCCGCGCGTGGAACGCGATGCCGCCGCACAAGCCGTCCGTGCTGTCCGTCTTTCTCGGAAAGATCACAAGAAACCTCTCATTTGACCGATTCAGAAAGCTTCACCGGGAAAAGCGCGGCGGCGGGAGTCTCGACATCGTATTGGATGAGCTCGCGGAATGCGTTTCCGGCAGCGACGATACGGAACGCCGGTGGGAGGAAACAGAACTGAAAGAGGAGATCGACCGGTTTCTTTCTCGCCTGCCGAAGGAACAGCGATACATGTTTATTCTGCGCTACTGGTACGCGGACAGCGTTTCGGACATCGCGGAACGCTTTCGGACGAGCGCAAACAATGTGTCCGTGACGCTGAGCCGCATCCGGCAAAAGCTGAAACGGGATCTGATCGAAAGGGGATTTGACGTATGAAGAAGGAAGAACTGTTCGAGGCATTGGGAAACATGGATGAAACCGATGTCGGAAAGGCAAAGGAATACAAGCGGCACAAAACGCCCGCATGGGCAAAGTGGACGGCGATCGCCGCATGCGCCGCAATTCTGGTCGGCGCGATCGTGGGGATCCCCGCGCTAGGAAAGAGAAATCGGAAACAGGCGGAAGGCAGCGTGAAAACCGTATCGGCGGCATATCCCGCGCCGGTCGCGGCGAATCTCGACGCGCAAGCCTTCCTGCACGGCGACGAGCATTGGAACTGGTGGAATGCGTACCGGACGAAGGTGAAAGCATCCGAAGATCTGCAGAACGGGATCGACGGCTATTACGCGACGATCATGCGGGAAATCCTTCCCTCCGGAGAGGAAAACACGGTCTGTTCGCCGATCAATATCTATATCACGTTTGCAATGCTCGCGGAGGTTTCGGACGGGAATACACGGCAACAGGTTCTGGACATGCTCGGCACGCCCGACATCGAGACGCTGCGATCCAACGTTTCCGTGCTGTGGGAAGGCAATTACGCGGACACGCCCGTTCTCAAAAGCCTGCTTGCAAATTCGCTATGGCTGAACGGCAAATACCGGTATCACGACGAGACGCTGGCGCGTCTTTCCGAGCAGTATTATGCGTCCTCCTTCTGCGGAACGCCGGGATCGCCGGAAATGGACGAGGCGCTGCAAGAATGGACGGACAAACATACCGGCGGGCTTTTGCACGAGTATGTCAAGGAAATGAAGCTCGATCCGGCGACCGTTCTGGAGATCGTATCGACGATCTATTATAAGGCGCAGTGGACCGAACTGTTTCTGCCCGGCAACACAACGCAGGAGGTCTTCCACGGCACGACCGGCGACACGACCGTGGACATGATGCACAGGACCGACATGCTCGGCGTATACCGGACGGATACGTTCACCTCGGTCGGTCTGAATCTTTTCGACAGCGGCTCGATGTATTTCTTCCTGCCGAAGGAGGGCGTCGACGTCAACGCGCTTGCCGCCGATCCCGAGCTGCTTGCCGCGACGAGATACTCCGGGGACAGCGAAAAATGGTCTTCGCCTTTGGTCCGTCTTTCCGTCCCGAAATTTCAGGCGTCAAGCCGGACGGATCTTTTGGAGATCATTCAATCGCTTGGGCTGACGGACGCTTTGGATCCCGCGCTTGCGGACTTTACGCCGCTGACGACAGACCGGGACGACCTTTACCTGAGCGCGGCGGAACATGCCGCGATGGTGGAGATCGACGAGCAGGGCGTGACCGGCGCGGCATATACGGCGCTCGATATGGCAACAGGCGCGGCGGAGCCGGACGATGAAATCGACTTTGTTCTGGACAGACCTTTCCTGTTCCTTATCACCGGCAGAGACGGTTCCGTTCTCTTCTCCGGCATCATCCGGAATATCGGCTGACGGAGAACGCCTTCGGATCACGGATTTTTTCGTTGACGGACATTTTCACAGGAAGCAAAAACCGGAGGATATCGCCTTCTCCGGTTGTTCTTTGTATAGATATGATACAGACAAATCCGCCGCTTCCCGATTAAAGCGTGTCGATGATCTCCAGAAGCTCCAGAGGATGCGAGATCACGTGCGACGCGCCCGCTTCCTTGAGGAACGCTTCGCCGCGATAGCCCCAGCCGCAGCCGACGCAGGTGAGCCCGGCGTTTTTTGCAAACTGCAGGTCAACGTCCATATCGCCGAGATACAGCGTTTCTTCGCGGGTAAACCCGAGCGATTCGCGCACGACGTCGAGCATCGTCGGATCGGGCTTCACGGGATAGTCCGCGCACTGTCCCTGCACGACGGCAAAGAGCCCTTCTTCGGGGAAAAGCGTGCGGATCATCTTCTTCGCGTGCGGGTCGGGCTTGTTCGTGACGACCGCGAGCGTGATGCCGCGCGCTTTCAGCGCATGCAGCATTTCGGGCATCTCCGGGTACGGCACGGTCGTGTCGCAGAGGTGCTCGGCGTAGTCGGCGAGGAAGCCGTCGCGCACGTCGGTCCACGCCTCAAAGCGGTCCTGCGGCACGGCGTTTTTGCACATCCAGACGATGCTCTTGCCGATGAGACCGGAAACGCCTTCATCCGAATAGGTGGGAAACCCGAGCGCGGCGAGCGCACGGTTCAGCGAGGACGCAATGTCCGAAAGCGTATTGCAGATCGTGCCGTCCAGATCGAACGCGACCAGCTTGAATCGATTGTTGTTTTGCTTCATTTGTTCCATACTCGCACATTCTACACGTTTTTTCCGCGTCCGTCAATGCCGGCGGAGGCTTTTTTTTCGGGCTTCACAAATCCTGAAAATATGGTATACTGAAAAAAAGGAGTTTTTATGGTGAACTACGAACGCATTACCGGCGAAAACATATCGGCGCTGAAGCCGTTCTTCGAAGCATATGCCTGCGGGATCTGCGACAATACGATCGGCGCCGTGTATCAGTGGCGCAATATCTACGTGTCGTATTACGCGATCGTCGAAGGCATGCTGTGCATTCGCGCAAACTACGGTGCATACGGCGAGTGCTATACCGTGCCTTTGGGCGCGGGGGATTTTGAAGCGGCGTGCAAGGCGAATGAAGCGGACGCGAAGGAACGGGGGATCCCGCTGCGCTATTGCGTTGCGCCGCGCTGCATGATGTCAAAGCTCACGGCGCATTACGGCGACCGGCTGCAGGCGGAAAGCGTGCGCGACTGGGCGGATTATATCTACGATGCCGAAAGCTTCCGCACCTTTTCCGGCAAGGCGTATCACGGGCAGAAGAACCATGTGAACCGCTTTTACCGCGAGCATCCGGACGCAGAGACCGTCGTCGTTTCGGACGCGGAAACCGAACGGGAATGCCTTGCCTTTCTGGATCGCTTCCACGAAAAGCATCCGGAGTTCTCCCCGCTCGAAGAAAACGAGTGGAACGGCGCAAAGGATCTTCTGCTGCATCGCGACGCGCTCGGACAGACGGCGATCGCGCTCCGGACGGACGGCAGGATCGTTGCGATGGCGATCGGCGAGATGAAGCGCGACATGCTCTTCGAGCACGTGGAAAAGGCGATGCCGGACGTGCCCGGCGCATATCCCGCAATGGCGCAGGCGTTCGTAAAAAGCTTTCCGGACGCGAAGTATCTGAACCGCGAGGACGACGGCGGCGACGAGGGGCTTCGGTATTCCAAACTGAACTATAAGCCGCTGGAGCTTCGGGAAAAGTTTCTCGTCACGGTGCGTGACGATACAGCTATCAAAACAGAATGAAGGGAGCATTTCAATGAAAAAACCGATTCTTTTGATCATGGCAGCAGGCATGGGCAGCCGTTTCGGCGGTCCGAAACAGATCGAGCCGATCGACGATCACGATCATGTCATCCTCGATTTCTCCGTATTCGACGCGGTCCGCGCAGGCTTTGAAAAGGTCGTGCTGATCATCAAGAAGGAGATGGAGCAGGACTTCGAAGAGCGCGTAGGCAGGCGCATCCGTCCGCATGTGCAGCTCGAGTATGCGTTCCAGTCGCTCGACAAGCTTCCCGCAGGCTATGCGATCCCCGAAGGCCGCGTCAAGCCGTGGGGTACCGCGCACGCGATCCTCTGCGCAAAGGATCATCTCGACGCGCCCTTTGCCGTGCTGAACGCCGACGACTTCTACGGCGCGGACGCATACAAGAAGATCTATGCGTTCCTGAGCGCGGAGCACACCGAAAGCGAGTACGCCATGGTCGGCTATCAGCTCGGCAACACGCTCAGCGATTTCGGTTCCGTGGCGCGCGGCGTCTGCGAGATCGGACCGGACGGCAAGCTTGTTACGCTCACCGAGCGGCTGAAGATCGAAAAGCGCGACGGCGCGGCGGCGTTCACCGAGGACGACGGCGCAACCTACACCCCGCTTGCCCTCGACACGCTCGTTTCCATGAACCTGTTCGGCCTGCAGCGGAACGTGCTCGACGAGTTCGAAAACCGCTTCCCGGCGTTCCTTGACGAGAACCTGCCGAAGAACCCCCTGAAGTGCGAATACCTGCTCCCGCGCGTGCTCGACACGCTGATGCAGGAGGGCAAGATCAGCATCGAAGTGCTCGAGACCTCCGCACGCTGGCACGGCATCACCAACCGTCCGGACCTGCCGATTCTCAAAGCGGCGATCCGGAAGATGAAGGACGAGGGACAGTATCCCGATGAACTCTGGAAGTAAGTCTATGCGCAAGATCCGTCTGATCCCGCTGCTGCTTGCGGCGCTGCTGCTGTTTGCCTGCGGCAAAACGGAGCAGCCGGTGCAGCCCGAAGCGCCGGAAGAAGCATATGTACCCGGCGCGGACGACGTCGTGCTGACGGTCGGCGACGAGCCGGTCTATGCTTCCGTATACCGCTATCATCTCAACGATCGATACGGCATCATTCGGGAGTATGAACTCTACGACCGCGAAAAGTATCTTTCATACGTGTCGAATCCGAACATCAACTATCTGTACGCGTATTATGACACGCGTACGGAGGAGGGCATGAACGCGCTTTGCGAGGACGTTCTCCACGAGCTCGCGCTGGAAGCGGCGGCGATCGATACGGGCACAAAGGCGGGGTATCAGCTGGATATCGCGGAGCAGAGCTATCTCAAACAGGCGGAGGAAGACGCGGAGGAGAAGCTTTCCGATCAGCTCAAGTCGGGCGGCGGGACCTATGAATCGCGCGAGGCGTTTCTGAAGGCGAACGGCTTCACCGAGGAACGGTACACGGAGATGTTCATCCGCAGCATGAAGGCGGGTATGCTCTATAACCATATCCTGACGGATTACAAGGCGACGCACACGCTGACGGACGAGGAACTGGAAACCGGCTATGCACGGGTCGTGAAGGAGACGTTCACCGACCGCTATACGCCCGGCATGTACTCGCAGTATCTCTACCATTATCTGACGGGATCGCGCACGTTCCCGTCGCTGTACATCCCGGAGAATGCGATCTTCGTGCGGCTGTTTGCAAAGACCGAGCCGACCGACGAGCAGATCGAGGCGTATCGGCAGCAGGCGGAAACGGATTTCGAGAAGCTGTATGCGAGCAGCGACAACGAGTTCGCGTCGCAGGGCATTATGACGGACCTTGCCGTTGCGGAAAACGACGAGCTGTTCGAGGGCTTGTATAACGCCGCAAAGGACGTGCCCGTGGGCGGCGTCGGCACGCTGACGATCGAAAAGGGCGGCAAGCGCGCGTTCTATCTGTTCCTGCGCGTGGAGGGCGAGACCGGCACCGTGCCGATCGACCGCTATCCCGGCGTGCGCGAGCGCATCGTGAATCAGCTGCTCGGCGCACAGTGCATGAACACGCTGCGGGAAAAGCTTTCCGATCCGGCATACACCGTCCGCAACGCGGAGATGATCGAAAAGATCCGACTGGGAGAATAAATAGCAGAACGAAAAAATGAGAGGATCCGATCCTCTCATTTTTGTGTATCAGTTGTTTTTCAATTCCAGCGCGCGCTTGTAAACCTGCTTTTTCGGAAGGCTGAGGCGCTCGGCGGCAATCGCCGCGGCATCCTTGACGGATTCCGTTTCGAGAAGCGTCGTCAGAAGACCGTCGAGATCCGGTGCGGGATCATCGGACGGATGCCCGGGAATGAACGCGATCACGCATTCGCCCTTGGGCTCCTCGGAAAAGCGTTCGATCAGTTCGGACAGCGAGCCGGTCACCACGGTCTCGAACTTCTTGGTAAGCTCGCGGAGCACGGCGGCGGGACCGTCGCCGAAGCGTTCGAAAAGGTCTTTGAGCGTCGCCTGTACACGGTGCGGGCTTTCATAGAGGATGACCTGATGGTCGAGCTTTGCGATCGCTTCGAGCGTTTCGCGGCGCGGCTTTGCTTCGCGCGGGAGAAAGCCGAAGAAGCTGAACGGCTGCGCGGGAAGCCCCGAAAGCACGGCGGCGATGACCGCTGCGCTCGGACCGGGAATCACGGTATGGGGGAGGCCTTCTCTCTGACAGGCTTCCACGAGCATGGCGCCGGGATCGGAGATACCCGGCATACCCGCGTCGGAAACATATGCGATATCGCGCCCGTCTTTGAGCGCGCCGATCACTTCCTCGGTGCGTTCGCGTTCGTTGTGCGTATGCAGCGACCGGGTCGGTTTTTTGATGTCGAAGTGATTGAGCAAAAGCCCGGTATGGCGCGTGTCCTCGCAGTAGATCATGTCGACCGAGGACAGGACCTCGACTGCGCGCGGAGAAAGATCGCCGAGGTTTCCGATGGGCGTTGCAACAAGGTACAGCATCAGCGGGTCCTCGTGCGCAGGTTTTCCCCGCGAAGAAGAACGATGGAGGTCAGCGCGGCGTCGATCATGCGGCTTGCGACGCGTTCGCCGTAGCGCTCGAAAAGTCCGTCTCGGTCGAGATTGGAAACGAGCACGGTCGGCAGCTGCGCGGCTGTGCGTTCGTTCAGAATGCGGAAGATCGTTTCGACCGTGACGTTGGGCACCATGGCTTCGGTGCCGAGATCGTCAAGCACCAGCAGCCCTGCAGACAGGAACTGCGCCGCCGCGTCTTCGCGTGCGTCGATGCCGGAAAGGATATCCTGAATGCACTGATAGGCGGTCGTCTTGACGGTGCGGATGCCTTTTTCGATTGCGGCATAGCCAATCGCGTTGCTGAAAAAGCTCTTGCCGAGCCCGCTCTGTCCCACGATCAGCAGGTTTGGCTTCTCGGGATTCGGCAGCGACGATACGTATCGTTCGCAGAACCGTTTCATGCCGAGTCCCTGCTTTTTCTGCTCCTCGGTCGGATAGATCGCATCGTTGAAATTCGCAAAGGTTTCGCGGTCGTTGATGCGGGATCCCGCCAAAAGCAGCTCCTGCTGCTTTTTGAGCGCGCAGGCGCAGAGGCGGCTCGGTTCGCCGACCTCGCCGGTGTCTTTGCACAGCGGACACGTATAGATCGGATCGAGATAGTTTCCCGGGTAGCCCATCGAAATCAGCAGGTTTCTGCGCTCCGCTTCGATCGCGCCGAGACGCGACATTGCGGCGGCAGCGGTCATTTTGCCGAGCCCGCACTGCTGAAACACCAGTCCGGGCTGTTCGGAAAGCGAGCGAAAGCGCGCGTTTTTCTGTTCGCACTCTTCGATGCGCTTTTCGCGGATGCGGCGGTTTTTGTCCCGCAGATCGCTGTAATAGCGTTGTAATTCGTTCGTCATAGATCCTCGCTCAGGTTCACGATCAGGTTGTTGAAATCCTCTTCCGAGATCGGCTTCTGCTCATAGAGCAGAGCCGCGTTCTTCTTTTTCTTTTTGGCGGGCGCGGGCTTCGGCCGATTCAGCGCGGCTTCCGCCTGTTCGAGCGTTTCGATGTGCTCGCCCGCCCAGTCGGACAGCGTCTTTTTCAGCATGCCGAGCGCGCGCTCCGCGCCTGCGCATTCGTCCGCGGCAAGCAGGATCGCTTCGCGCGGGATGCGCTTTTCGTCGCGGAACATGGCAAGCTGCGCGATCGTCGTTTTGTCCGGCGCGCCGATCTTTCCGAGCCGCGCATAGACCATGCGCGCAAACTCGCGGTCCGCGGCGTTCTTCTGCTCGGCCGCGTCCATCGCCTCCACGTCCGTGACACTGCGCTCCTTCATGTCGGAAAGCCGGTCGTTCAGGACCGCAAACGTCGGCGAAGCGACGTCCGTCATGCGCGCGGCGGCGGTGAGGACCGTTTCGGAATCGAAGCCGAGCTCGCTCGTCCAGCGGTCGTACAGCGCCATTTCGTCGACGGTCGGCGGACGGTGTTTGTTCCAGCGGCGCAGCACCTCGGCTGCGCCGTGCTTCTGCACACGGTAATTTGCAACGTATTCTTCCGCGGCGCCCTGCGTCTTGATGTTCCGCTCGCTCCATTCCTGCGCGACGGTCAGGATATAGTTGGTCGAAACGCGCTTGGTTTTCAGCTCGATGCAGTATGCGACGAGCGCAAGCACCGCGCCTTCTTCCAGCCCGTAGAGCTCGATGCAGTCGTACAGGGCTTTCGTTTCGCGCATGTCGAGCGAACGCGGCGAAAGCAGCGCGTTGACGGAGTCGAGGAACCGGCGGTACTTCAGCGAGGTCGCGGTCGTCACGGCGGGCTGTTCGGTCAGAAGATACTCTACGGTCAGCGGTTCGTCGCTGCGGATGCGCACAAGCCCCTTCGCCTGCCAGTACACGAAAGCGCACCGGATCTGCGTCTCGCTGAGACCGAGCGCATTCTCGATGTCCGTATCGGAAAGCGAGGGGTGATAGCACTGCATCAATCCGAACAGGTATACCTTCACAAACATGCCGTCCGCATCTGGCATGTATTCGAGGAAAAACAGATTGTCGACCGGCGTCATTTCGCGGCGCGCGGCTTCGGGAGAAAAACGGATATTCATACCCGTATTATAGCACGGCTTTCACGGAGATTGCAACGGAAAGCGGGAATTTCGGTACGACCAAAAATAGCTGGTATTTTCTGTAACGCGGCATTATAATATGAACTATGAAGAGAAAGAAACAAAACCCCATAAAACTGATCGGCATGTGCGCCGCGCTGTTTGTACTGTTGGTGCTGCTGTTCCTTCTGATGCGGATGGTGCTGACGAACCGTCAGCCGCAGAAGCCGGAATCCTGCAGTTCGAATGCGGGAACGGGGGAGATCGGGACCGTGACGCCCGCGCCTACGATCGTCGATCTCTATGCCTACTTCGACTGGACGGAAACGACGACGATCAAGGTCTACGATCATCGGGCGGACAAGCTCGTGGACATGGATCTAGAGGAATACATCGTGGGCGTCGTTTCGGCGGAGATGCCGGCGTATTACAGCTTTGAAGCGCTGAAGGCACAGGCGGTCGCCTCCCGCACCTATACGCTGTACGGCGTCGTGCACGGCGGCTGCCACACGAACCCGGACGCCGACGTCTGCACGAACAGCAAGTGCTGTCAGGCGTTTTCGTCGCATGAGCGGATGCAGAACACCTGGGGGAAGGATTACGCGGAAAACTACAACCGGGTCGCACAGGCAGTGATGGAGACGGCGGGCGAGGTGCTGGTCTATAACGGTAAGCTGTGCGACGCGCTGTATCACGCCTGTTCCGGCGGACAGACCGAGGACTCCGAGCACGTCTATGCAAACGCGCTGCCGTATCTGCGCGGCGTTCTGAGTCCCTATGAGGATCCGATGCGGGAGGAGGATGTGGACTTCGGAACGGACGCGCTCGTCGAACTGATCGCGGCGAAGTATCCGGAAAGCGGGATTGACGCGGAGAACGTCCGGGAAGGGATCGCGATTGCCAAGGCGTACGACAGCGGACGCGTGGAAACGCTTCGGCTCGGCAAAACAACGATCACCGGCAAGCAGGCGCGGAACCTGTTCGGACTGAGGAGCACGATGTTCACGATCGAGTGGACAAGGAAGGGGATCGTG
>JAZNHI010000249.1:0-16114 GCA_045576895.1 Clostridia bacterium | reverse complement strand
TTCGCTCACAGCGGGGCGATCCGTATCGGCGGGCTCGACGTCCTTTTCCTTGATCAAAAACAGAATGATGAACACGACGGCGGCGATCAGCAGCAGCGCGGCGATGGGCAGAATGATCCAAAGCGCGCGGCTGCCGTTCTTCCGCTCGCGCGCTTTGCGTCCGCTCTTCTGCACGATGGCGGGCTTCTTCTTCGGGCGTTCGCCGTCGGGCTTGCCGCCGTTCATGGAATGCGCTTCGTCCGGCCAGAGGGACGGGTCCGGCGCAGGCTCCGGATTGCGCGATACCGGTTCCGCGGGGGGATCCAGCGGCGCGCCGCAGCATGCGCAGAAGGACTGATTTTCATTGACGACGGTTCCGCATTGTTTACAAGTCATAGAATGCACCTCTTCCGATTGATGACGGGACGGTCATGCTTTATAGCGTTCAAAGACCAGGAAATCCTTTTTACCCTGGCCGATGGGCACCTGAAGCTGGAGCGTGTCGCCGTTCAGCGAATACGGGATCTGGATATCGTCCATCACCAGGATCGTCGTGCCCCGCTCGATGAGCTCATAGCGGAACGAGCCCGAGGTCGTCTTTCCGTCCGAAAAAACGGTCCGGGTCCCTTTGCCGTGTCCGTCGAAGGTGTAGGATGCGGCATAGGTGCCGTTTTTGATCTCCTCGGCGCGCTCCTTGTGCTGCATGGAAGCGACCATGTTCCATGTGCCGGCAAGCGCGTCCTGCTTTCCGCAGCCGATGAGCGTCAGCGCGGCCGCCGCAAGCAGAATCCATGCGATCCATCGTTTCATATAAAGCAAACCTCCCGTCCGATGATATTATCAGTATAGCGGCAAGCCGATTTGATGTCAATAAACGGAACGGCGTTTCGTCGGATGTTTCTGCCGGGGAACGAAAAAAGCGGCGCATCTGCGCCGCAAAAAGAGACTGTGTCAGCCTTCCTTCTTCGACATATAATAGGAAACGACGAAGCCCGCGGCAAGACAGAGGACCGCAGCGGGGATGAACCACCACTGCGCAAGGCTTGCGCCGAACGCGGGACCGAAGCAATTCGCCTTCAGGAAGATCGCATAGGGCGAGGCAAGCATCAGCGCAAGGATGCCGTAATAGGTCGGCGTGGGATGCTTGTCAAGGAGCCACCGGATCGCCTTCGACACGATCAGAAGACCGAGGATAATGCCGATGCCGAACGGGATCAGCACCAGAAGATGCGGACCCATCTGCGCAAAATTCAGCGTGAAGAGACAGACCACGGCGCTCTTGAGGTGCGTCATGACGCTGTAGTAGTACCCCAGCACGAGCATGACCATCGAGCCGGAGATGCCCGGCACGATCATGGTGCCCGCCGCGATAAAGCCGAGCAGCAGGGCAAGGAGCGCGCTCCACACGCCGTTGTGCAGCGCGTCGACGGCGCGGTAGGCGGGGGAGGTCAGCGCTTCGCCGGAATCGCGCGCGGTGATCGTCAGTGTGCCGTCCGCATTCATCTGCAGATCGAATACGCTCGCGTTTTCCTTTTCGACGGTCAGGAACGCTCCGGCGGAAAGCCGCAGGAACAGCTTTTTGTCCGCGCCGCTGCGCAGCTGGTAGCCGTCCGAAGGCTTGCCGAACGTGCCGCCTGCGCTCTTGATCTCCCACACGGAAACGCTCGTGTCGCCGTTATGCACGGTCAGCGTGTCTTCACCGCTCTCCGTCAGCACGACGCGTTCGCCGACGGAAAGCGTGTCGGCGGCGGAAAGCTTTTTGAAGCTTTCGGACGTGTTGCTGTTGAGATACGGCAGCAGCACCATCAGCGCGATCATCACGACCGCGACGACGATGTAGCCCGGCTTGACCTTGTGTCCCTTGATGTTTTTGAACAGCATCGGAAGCGAGCCGAGGATCAGACCCGAGAACAGCAGGATCGTGAAGAACTCGAAGTTCGCGAGCAGCCAGGTGACGACGAACGACAGCGCGACGACGCCGAGCACGATGCCGATCGCATACGGGATCAGCTTTTTGATCGCGGCGCGGCGGCGAGCTTTGTCTTTCGAGGTGATGGAGACAGCGTCCTCGTAGACGCCGATGGCGAGAAGCATCGATCCGCCGGACACGCCGGGGATGACGATGGCGAGACCGACCAGCGTGCCCTTGAGCACGGCGACGATCCAGTTTAAGATTTTCTTTGACGTATTCATGCTACCATTTTACGGCAGCGCGGCTGTTTCGTCAACCGTGCGCGGGGATTTCTTACATCTTATTCACAAACGGCGGCAGATCGTTTTGTTCGTAAAACGTTGAATTTCCGACAAACTCATTTCACAATCTGTGTTTACAATAGGGATCATCGGATAAGATGCGAGCTGGGAGGTTACGCAAATGGAATACAACGGATATAACGGATATTACGGATCCTATGAACCGAAACGGAAAAAGAGCGGCGTCGGCGCGGCGGTGCTGATCGCCTGCACGGCGGTTGCGGTCGTGATCGGTCTGTTTGCCGGCATACTGCTGATGAACAGCACGATGCAGAAGAACCGCACCGCGGAGGAGCAGCCCGCGGCGATCGCGGCGGCGACGGAACCTGCGGCGCAGTCCGCCGACAGCACGGCGCTCGCAACGTCGGAACCGGTGCAGACGCTGACGGGTTCGACCGGATTCGCCTATGAAGGACAGTATACGCGTGCGCAAATTGTGGAGCTTTGCGCGCCGAGCGTCGTCGGCATCGACGCGGTGTTCGAAACGACGGTCTCCTACTGGGGCAGGCAGCAGACGTATGAACAGCAGGGCAGCGGCAGCGGCGTGATCCTGACCGCGGACGGCTATATCGCCACCTGCGCGCACGTTGTGGACGGCGCGAAGTCGATCACCGTCACGCTGAACGACGACGCATCCTATCCGGCGACGCTCGTCGGTTCGGACGCGCGCAACGATCTCGCCATCATCAAGATCGAGGCGAACAACCTCGTTCCCACCGTGCTCGGCGACAGCGATATGCTGACCGTCGGCGAGGACGTGATCGCGATCGGCAACCCCCTGGGCGAGCTGCGCGGTACGGCGACCGGCGGCATCATCTCGGCGGTCAAGCGCAGCATCACGGTCGAAGGCACGGACATGGAGCTGATCCAGACGGACGCGGCGATCAGTCCGGGCAACTCCGGCGGCGGGCTCTTCAACGCTTCCGGCAAACTGATCGGCATCGTCAACGCGAAGGTGTCCGATTCGAACGCCGAGGGTCTCGGCTTTGCGATCCCGGTCAACAGCGTGATCAAGGAGATCAACGACCTTCTGCATTACGGCTATGTCACCGGCCGCGCGTATCTCGGCGTATACACGCAGGACGTCACGCTGACGAATGATTACGGCTTCTTCTCCTTCGGCGGCACGCGCTGCGTGCAGGTCACGGATGTCGTGAAGGGCAGCCCTGCGGAGGCGGCAGGCCTTCAGAGCGGCGATCTGATCCTTGAAATCGACGGAAAGGCGGTGTCTTCGAACAACGATCTGTCCGACATGATCGCTTCGTACAACGCCGGCGATTCCGCAGTCCTGACGATCCGCCGCAACGGAAACCGTTCGGAGGTCCGCGTTACGTTCGGCGAATACGTACCGAACAATCCGTAAAGCACAGTCAAAAAACAGCCGGAGCGGCAATCCCGCTCGGCTGTTTTTGTTACGATTCAAAACTGAATGATGATCACCGGACGCACGCCCTTGTGATGGAAATCGACCTCAAAGGACTGAACCTCGCCGTTGCCGTCCATGGCGAATGCGCAGTAGGAAATCTTTTCAAGCTGATAGGAACCGTCGTACTCGCCGAGCCACCAGATGTTCTGCGTACTGTTGTAGCCCTGCGCAATCGCATATTCCGTACCTGCCGCGGCGCGATAGGACTTCTTAAGCAGTCCCTTTGCCTGCGCTCTGTCTAAAAGTGTGATGGAGCGGGGCACCATCCGGTTCTCCCGCTGATCGAACGCCTCCGCGCGGAAGGTATTGTTCAGCCAGCGGAACAGATCGCTGGTCGTGAACTGGACCGGTTGATTCCGGCTGTTGAACGGAATGCTGTCAAGACAGTACACGGAGATGAGCTCGACCGTGTTCTTATCGATCCGGATGACGTACCATTCGATCGGCAGCTTTTTCCCGTCCGCGGTCTGCGGATAGCTGCCGAAGGTCACGACGTCGTAGAGCGAAAGCTCGCTTGGCGACAGGACCGGGCGACCGTTCTGCTTGACCGGGCTGTCCGGTTCCGCCGTGGGCGCGGGCGTAGGCGCAGGTGTGGGCACAGGCGTGGGTGCAGGCGTGGGTTCCGCCGTAGGCGCAGGCGTGGGTGCGGGCGTGGGCGCGGGCGTGGGCGCTTCCGTCGGCGCGTCTGTCGGTGCGGGGGTGGGAGCTTCCGTCGGCGCATCCGTCGGTGCGGGGGTGGGCGCTTCCGTCGGCACGTCCGTCGGAACGGAGATCGGTTCAGGCGTCGGCGCGGATTCCGCGGCAGACGTCTCCGGTACGGGATCGGATCCGCCGCTGCGGCGTGTTGCGGAGAAGATGATCCAGGCGACCGCAGCAAGCAATAACGCGGTCAGAACCGCAATGCACGCGATCAGGATCGCACGCCCTTTTTCCGGCGGTTTTCTGCCGTCGTCCGGTCTGTCGTATTGTGAGCGGCCTCCCTTCGGCGGCTGCGCATATCGGTCCCACGACTGCCGTGCGGCGGGCGTCAGATGCTTGGAGCCCTCCGGAAATCCGGAACGCTGCCCGTTCTGCGGATCGAAAGATCCGTTTCTGTCATACTGATTTGCCATAATCTCCTCCTCACATCCCTGTCGGATACCGTTATTCGTCTGCGCAGGCGATCCACATGGCGGGGCGAATGCCGACGTTATCCATTCCGATATAGTTCGTTACGATCTCTCCGTCGAACTTGGAGACGATCGCCGCCGAGGTCTGTGAATGCCCCGGAGACCGGAGCCACCACCAGCATCTGCCGTCGGCGTCGTCCGTGTCCGCGCCGCACTCGCGCGCGTATTCCGTCGGGAAACACAGCCTTGCGGCAGGGCTCGGAAAATACCGGAGCACCTCCGCGGCGCTTAACAGAAAGACCCGATCTTCCGTGTCGTTTCCCGGATCGACGTTCCGGTGCGCGGGGTTGACGTCTGCCGGGACCGTTTCTGACAGGATCCGGCTTTGCTCGTCCGCGTCGAACGCCTTGGAAAAGAAATCGTGATTCAGCCAGTCCCGCAGCTCGCACTGCGCCCAGGTGATGTTCGGGCGTTCGTTCTCGTAGGTCTGATACGCTTTGCTGTTCAGCGCGTACTTGCTGAGCACAAGGATCCTGCCCGGCTGCCGGTCGAGCACGATCCACGGGATCGGCTCCGGCTCGTAGTAGGGATCGTTGTCCAGCTCGTAATGCCCGAACAGGATCTCGTCTCCGACCGAAACGTCGCCGAAAGAGGGCGTAACCGCAGGCGAAGGCGAGGGAGACGGGGAGGGAGAGGGCGTCTGCGCGGTCTCTTCGATTGAGGGCAAGGGCGAAGCCGTCTGTTCGGACATTGCGATCGGAACGATCTCCGTCGGCTCACGGTCGCCCGCGCATGACGCATAGACGATCCAGATCAGCGCCGCCAGCACGATCGCGGACAAAAACAGCAGACCGGCGGCAAGGAACGGCTGGCTTGTGCCGGAGGATGCGGCGCTGCCGTCGCCGTACTGCGGCCGTCCGTTTGTCCGGTACGGCTGTTGCTGCGGATCCCGGAAGCAGTCTTTGCGATACCGGTCTTTCATACAATCCCCTTTCACCTGTGCAGAACCGAAGGGAAGATCGCGGCGATCCCGCTTCGGACGCGCTTATTCGGGCGTGTTTTCGGCGGACTCCTTCGGCGCGGCGTTCTTTTTGCGCACCAGGAGCAGGAAGACCAGAAGCAGCGCAAGGTATGCAACGAGCAGTCCAAGCGTGATCCATGTCTTGACAAGCGACTGCGGCGCAAGTCCGACGAGCACCAGCATCGGCGCGCCGAACACGATCGCGAACGCGCTGCCCGTCAGCAGATTGTTCGCGGCGGGCGTCTTGAAGTTCGGATCGATCTCACGCAGCAGCATGACGCCGGAGCTGATCGTGCCGGTCATCATGCCGTACATGGACACGAACGCTTCCTCGGAGTAGTTCGGATAGATCTTTTTGGATAGCCACCGAAGCCACACGAAGGTCACGGCGCCGCCCGCGACCGCCATCAGCGCGAACGGGACCCAGAGCCCCGAAAGATCCTCGATGTTGATGCTTGCAATGCCGCAGACGATCATCAGGTCGAACGCAAGTCCCGAGATGCGGCTCAAAAGATAGTTGTTCTGGTACTGGCGCGTCATCGCCTTCGTCTTGCGGAAGACGCCCAAAACCTTGCGGGTGAGCATCGCCATCAGCGTGCCGATGATGAAGTTGAATCCCCACAGCAGCGGCGAAACGGTCTTTGCAACGCCCGGCGCAAGCCCGGTGATCAGTGAATCGATCCCCCAGCTCACCAGGAAGGTGATGAGGTACACCAGCAGCACCAGCGCAAACTGCACCGAGAACTTGTCGAGCGATTCCGCGATCGGGATCTCGTTCTCATCCTGAAAGTCTTCGACCGTCACGACCGAGCCGGAAATATCCTCATGCGCGGCGCGTTCGCGCTTTTTGCGGCGCGCAAGCACGTTGATGTAGATCACGCCGACGATGCACGCGCAGAGATAGCCCGCAGCGGCGATTGCAAGCCCGAACGAGCGTCCGCCGATGAGGCCGAGGGCTTCGAACGAGTTGCCGATGTTGTTCGCCTGTCCGGGACCCTGCCCGTAGCCCATCGGCAGCAGAATGCCGCTTGCTGCGAACAACGGCGAATCCGCGCGGAAGAAGAGATAGTAGAGGAGCAGCGAGATCGCAAGCCCCGCAAGCCCCTGCACGAGGTACGTGGACACGATCAGCGCGCCGCTCTTCGGCGCGGTCAGCGCGCCTTTGCCGCCTTCGTCCTTTTTCGTGACGCGCAGCGACAGCGCGATGAAGCCGATCGCAATGCCGTGGTAGGTCATCATCTCGAGGATCGTCGTGTCGAACGGATTGTACGGAAGCTTTTCGAGCGTTTCCGCCTTGAAGATCAGAAGCCCCGCGGTGCGCAGGATCAGAAACAGAAACCCCGCGAGCACCGCCGTCGGCATCAGCGAGCGTTTGAAGAACGGCACCTTGCGGCGCAGCACGTTTGCCAGCAGCAGAAAAGCGGCGATGAGCCCTGCCTGAATGATCAGGCTCCAGAGCGAGGTGTTGGATGCGGTGTAATTCATGATTCGGTTCCTTTCAGGATATGATACAGAAGCATATATTTGCGGGTGTTGAGCGCGGGGCGTCCGCTGACCTGATAGTGCGCGTCACGCGTCGAGAAGACGAGCAGGTTCCGCCGCACCAGCTCCATGTCGGAGATATCGGACAGTGCAAAGGCGCGGTCTCCGACCGAGAAGCCGTCGCGCGTCATGCGCATCGGACCGGCGCAGAGCTGCTTTTTGCGGTGCGCGTCGTCGTTTTCCCACAGGACCGCGTCCGCGTCCGCAAACGAGAAGTCGGGATCGGCGGCATGCGCTTTGAGCCATGCAAGCGCGAGCGCGTCCCATTCGGGAAGCGTCGACACCGGCAGATTGATCAGCCGGTACTGTTCATCGAGCCTGCCCGAAAGACCGCAGCTGCAGCGGATCGTGTCGCCGCGCGTTTCGATCGTGCCGACCCGCTTGCAGGCGGGGCAGAGGAAGAATGCGCTTTCGAGGTATTCGGCGCGGCATTTGCTTTTGTAGACCGCGTGCAGCTGTTCCTGCCGCGCATAGGCGTTTTCGTCGAGATCCGCGACGATCGCCGCGTTGACCTCGGAGACGGACATCGCTTTGAGCGCTTCGGGCGCATACGTGTTTACGATATGTCCGCGGAACGATCCGCGGCGGATCCCGCGTCCCCAGCGGGGCAGGGTGAAATAGCCGCCCTCGAACCGATAGGTCACCAGCGTCACGCCCGCGGTCTTCGCAAGGCGTCCGATCGTCGGCAGCATCGGCGAGTTAGTTCCGTCAAAGGAGCAGGTCCCCTCCGGGAACACGCACACGTTCTGCCCGTTTTTGAGACAGGTGAGCATCTCCTTGACGGCGGTGACCGCGGAATCGCCCTTGCGGCGCACGATCGGATCGAACACGAACCGCAGAAGCTTTGAGGGCAGCCCTTTCTGCATCAGATGCTCGCTTGCGACAAAGTACATCTGCTGTTTGAACGACTGCGGCAGCAGTGCCGGGTCCGCCGCCGTAACGTGATTTGCCACGACCAGAAACGGCTCCGGGACGGTTGCCGGGCGATCGATCCGAAATCCGTAGATTCGCCGGACCAGCGGACCGAGCACGACCCGTATCACGGTCATGCAGCTTTGATGGAATCGATGCCGTTTGACTCTTCTGTCCATAGTGAATTCTCCCCGAACGCGCGAATGCGGCATGTTCCGCGTTCCCGCGATTATAAATAGTATACACTTTTTTCGCGGCAAAGGCAATATCCGCACGTACAAAAAAAGCTCCCGCAGGGGGAGCTTTCCGTGCTGAACTTTTAACCCAGCTTTGCCGAAAGATCCCTTAACGCGTCGATCAGGGCTTCCTCGAAGGTCGGGTGCGGTCAACGATACGATAGATGCGAAGGACGCCTTTCGGATTGATGCCCCACCCCCACGGGTCGAATATCGGGGTGCTGTCCGTCAAAAAGTATCCGTCGCGATAGTCTGTCAGCTCTCCTTTTATGCTGCATTTGGAAAGAATTTCCCCGTCGGCGTTCATAAAGGCGATTCCGCCGCGTCCGTTTTCCAAAATCAGACGATCGGAAAGATCGAAATCGTAAGGATAGTAGCCCCTCGGGAACGCGGTGAGTACCTTGCCGTGAAAGGCTTCGGGCGCGTCGTCAGTAAACGTGACCTTCATCTTTGGATAAAACTCCAATTGATATCGGCTGTCTTTACCGCCGGCTCCATGTATGGAAATCTTTGCGGCGCGTATCGCGGCTTCATCCGCAGGCAGCAGCTTGCCGCCGCAAAATTCGATCGCGGGAAGCGGAGACGTTCTTTCTTCGTAGGAATGGAACTGCGCAAGGTAGAAGATATGTGCCTTCGGCTGTGAAAAATCACCGAAAACGGGGTGATGTTCCACTTTGCCGAAGATCTCCTCCGTTAATTCCACGCCGATCGGCGCATTCTTGCCGGAAAACCGCTTTTCCTCCGCAAGATACGCGCGATACTTATCCTCGCTGCGCGTCTGCTTCAATGCCTCGGGCGTCTCCAAAAGCTCAGGGAACACCTCAAGACAGACGCCGAAATATTCTTCCAGCATGGCGATGGAACATTCCATATCCGCGCAGGAAAGAATTTTGGAAAGACGCTGCTTGTTGCCGGTCGGATAGCCGATCAGCGGCGGCAACTGATAGAGTCCTTTCGGTTCGGAGGACGCTTCCGTGCTGAAAACGGTCCTTTGTTTTCCGTCCGAAAACAGCACAAAGCCGTATTCGTCGCTGTCAAACTCCCAGAACCACAGAACCGGAGCCGCAAGCTGCTTCGAAAGACGACGCGCGATTTTACGATCCTGTTCAAAGTTCGCTTCGTTGCGCGGGAGCATGGTCTGCCAACCCTCCGAAAAGCACGAAAACGAACCGAGCTCGTTCGGCAGCGGTGAATCGGTATAGACATGTACGGTGCTTGCAAAGGTGCCCATGGAAAACCCTCCTGTGTTATGGCTTCAGTATAACAGAAAACAAACGTTGCTGCAACGAAAAAAGCCCCATCTCCGGGGCTTTTGGACTCTTTTCGGGATCAGCCGAGCTTGGCGGAAAGGTCCCGCAAAGCGTCGGTCATGGCTTCCTCGAAGGTCGGGTGCGGACGCATCGCTTTGAGAAGGTCCTCGGGCGTCAGATCGTTTGCGATTGCAAGCCCGAGCTCGCCGATCATGTCACTGACGTTCACGCCCATCATCTGCACGCCGAGGATCTTTCTCGTCTCCGCGTGCGCGAGCACCTTCATAAAGCCGCGGTCGCCGTTCACGATCACGGTCCTGCCGTTAGAGAACATCGTGACCTTGCCCACCTTCACGGGGACCTCCGCGTCCTTCGCTTCCTGCTCGGTCATGCCGACGGAGGCGATCTCCGGACGGGTGTAGACGCAGCTCGGCACGATCGAAAGGTCTGCGCCGTTCGTGTTGCCCGCGATCTCGTTGACCGCGTAAAGCCCCTGCGCCGTTGCGACGTGCGCAAGCTGGATCTTCGCCGAAACGTCGCCGATCGCGTAGACGCCGGGCATTGAGGTCTCGAACTTCTCGTTGACCTTGATGCGTCTGCCTTCCATTTCAAGCGCAACGCCTTCGCCGAACAGCCCGTCGGTATACGGACGTCTGCCGATCGCGCAGAGCACGACCTCGGCTTCGGCGCTTGCGGGTGCGCCCTTGGACTCGAAGTTGACCGAAAGTCCGGTCCCGGTCTTTGTGACCGACTTGACCATCGCGCCCGTGAAGATCTTCACGCCGCGCTTCTTCATGATCATGGAAAGGTTCTGCCCGAGCTCCTTATCCAAAAGCGGCAGCAGCCGGTCGAGCCCTTCGACCACGGTCACGTCCACGCCGAGGTCATTGAAGAACGTCGCAAACTCCATGCCGATGACGCCGCCGCCGATGATGACGATCGACTTGAACGGCGTAACGCCCGCCAAAAGCTCGTCCGAGGTCAGAACGCCTTTTAGGTCCAGACCCGGGATCGGGGGACACGCAGGCACGGAGCCCGTCGCAAGGAGAATGTGTTCCGCGGTATAGGCAGTTTCGCCGACCGAAACGGTGTGTTCTGCTTTGAGCGTGCCGAGCCCCTTGATCACGGCGACCTTTGCGCTCTTCAAAAGCCCTTCCACGCCGCCGCGGAGCTTTTCCACGACCTGCTGCTTGTAGGCGTAGACCGCATTGAGGTCGATTGCGGGTTCGCAGGAAACGCCGAGCGCCGCGCCGTTTTTCGCTTCCTCATAGACGCCGGATGCGTGCAGAAGCGCTTTCGTCGGGATGCAGCCGCGATTCAGGCAGGTGCCGCCGACAAAGTCCTTTTCGATGAGCGCGGTCTTCAGACCGAGCTTTGCGGCATGCAGCGCCGCTTCGTATCCGCCGGGGCCGCCGCCCACGACGATCAGATCAAAATCGTACATATCAAATCTCCTGTTCCGTCAGCATTTGGATGAGATCCCGCGCGTGCGGGAGCGGTTCTGTTTCGATGCTCGAGGTCATCGCGGCAAGGGAAAAAGGGCAGCCGATGAGCGCTTCCCGGAGCTTCGGCGCGGTTTCCGGGTCCATGTCGTCGGTATAGACGGCGGCGCTTTGGATCACGCCGCGATCGACAAAGAGCTGCAGCTCGATCCCGCCCCAGGGGAACCGCTGTTCGCAGCGGAGCGTGAACGGCAGCTTTTGCCCGAAAAGCCATGCGTCGCTTGCGTAGTGCGCGGTGAGTTCTTCGATCCGCGCCTCGTCAAGGACGGGCGGGGGACAGAGCGGAAGGTCATAGACCTCCCGAAACGCCTGCTTCATCGCGGCTTTCAGCATGTCGACGGTGATTGCAGGGTTCAGCTCCGAAAGATTCACCACCCGCGAACGCACGCTTTCCACGCCCTTTGCCTGAAGCTTTGCTTTCGAGGGGCTAAGGTAGCGCCCCATCGCGTCCGCATCGACGTCAATGAGCAGCGTACCATGGTGATAGGCGCGCCCCTCGTGATGATAGAACGCGTTGCCGGAGAACTTGCGCCCGTCCGCGAGGACGTCGTTTCTGCCCGAAAGCTCCGTTTCGATCCCGCAAAGCGCACACGCCCTGCGGATCACGGAAAGCTGGCGGTCGAGGTCATAGTCCTCCTCACGCATCAGGAACGTGAAGTTCAGGTTCCCGCGATCGTGATAGACCGCGCCGCCGCCGGACAGCCGCCGCGCAAGCCTGCCGCCGTCGCCGAAAAGCGGTGTCGTGCGGCACTCCGCCCAAGCGTTCTGGTTCCTGCCGATCACGACCGTGCGCTCGTTCTGCCACAGATAAAGAAGGCAGCACCCGCCTAAAACGGTTTCCAGCAGGTGCTGCTCAATGGCAAGGTTGCGATGGGGATCGAACCCCTCGCTTTCATAGATCGCGATCCGCCCGATCATGCAAAGGTGTAGCGCACGATCGGGTTGCGCGCTGCCTTGACTTCGTCCGGACGGCCGATCGGGGTGTGATGCGGCGCGTTGTGCATGAATTCCGGATCGGTTTTGCCGAGCTCGTAGAGCTTCCTAAACACGTCCGCCGCCCAGTCGAGCGTTTCGATGCTTTCCGTTTCGGTCGGCTCGAGCATCAGCGCTTCGTGCACGATCAGCGGGAAGTACATTGTCGGCGGATGCATGCCGTAGTCGATCAGCGACTTCGCCACGTCGAGTGCGGACACGCCGGTCTCCTTCTCATAATGCGAGAGGTCTAGCACGAACTCATGCATGCAGATGCGGTCGAACGCGGGCGTGAACGTGCCCTTGATCTTTTGCATCAGATAGTTCGCGTTGAGGACTGCGTTGGTCGCCGCCTCCGGGATGCCTTCGCGGCCGAGCGTCATCACATACGCAAGCGCGCGGACGCATACGAGGAAGTTGCCCATGAACGCGCGGACCTGCAGTCTGCCCGGCATCTCCATCAGCGCGGAGTGCGGCAGGAACGGCTTCAGGAATTCCTTGCAGCCGACCGCGCCTGCGCCGGGACCGCCGCCGCCGTGCGGGGTGGCGAACGTCTTGTGGAGGTTCAGGTGGATGCAGTCGAAGCCCATATCGCCGGGACGCACGACGCCCATGATCGCGTTCGTGTTTGCGCCGTCGTAGTAGCACAGACCGCCCGCCTCGTGCACGAGCTTCGTGATCTCGAGGATGTTTTCGTCGAAGATGCCGACCGTGTTCGGGTTCGTCAGCATCAGGCCCGCAACGTCGTCGCCGAGGACCTTTTTGAGCTCTTCCAGATCGACGCAGCCGTCCGGCGCGGAGGGGATGTTCACGACCTGATAGCCGCACATCGCCGCGGTCGCGGGGTTCGTTCCGTGCGCGGAGTCCGGCACGATGATCTTGGTGCGCTTCGTGTCGCCGTGGGAATCGTGATACTGCTTGATAAGCAGCACGCCGGTGAATTCGCCGTGCGCGCCCGCCGCGGGCTGGAACGTCATGCCGTCCATGCCGGTGATCTCACAGAGATCCTCGCGCAGCGTGTCAAGTACTTCCAAAGCGCCGCGGACGGAGGACTTCGGCGCGAGCGGATGGAGGTTCGTAAATCCTTCCATCGCCGCCGCTTCCTCGTCGATGCGCGGGTTGTACTTCATGGTGCAGGAGCCGAGCGGGTAGAAGCCGCAGTTCACGCCGTGCACCTGCTTATTGAGCTCGGTGTAGTGACGGGAAACGTCGGTCTCGCTCATCTCGGGAAGATGCGGCGCGACCTCGCGGGAAAGCCCCTCGGGAAGCGCAACCGCCGGAACGTCGCACTTCGGCAGAATATCGCACTTGCGTCCTTTGACGCTCTTTTCAAAAATCAGCTTCATGCGAGCACCTCCCTGACCGTGGAAACGACCTCGTCGAGCGTCGCTTTATTGACCTTTTCGGTCACGCACCAGAGCATGCCGTTTTCATACGGCAGACCGGAAAGGATGCCTTTCTTTGCGAGCGCCTTTTCGATCTCTTTGCACTTCGGCATGTCGAGCAGGAACTCGTGGAAGAACGGGTGGTCATAGCGCAGCTTCACGCCCTCGATCGCGCACAGCGCTTCTTTGAGGTAGTGCGCCTTTGCCATGCACTGGTTTGCCGCCTCCGCCATGCCGTCGGGACCCATCGTCGCCATATACAGCCCGGCGGTCAGCGCGCACAGCGCCTCGTTCGAGCAGATGTTGGAGCTCGCCTTTTCGCGGCGGATGTGCTGCTCGCGCGCCTGCAGCGAAAGCACGTAGGCACGGTTGCCGTCGTGGTCCGTCGTCTCGCCGACGATCCTGCCCGGGAGCTTGCGGATATGCTTCATTGTGGTCGCCATGAAGCCGAGGTACGGACCGCCGAAGCCGATCGGCATGCCCAGCGGCTGCCCTTCGCCGACCGCAACGTCCGCGCCGCAATCGCGCGGAGTCTTCATGATCGCAAGCGCGATCGGATTGCAGCCCATCACAAACATTGCGCCCGCCGCGTGCACGAGCTCGCCCAAAGCTTCCGCGTCCTCAAAGACGCCGTAGAAGTTCGGCTGCTGCACATAGAACGAGGCGACGCCTTCGTTCAGCAGCGCTTTCAGCGCTTCGACGTCGGTCTTGCCGTCCTTCATAGGAACAACGACCAGTTCGTCGTTCGTGCCGTAGCAGTAGGTGCGGACGGTGTTGATCACGTCCGGATGCGTCGTCGCCGAGATCAGCGTCACGCGGCGCTTGCGGTCGCGGCACATGGCGGCGGCTTCCGCCGCTGCGGTCGCGCCGTCGTACACGGACGCGTTGCTTGCGTCCATGCCCGTGAGCTCCGCGATCATCGTCTGATACTCGAAGATCGACTGGAGGACGCCCTGGCTGATCTCCGCCTGATAGGGCGTGTACGCGGTGAGGAACTCTTCCTTTGCGGGGATATACTTCACGATCGACGGAATGTAATGATCGTATGCGCCTGCGCCGCGAAGCACGGTCTTATAGACCGTGTTCTTCGCCGCGAGCTCTGCCATCGCATTGCGCACTTCCATCTCGCTCTTGCCCTCGGGCAGGTCGAGCGGACGGTTCAGGATCATGTTTTCCGGCACATCGCGATAGAGCTCATGGTAATCCGTAAGCCCGATCGCCTTCAGCATTTCCCGGCGCTGTTCCTCGGTGGAAGGAACGTAGCTTCCCATGCGTTATGCCTCCGCGCAGTATGCTTCGTATGCCGCCGCGTCCAGAAGCTCTTCGGTCGCGGTGACGTCGGATACCTTAATGATCCATGCGCCGTACGGATCCTCGTTCAGCTTTTCGGGCGCGTCGAGGAGCTCCTCGTTGATCTCGGCAACGGTGCCGGAGACGGGGGAGCGCAGATCGCTTACCGCTTTGACGGATTCGACGTCGCCGAACGCTTCACCCGCGGTGACCGCGTCGCCGACTTCCGGCAGGTTCACGAACACGAGATCGCCGAGCGCGTCCTGCGCAAAATCGGAGATGCCGATCACCATAAGGCCGTCTTCTTCCTTGACCCACTCGTGGTCCTTGCTGTACTGTAATTCGGGTTTGATCGTCATGGTAATATCCTCCTGATAATTATTTCTGTTTATAAATGACCGGCACCACATAGGGCGGGACATTGTTGCTGATGTGCTTCGAGGGGATCGCAGCCTTCAAGCGCTTGCCGCGCACGTCGACCTCGACTTCGCCGTTCACCGGCACGTCGGAGCTGATGTAGCAGATGCCGATCGCGCGCTTGCCGGTCTCGGGCAGAAGCTTCACGTCCGCGCCTTCGCCCTCGGTCTTAAAGTACGGGATCATCGTGCCGCTGGTGACCCAGCCGATCTGCTCGCCGTTTCTGTAAACGCCCATGCCGTGCCGCATGACGCCGCGGTCGAGAAGAACGATCGGGCGGACGCGCTTCGGAAGCGTCGCCATCGCGTCGGGATTGTAATCCTTCGCCTTGAAGCATGCCTGCGCCCTGGACTGCCTGAGCAGCGCTTCACGACCAACGAAATCGCCCTTCGCTTCGTCGAAGGAGACCGCAAACTTCGCAAGCGCCAGCGCAAAGATCGGCATCGGCTTGCCGTCCTCGTCGACGCCCATCTCGTCGCCGTACAGCGGGAGCATGCCCTCCATGCGGAGCGTGTCGCGCGCGCCCAACCCTGCGGGCTTGCCGCCGAGCTCGATGAGACGGTTCCATGCCCACAGCGCGTCTTCGTTCTTGATGAACAGCTCGTAGCCGATCGGCTCCGCGGTATAGCCCGTCCGGGAGACGAGGACCTCATGACCCTCCATCATCAGCGTGCTGAGGTTGTTGCGCGCGGGCTTGGTGACTTCGTCGACGCCTGCGAGGGTCTTCAGGATCTCCTCGCTCTTCGGACCCTGCACCGCGATCGAGATCGTCTCGCCCGTGATGTTTTTGATCGTGCAGTCATAGTTTTTCACGATCGGC
>JAZNHI010000248.1:0-17051 GCA_045576895.1 Clostridia bacterium | reverse complement strand
GCGTGGGGCATGAGCATGGAGCCGAAGAACTACATCTACGCGCTGCCGTATGAGGTCTATGAAAAGTATCAGGTCCGCCGTTACGGCTTCCACGGCACGTCGCACATGTTCGTCACCGGCGAAGCGATCAAGCGCCTCGGCCGCGAGGGCGATCCTTCTGTCCGCGTAATCACCTGCCACCTCGGCAACGGCTCGTCCGTCAGCTGCTCGAAGGGCGGCAAGTGCGTCAACACCTCCATGGGTCTCACGCCGCTCGAAGGTCTCCCGATGGGCACGCGCTGCGGCAGCATCGACCCGGCGATCGTTCCGTTCCTGATGAAGGCAATGGACACCACCGCGAAGGATGTCGACACGATGATGAACAAGAAGAGCGGCATGCTCGGCGTTTCCGGCGTGTCCAGTGACTTCCGCGATCTGTGGGCGGCAAAGAACGAGGGCAACGAACGCGCCGCGCTCGCGCTCGACATGTTTGCGCAGGGCGTCAAGCGTCTGATCGGCGGCTACTCCGCCGAGATGGACGGCGTGGACTGCATCGTCTTCACGGCAGGCGTCGGCGAGAACGATGCGGCAACGCGTGAGCTGATCATGAAGAACATGGACTACCTCGGCGTCGATTTCGATTTCGAGCTGAACCGCACCGCGACGCGCGGCAAAGAGGTCGTGCTCAGTAAGCCCGGCTCCAAGGTCACCGTGATCGTTCTGCCCACCGACGAAGAACTGGCGATCGCAAGAGATACCGCCGCGATCGCGCTCTAAGCACGCAACAGGACTGCGAATTTCGATCCGCAGTCCTTTTTTATGCCGTATGCGATATGTGATGCGCACAAACACGGATGTTACCGACGCCGTTATTGGGGATATCCGGACGCGGTTCGGATTTACAAGGCCGTTCGCCGCCATGCTTGCGCGGCGAGGGCTGATTGACGACGCCGCGATCGAAGCGTATCTGCATCCCGAATCGCAGGAGCTGCCGGATCCGTTCGCGCTTTCCGACATGGACCGTGCCGCCGCACGCATCCGCGCGGCGATCGCAGCGGGCGAACGCATCTGCGTATACGGCGATTACGACACCGACGGCGTATGCGCCACGGCGATCCTATTCGACGCGCTGAAGCGTCTCGGCGCAAACGTGACCTTCCTGCTGCCGAGCAGGCAGGGGGAGGGGTACGGGCTGAATTGCGGCGCGGTCGACGAAATGCATAGGGACGGCGTGCGGCTGGTCCTCACCGTGGACAACGGCATTTCCGCGCATGCGGAGATCGCGTACGCCAAAACGCTCGGCGTCGACACGGTCGTGACCGACCACCACCGCTGCCACGAAACGCTGCCGGACGCAGCCGCCGTCATATGCGCGTCGCGGACCGATCAGGATCCCGCGCTGCACTCGCTCTGCGGGGCGGCGGTTGCAATGCTGACCGCGCGCGCGCTCGGCTGTCCGATCGGCAGATTTCTGCCCGTCGCCGCGCTTGCGACGATGGCGGACGTCGTTCCGCTGCGTTCGTTCAACCGCACGATCGTCAAAAAGGGGCTGCCGCTCGTTACCGGGCATCCGGGACTGAATGCGCTTCTGGACGCCGCGGGCGTCGGCACGGTCGCGGGGGAGAGCACGCTTTCGTTCATCCTTGCGCCGCGGATCAACGCCGCCGGGCGCATGGGCGACGCGACCAGGGCGGTGCGTCTGCTTCTCACCGAGGACGAGGACGAACGGCAGGCGCTTGCCGCCGAGCTTGAAAGCGAAAACGTCCGCCGCAGGGCGGAAGAACAGCGGATCACGGAGGAAGCTTTGGCACAGGTCACGGCGTCCGATCCGCGCATCCTTGTGCTTTGCGGATCGGATTGGAACACGGGCGTGATCGGCATCGTCGCCTCGCGCCTGCTGGAACAGTTTCATTGCCCCGTGCTGCTGTTTTCCGAAGCGAACGGGTATCTGGTCGGATCGGGACGCAGCGTGCCCGCCGTTGATCTGTTTGCGCTTCTGACGCGGCATAAGGAGCTGTTCGTGCGCTTCGGCGGGCATCGGCTTGCCGCCGGCGCAACGATCGAAAAGGATCGCTTCGAAGAAGTGCGGCATGCGCTTTCGGAGGATCTAGATAGCCTGTTTCCGCTCGGATTGCCCGAGGAGGAATGTGTCATCGAGGACCGTCTGTCGGTTTCGGAGATCACGCAGGCGTTTGCGGGCGAGCTCTCCGGGCTTGCGCCGTTCGGCGAAGAGAACCGCGCACCGCTGTTTATGATCGACGGAACGCTGTCCAACGTGCGCACGATGGGGCGCGACGGCGCGCACATCGGTGCGAAGCTTTCGGACGCCGATGCATCCGTGCGCATCGTTTCGTTCGGAAACGGCGACCGCTATGCGGACTGGTCCGCGCTCTCGCACGTGCGGGCATACGTTTCGATCGAGCTCGGATCGTATCTCGGAAAGCCGGAGATCTCGGTGCGGGCGGATTCCGTGGAGATCCCGACCGACGGCGCGGTCCGTGACGCGATCCTTGCCTGCATCCGATCCGTGCAGAACGGTGCGCCGCTGCCGGACGCGGACACGCTGCGGCTGCTTCCGAAGGTACCGGAACCGGAGATTCGCATGATCTTCCGCGCGATCCAGAGACGGCTGAAGCTCGGCACTTCGTTTGACTGCCTTTCGGAAAAGGAGCTGACCGCGCTGCTTCCGCTTCTGGAGATTGGCGTAGTGCGGTACGCAAACGGAACATTTTTTGCCGAAACCGTACAGGAAAAGAAACAAATTCAAAATGCCCTCTTGTATCCGGTGGTCTGTTTGGAGTAAAATAGTAAGGTTCAGAGGGAAAGGAGGACGCTTATGGAGGAACGGCTGATCGCAAGATTCACGGAACGGTTCGGTCCGGAGCAGGCAAAAACGCTCACGGAGGCGGTGTCGTTTGCTTCGCGCGTGCACTGCAACCAGAAGCGCGACGACGGAACGCCGTTTGTGACGCACCCGCTGACCGTCGCGTCCTATCTTCTGGACATGGGCATGGACGCGCCGACCGTGATCGCGGGCGTGCTGCACGACACCGTCGAGGACGGGGACAACGTGCAGATCGAGGACATCGAAAAGATGTTCGGCAAGGAGATCGCGTTTCTGGTCGACGGCGTCACCAAGCTCACCAAATCCGGAAAGCAGACCTACGTCACGAAAAAACAGGAGCAGACGGAAAACCTCCGCAAGCTGTTCCTTGCGATCGCGGAGGACGTCCGCGTCGTCATCATCAAGCTTGCCGACCGTCTGCACAACATGCGCACGATCGACGTCTGCTCGCCGGCAAAGCAGATCAAGAAGTCCCGCGAAACGCTGGAGGTCTATGCGCCGCTTGCGCATCGCTTCGGCATGGGCGCGATCCGCAGCGAGCTCGAGGATCTGTCGTTCAAGTACCTGATGCCGGAGGAATACGAGAACATCAAGGCGCAGGTCGACGTGCAGCAGAAGGAGCGGCTGGAGCTTCTTTCGAGCGCCATGGAAAAGATGAAGGTGCTTTTGAAAGAGGCGAACATCGAAGGCAGCATTTCCGGACGTCCGAAGCATCTGTATTCCTCGTACCGCAAGATGCAGCGCAACAACTGCACGCTGCACGAGCTGTACGACCTGATCGCGATCCGCATCATCGTGGACACGGTCACGGATTGCTACGCCGCGCTGGGCGTCATCCACGCGACGTGGAAGCCGCTGCCCGGACGGTTCAAGGATTATATCGCCATGCCGAAGCCGAACCTGTACCGCTCGCTGCACACGACGGTTATGGACGAAAAGGGCATTCCGTTCGAGGTGCAGATCCGCACGAAGGAGATGCACGCGACCGCGGAATACGGCATCGCGGCGCACTGGATGTACAAGGAAGGCCGTCAGTCGATGACGGAGCTCGACCGCAAGACCTCGTGGCTTCGGCAGGTGCTGGAAGCCGAGGAAACGGCAGAGGACAGCAAGGAATTCGTCGACAACATCCTGAAGGACTTCCTCGGCGAATACGTCTTCGTGCTGACGCCGCGCGGCGAGATCATCGACCTGCCGGTCGGTTCGACGCCGCTGGACTTTGCCTACCGCATCCACACGAACGTCGGACATCATTGCCAGCACGCCCGCGTCAACGGGAACGTCGTGCGGCTCGATTACAAGCTCAAGACGAACGACGTCGTCGAGATCATCACTTCCAATTCGCAGGCGGGACCGAGCCGCGACTGGCTTTCGATCGTCAAGACACAGACGGCGAAGAACAAGATCCGGCAGTGGTTCAAGCATGAAAACCGCGAGGAGAACATCCAGCGCGGACGTGAAATGCTCGAGGAGACCGCAAAGCGGCACGCGCAGAGCCTTGCCGTGCTGATGAAGCCGGAGTATTACAACGAAGTTCTGAAGCGGCACAACTTTGCGTCGCTCGACGATCTCTATTCCGCAATCGGCTTCGGCGGTGTGTCGGCAGGACAGGTGCTGCACAAGCTCATCGACCTGCACCGCAAGGAGGAACGCCTTGACGAGCTGCAGAAACGCTTCGAGGAGTCCGATCAGGAGCTGCCGAAGAAGCCGCAGCACAAGGCGAACCCGAAGGGCGTTTACGTGCACGGTGATCCGGGCATGGCGGTGTTCTTCGGAAACTGCTGTAACCCGCTTCCGGGCGATCCGATCGTGGGCTACATCACGCGCGGCAGGGGCGTTTCCGTGCACCGCGCGGACTGCAAGAATGTCCAGAGCCTGATGCAGGACGCCGAGCGCATGATCGAGGTCGAATGGGCAGCCGACGCGCGCACGAACTTCTCTGCGACGATCCGCGTGTTCATCGAGGACAAGCCGGGTTCGCTCATGGAGGTTTCGAAGGTGCTCCTGAACCTCAACGTCAACATGACCGACCTTTCGAGCCGCTCGACTGACGACGGCTACGCGGCGATGGAGATCACGTGCACCGTGTCGAGCACCGAGCAGCTGCAGGTGATCATTACGAATCTCAAGAAACTCAAGCAGGTCGTGGACGTGTTCCGTGTATAAGGAGGAAGCAATGCGGGCAGTGGTACAGCGCGTGACCGGGGCGAGCGTGAAAATCGACGGTGAAACGGTCGGCGCAATTCAAAAAGGACTTTGCGTCCTCTTAGGCGTATCGGTGGGCGATACGGAGGCGGACGCGGACTATATGACGGAGAAGCTTCTGGGGCTTCGCATCTTCGACGACGAGAACGGCGTTCCGAACAGGAGCGTTACGGACGTCGACGGAGCGATCCTTCTGATCTCGCAGTTCACGCTTTTGGGCGACGCAAGAAAGGGCAGGCGTCCGAGCTATATCGACGCCGCGCGTCCGGAGCAGGCAATCCCGCTTTATGAGCGGTGCATCGCAAAGCTGAGCGCCGACGTGCCCGTGGAAACGGGGCGGTTCGGCGCGGACATGAAGGTTTCGATCGAAAACGACGGTCCCTTTACGATCCTTTTGGATTCCCGGAAAGGATTCTGATATGCTGTTGGAAATGGTTCCCTGCGGCCCGGTTGCCGCGAATATGATCTTTGTCGGACGCGACGGCGCAAAGACCGTTGCGGTCATCGACCCATCGGACGCGGAGCTTGCCCTTGCCGTTCTGAAGGAGCATGGGTGGACACTTTCCGACATCCTCGTCACGCATCGGCATTTCGATCATCTGCTCGGCGTTGCCGGATTGAAGAAGGCGACCGGCGCGACGATCTATATCTCAGAAACAGATGCGGACGGCTTAAGGAGCAATCTGACAAGCCTTTCCATGACGATGCGGATCACGCTTGAACCGGTCGAGCCGGACGTGCTGCTGCACGACGGCGACACGTTCGAGGCGGCGGGACTTTCGTTCCGCGTGCTCGAAACGCCGGGACACACCGCAGGCGGGATCACGTTCGTCTGCGACGGCGAGCGCTGCGCGTTTGTGGGCGACACGCTGTTTGCGGGCGGCTACGGCAGGTACGATCTGCCGACCGGCGATTACGCCGCGCTGAGAAACTCCATCCGCAGCGTGCTGTTCGAGCTTCCGGACGATTACCGCATTTATCCGGGACACGAGGAGCCGACGACGGTCGCGCAGGAAAAACGTTCCAATCCGATCAACTTCGAGGATATGCCGTGGTTCGACTGATCACCAACACACCGCAATACGCAAACGATATCGCCGAGGAGATCCGCATGTTCCTCGGCCTTGTTCCGATTACGCCGGAGGAAGGGCCGGAAACGACGCTGACGGTTTCCGTGACGCTCGACGACGCCGCAAAGACCGCAACGGCGACGTCGGCGGGCTTCGAACCGGTCACGGTCGGCTATGCCGTGGACGAAAGCGATTCGCTCGACCGGAAACGGCAGGAAAAACGCGCCGAAAAACGCGCGGTCTATGCGCTGATGCAGGAGATCCGTCCCATGGAGATGCCATGGGGAAGCCTTACCGGCATCCGCCCGACCAAGCTTCTGCGCGAACTTTGCGAGCGCGTGGGCGACGAGGAAGCCGTGCGGCAGTTCCGGGACGTCTTTTCGGTGCGCATCGATAAGCTGCGCCTTGCCGCAACGATCAACGCCGTGCAGAAGCCGGTCATCGAATCGGTACAGCCGAACGAGATCGACGTCTACGTCGGCATTCCGTACTGCAAAACGCGCTGTCTATACTGTTCGTTCGGCGCGGAGATCGCAAAAAAGAACGCGGTGAAAGAGTATCTTCCGTTCCTGTTCAAAGACATCGAAAACGGCGCAAGGCTCGTCAGCGACGGCGGGTTCCGCGTTCGCGCGTCGTATCTCGGCGGCGGTACGCCGACCGTGCTTTCGGCGGAGGAGCTGGACGCGCTTTTATCGCATTTTGAAGCCTGTTACGGCTGCTTCGGTGCGGAATGCACAGTGGAAGCGGGCAGACCGGACACGATCACAAAAGAAAAACTGCAGGTTCTTCGGGATCACGGCGTGGAGCGCATCTCAATCAATCCGCAGACGATGTCGGACGAAACGCTCAGAAGGATCGGCAGAGCGCACACCGCAGCCGAGATCAGGGAGGCGTTTGCGCTGGCGCGTTCGATGGGCTTTTCCTCGATCAACATGGACCTCATTGCGGGGCTTCCGGGGGAAACCGTTGCGGACTTCGAACGGACATTAAGGGAGATCAAAGCGATGAAACCGGACAATCTCACCGTGCATACGCTTGCGATCAAGCGCTCGAGCAGGTTGAAGGATCAGCTGGACAAGTACCCGCTGCCCCCGCGCGAGGACGTCGAGACCATGATCGATATGGGCTTTTCCGCGGCGAAGGAGATCGGGCTCTGGCCGTACTACATGTACCGGCAGAAGTACCAGAACGGCAACCTGGAAAACGTCGGCTACGCGGCGGACGGCAAGCTGTGCGTATACAACGTCGACATGATGGAGGAGACGACCTCGATCCTTGCCCACGGCGCGGGCGCGATGACCAAGCGCGTGTTCGGATCGGAGAACCGCGTGGAGCGCATTCCGAATCCGAAGGACGTGCCGACCTACGGCGCAAAGCTGGATATCCTGGACGCCGCCAAAAGAAAGCTGTTTTTACCTTGATTTTGCTTGACAAGTCAGTATCCCGTGGGTATAATAAGCGCAAAGCGTTGAACGGAAGAGTACCCGCCGTATCGAACGAAAGAGAGCGCGTCCGCGGCTGAAAGACGTGCGGAGAGAGGACGGGGAAGGACAGCCGGAAGCTGCGTGCCGGAAGAAAAAGGCATGCCGGAGACCCTTCGTTATCGGGGAAGAGCGCGCAGCAGCATGCTGCGAAACAGGGTGGCACCGCGGATCTTCCGTCCCTTTTGAGGGCGAAAGACCGCGTTTTTTCATAGGAGGTTTTTTATGGCATACAAAGCGCCGAAAGGCACAAAGGACGTTCTCCCGGAGGAGAGCTATCGCTGGCAGTATCTTGAGCGCACGATCCGCGGGATCGTCAGAAAGTACGGACTTCTGGAAGCGCGTACTCCGTGCATCGAGCACACCGAGCTGTTTTTGCGCGGCGTCGGCGACACGACCGACATCGTGCAGAAGGAAATGTACACGTTCACCGACAAGGGAGACCGCAGCATTACGCTGAAGCCTGAGGGCACGGCGGGCGCGGTCCGCATGTTCGTGGAAAACGGACTCTTTTCGGAAGCGCAGCCGACCAAGATGTATTATCTCTATTGCCCGGTGTTCCGCTATGAGCGCCCGCAGGCGGGACGGTTAAGAGAGCATCACCAGTTCGGCGTGGAGATCTTCGGATCCAATAGCCCCGCGGCGGACGCGGAGGTCATTTCGATCGCGTCGGAAATCTTTGAAACGCTCGGCTGCTCGGATCTTACGATCAAGCTGAACAGCATCGGATGCCCGAAGTGCCGCGGTCGGTATCAGCAGGCGCTGAAAGAGTATCTCGGCGGGCGGCTCGGCGAGCTGTGCGAGACGTGCAGAGGCCGTTTTGAAACGAATCCGCTGCGCATCCTGGACTGCAAGGTCGACGTGTGCAAGGAGATCGTCAAGGACGCGCCGCACACGATGGACTATGTCTGCGACGATTGCCGCGCGCATATGAACGAGCTGATGCGGCTTCTGGACCTTGCGGGCATCCGCTACGAGATCGATCCGATGCTGGTGCGCGGACTCGATTACTACACCAAGACGGTATTCGAGATCGTGTCCGGCATGCCGGGCGCGCAGGGTACGCTCTGCGGCGGCGGACGGTACGACGGTCTCATCAAGGAGCTCGGCGGTCCCGATATGCCCGCGGTCGGCTTCGGACTCGGTATGGAACGTCTGCTGCTCATCATGGACAAGCTCGGCGTCGACATTCCGAAGCCCGTACGTTACGACGTGATGCTGATCGGGCTCGGCAAGGACGCAAAGGACAAGTGCTTCACGTTGGCGCGGGATCTTCGCGCGCGCGGCGTTTCGGTCGATCTCGACCTCATGGACCGCAGCGTCAAGGCGCAGATGAAATATGCCGATAAGACCGGCGCGCTGTTTACGCTCGTCATCGGCGAAGATGAGATGAACAACAATGCCGCAACCCTGAAATCCATGCAGGGGGGCGATTCAATGATGGTACAACTGGATGCGGAAAGCATCGCGGATTCAATTCGGAGGGTATAACAATGGGAGAATTCTTGAGTGGATGGAAGCGTACGTGCTACTGCACGGCGCTCGGCAAGGAAGACGTCGGCAGGGAAGTCACGCTGATGGGCTGGACGAACGTCCGCCGCGATCTCGGCGCGCTGATCTTTGTGCAGCTTCGCGACCGCACGGGGCTGATGCAGATCGTGTTTGACTCCTCGACACTTTCAAAGGAGGACTTCGATCGCGCAAGCACGATCCGGTCCGAATACGTGCTTGCCGTCAAGGGCGTACTCGAGGCGCGCACCGGCAACATGATCAACCCGAACATGAAGACCGGCGAGGTCGAAGTGAAGGTGAAGGAGTTCAAGATCCTGAGCACCGCCGAAACGCCGCCGATCGACACGAGCGACGACTGCAACGCGGGTGAGCTTCTGCGCTTGAAGTACCGCTATCTGGACCTTCGCCGTCCGTGCATGCAGCGGAACCTCATGATGCGCAACGAGATCACGCGCATCACACACGAATACTTTGCGGAAAACGGCTTTCTGGAGATCGAAACGCCGATGCTCACCAAGAGCACGCCGGAAGGCGCGCGCGACTACCTCGTGCCGAGCCGCGTCCATCCGGGCAGCTTCTATGCGCTGCCGCAGAGCCCGCAGCTCTTTAAGCAGCTTTTAATGCTTAGTGGCTTCGACCGCTACATGCAGATTGCCCGCTGCTTCCGCGACGAGGACCTTCGCGCAGACCGTCAGCCGGACTTTACGCAGATCGACCTTGAAATGTCGTTTGTCGAGGCGGACGACGTCATGGCGATGAACGAGGGCTTCATTAAGCGCCTCTTTAAGGAAACGCTGGACTTCGACGTACAGCTTCCGCTGCCGCGCATCACGTGGCAGGACGCCATGGACCGCTACGGCTCCGACAAGCCCGATACGCGCTTCGGCATGGAGTTGAAGGATCTGTCCGACTGCGTCCGTAACTGCGGCTTCTCCGTGTTCAAAAACGCGCTTGACAACGGCGGCAGCGTCCGCTGCATCGTCGCAAAGGGCGCGACGGCGCACTTTAGCCGCAAGGAGATCGACGCGCTCGGCGAGTTTGTCAAGACCTATAAGGCGAAGGGCCTTGCGTGGATGAACTGGAAGCCCGAAGGCCTGCAGTCCCCGATCGCGAAGTTCCTCACCGAGGAAGAGCTTGAAACGATCAAGGCGAAGGCAGACTTTGAGCCCGGCGACGTCATGTTCATCGTGGCGGACAAGAACCCGGTCGTCTGGGCGGCGCTCGGCGCGCTGCGTCTGAAGCTCGGCGACAAGCTGGGACTCATCGACCCGAAGAAGTTCAACCTCCTGTGGGTCGTCGAATTCCCGCTCCTGGAGTGGAGCGAGGAGGAAAACCGCTTCGTTGCAATGCACCATCCGTTCACAAGCCCGATGGACGAAGACCTTCCGCTGCTGGACACCGATCCCGGCAAGGTCCGCGCCAAGGCGTACGATATCGTACTGAACGGCAACGAGATCGGCGGCGGCTCGATCCGTATCCATTCGACCGAGCTGCAGGCAAAGATGTTCAAGGTCATCGGACTTAGTAAAGAACAGGCGGAAGCGCGGTTCAAGTTCCTCCTGGAGGCATTGAAGTACGGCACGCCGCCGCACGGCGGACTGGCATACGGGCTCGACCGCGTGACCATGCTGATCTGCGGCGCGCAGTCGATCCGCGACGTCATCGCGTTCCCGAAGGTGCAGAACGCATCCTGCCCGCTGACGAACGCACCGGATCCGGTCGACGCAAAGCAGCTTCAGGAGCTGCATATCGCGGTCGTTCCCGAGGAAGAATGAAAACAGAACCCTGAAAGGAGAACAGCTATGGCAATCATCACTGGCACAAAGGAAAACTTCAACGAAGTCATCAACGGCGAGCTTCCCGTTCTGGTCGATTTCTGGGCGACGTGGTGCGGTCCGTGCCGCATGGTCAGCCCGTTTATCGAGCAGCTTGCGGATGAATACGAAGGCAAGGTCGCATTCATGAAGGTCAACGTCGACGAACAGCCGGAGCTCTGCGAAAAGTACCGTGTGAGCTCGATCCCGAATCTCGTTCTGTTCAAGGACGGCGACGTGCTCGATCAGAGCGCGGGCGCGCGCCCGAAGGCGCTGATCGCGCAGTTTATCGAACAGGCTCTGTAAACCGCGCAATGCGCAGGAAGCGGAGAATCGTCATCATCGCAATCGTCGCAGCCGCACTGCTTTTGCTGACCCTGTCGGCATTGGATACGCGGCTGCGCGTTGTTTCCTATACGGTTTCGGACGCGCGAATCGAAACGCCGGTCAAAATCGTGCTGATCGCCGATCTGCATTCCTGCAGGTACGGCGAGAGACAGAAGACGCTGCTAAGCGCGATCGACGCGCAGACGCCGGACCTTGTGCTGCTTTGCGGCGACATCTTCGATGACGACGTTTCGAACGACAACACGATGACGGTCTTAAAGTACGTCTCCGAACGCTATCGGTGCTTCTATGTTTCCGGCAATCACGAGTATTGGCACGAGAAACCCGAAGCGCTGTTCGACACCGTCCGCGCCCTCGGCATTCCGATCCTGCACGGGACCTGCGAAACGGTCTCGGTCGGGCAAACGACGTTGAATCTCTGCGGGATCGCGGACCCGGCGTGCGCGGAAATCGGACTGGACGGGAATGCAGAGGAACAGCGGAACGCGGCAAGAGAAGCGGTAGCGGCGGAACAGCTGCAATCGGCGAGCGATGCCGCAGAGGACGGGTATTATTCGATCCTGCTTGCGCACCGTCCGGAGCTGATCGAAACCTACGCGCAGTACGGCTTCGATCTGGTTGTGTCGGGACACGCGCACGGCGGACAGGTCCGGATCCCGGGTTTCGTGAACGGTCTGTTCTCGTCGGGCGAACGGTGGTTCCCGAAGTATGCAGGCGGTGAATACCGGGTCGACGACACCGTGATGATCGTAAGCCGCGGGCTTTCGCGCGAGGCGATCAGGCATGTGCCGCGCATCTGGAACCGTCCGGAACTGGTCGTGATCGAGCTGCAACCCGCACGACCGTGAAATCAAACCATGCAAAGGAACGGCAACGGTATGATCTACGATATTTCACAGTCGGTGTTCGGCTGCGCAATCTACCCGGGCGATCCGAGCCCGGAAAAGACGATGCTCTCGCGGTTGGAGGACGGGGAAGCGTGCAATCTTACCGCGTTCTCGATGTGTGCGCACAACGGCACCCACGTCGACGCGCCGCTGCATTTTTTGAAGGACGGCAAGGGCGTCGGCTCCGTTGCGCTTACAAAGTTCGTCGGACCCGCGTATGTCGGAACGATGGAAGGCGACGTCGGTGCAGAGGAAGCAAAAGCGCTGCTTGTAACGGCGGCAAGGACCTATCCCGGCGCGGAACGGCGCATTTTGATCCGGGGAAACGCGACGGTCACGCTTGAAGCGGCGGAGGTGTTCGCAGAAGCAGGGATCGATCTCGTCGGAAACGAGTCGCAGACCGTGGGACCCATGGACGCGCCGATGGCGGTGCATCTTGCGCTGCTTTCCGCGGAAGTCGTGCTTCTGGAGGGCGTTCGCCTTTCGGCGGTGCCGGACGGCGCGTACCTGCTGAACTGCGCGCCGCTGAATCTCGGCGAGACCGACGGCGCGCCGTGCCGCGCGATCCTTATGGACCTGAACTGAACCAAAACAAAAGACGGGGGAGGCAAGCGCCTCTCCCGTTTGCGTTTACCAGATAAAGGGGATCACCTTGTATTTCACGCGTGTTTTGTATGCCTTGTAGCCATCCAATCCTTTTTCAAGTACCTGTTCCTCGTTTTTCATGCGCAGCGCAATGATCGGGATATACAGGAGCAGGATCGCGACCGAGATCGGCGAGCCGAGCACGATCCCCATGGACAGGAACAGAAACAGCGTGGCACTGTACATCGGATGCCGTACGATCCCGTAGAGCCCGGTGTCGATGACCTTCTGGTTCTCCTGCACCTCGACTGTCCGCGAAAGATAGGTGTTTTCCCGCAGGACCTCCGCATACATGAGATACGCGGCAAGGAAGACGCCGACGCCGATCCAAACCGCCCACGCGGGCAGCGCGATCCATTGAAAGCGGAAGTTCAGCCCGGCAATGATGAACGCGGCAAGGAACATGAGCCCGGACAGTGCGATCACCGTCTTCTGTTCCTGTTCTTCTTCCTTGGCGTTCAGACGCTTCTTGAGAAGCTCCGGTTTTTTGAACATCATCACGATCCCGGCGATAAACATCGGCACAAACAAAATGCCGAGAAACAGCCATCCGTTCCAGTACTTCAGAGACCACGCGGGCAGAAACAGGAGAAGCCCGACAAGAACGAGACCGAACAGGAATTTCACGATCGCCTGAACAAAGAGCTTTGCCGTCATATCGTCACCTCATACAGATCATCCGGATCTCCGTCGCGCCGACGGAGGGAAGGTGCTTTTCTTCACCGGTTTTTCGGAATCCGCATTTTTCATAGAAGCGGATCGCGCGCGGGTTTTCTTTGAGCACCCAAAGCCCGATCTTCGGGTAGGACGAAAGCTGTTCAAGCGCCGCCTGCATCAGCGACTGCGCAACGCCGGTTCCCCGGTACGCCTTCAGAACGTACAGCGCAAAGAGCTCTCCGGCGTCCGGCGCCGCTTCGCCGTACCCCGCAAAGCCTACGACGCGCTCGCCGTCCTTTGCAATGAGAATATTGTCCCGCCATTGGAACGCCATCTGCTCGCATTTTTCGAGCGTCAGCTTTTCCAGATACGCCGCGCTGACGATCCCTGCGTACGCCTCATGCCAGCAGGACCAATGCACGTACGCTTTGCCGCGGATCTCCGGATCGTTTTCCATTTTTCTGATAATGATCTGCATATATGACTCCGATCAATCCGTTGCGGAAGCAAACAACGCAACATAGCGGTCCAAATGCAAATCGTACACAGTCCAGCACGAAGCGCCCCACCATTCGTGACCTGCGTCGAAATAGTTCGACCAGTTCGTGGTCCATTCATACACTTCAAGCGCATCGGCGCCCTGCGGAAACAGTGCGGCGTTGATTTCGCGCAGATCATCCTGCGTGTCATGCGTTCCGTGCGGCGGCTCCAGAAAGGCGTACCAATACGGGATACGACCGCCGCAATTCTCATCATTCGGCGTCCAGTCGGAGTCGTAGAACACCACTCCGTTCCGGTCCGTGCGCAGGATCTTCGGCACAAACAAAAACGCGGCGGGATTGATCGGCGCGGCTTCCGCCTTTGCGATATCGAGTGTCCATGGGAACAGAGGCATGGGAACGTTCCATTTCGCTTCCGTTTCAAGGTCCTCCTCAATGCTTCGCTCGATCATCTTCAACATTGCATACAGCACCGCGTCCCGGTGCGACGGCTCGCCTCGATGCGGCGCGCCGCTTTCCATGATGCAGTAGCTGACAACGCACCGGTCGTGCTTTTTGATCAATTCATAGAACGGATCGTTTATGCATTCCCGCATTTCGTTCTCCTTTCTTAGACACTGAGACTGTTTTTCTTGCGGCGATTATCTGCAGGCGTTATCGCTCTCTTTCGATCACCTTGTCCGGGTATGCGCTGAGGATCTTTTTGATCTCCGCGAGATTGACCCGCTCGTATTTGTCCGCCCATTGCAAAAGCGCCGAGAGCGATTTCAGCGTTTCCCGCTTGCCGGGCTCCAGACCGAGCTTTCTGCGGATGAACCGCCTGATGATCCTGCGCCGGTATACGCGGCGGGGGACCTCCAGAAGATAGATCCGATCCGCTTCCGCAAAACAGCGTTCGCACCATGCGTAGTATACGCCTTCGATGATCCAATCATCCTTGGATAGAAGCTGCGCCAAAAGCGCGTCGCGCTCGCTCGGGTCGCGTTTCGTGCCGTAGCCGGCGCTGTTGTCCCATTGGAGATCGTCAAGGTCGTAATGCGGGATCTGAAGCTCTTCGGAAAGCTGCTTTGCAAGCGTGGTCTTGCCGCTGCCCGGACCGCCGATGATGTGGATTTTCATGAGCCTCTCCTTACTTCAGCGACATCACATAGATCTGACAGGGATTGCATTCGTCCCAAAGCGTCGGAAAAACCTCGAATTCTTTGAACCCGAGGGAAAGATAGAACCGGTTCGTGCGGTCGTATTCCTCGTATCTGCCCATCTGCACGGTTTTCACCTGCAGAAAGGAGCAGCCCTTTTCGACGGCGATCTGCTTTGCGGCTTCAAAGAGCTTCGTACCGATCCCTTTCCGGTGGTATTCCGGAAGAACGCCCATGACCGCAAGTTCAACGGTATCCCTGCCGGTCTCTTTGAGACACAGAAAACCGTTCGGCGCGTCGTTATCAAAGGATGCGACCATTATTTCATCCGCGCTTTCCTTAATATAATTCTCCCGCGCTTCGGGAATGCCGAACCAATCGGTCAGCGATTCCAGAATCAATCGCGCGATCCTGCGCTTTTCTTCCGCGTTGCAAAAGATCCGTATCATACAAACCTCCGATTACCGACGGATGAGCAGCGGCATGCCGTATTCGTCGACGCCGTTTTCCGTAAAGCCGAGCGATTTCCAGAACCGCACGGATTCCGGTTTTTCGCTGTTGATCTCATAACAGTTCGCCCCGTCCGCTTTCGTGTATTGCTCCAGCGCTTTAAAGCAGCGGCGCCCCGTGCCGTTTCCGCGGAAGGCGGGGAAGACCCAGAAATCAAGGATGAAGCATTTGCCGTCCTCGCTTTCGTAGGTGCAGTACGAAGCCGCGCCGATGCGCATTCCGTTCTCCCGAAAGTACACGATGTGATGCGTATCGCGTTCCCGCTGCATATGCGATTCGATAATTCCGCGGTATTCGTCGCCGGAGAAGTACGCAAAGTCCTCCTCGTCCGAGATGATCCCGTCGTCAACGAGATAGCGGATATGCGCGTCCCAGAACGCGGGAAGCTCCTTCGGCTTGATTTCTTCGATCCCGATCATAGCGCCTCTTTTGAAAAACCAAGCAGCGGAAGAAGATCCCAAAGGTTTGCGATCACATGGTCGATGCGGTACCCCTTTGGAACCGGCGCGCCGTCCGGATCGTACCAGCAGGTAACGATCCCCGCGTTCATGCCGCCCTGCATGTCGCTCGTCAGCGAATCGCCGACGATCATCACTTCACTGCGGTCGATCGGTCCGATCGCGTCGAAGACCTTGTCAAAGAATGCCGGGCTCGGCTTTTCCGCGCCGAGCTCTTCCGACAGAAACACGCCGTCCATGCGCCTGCCGATGCCGGAACGGTCGAGCTTCTTCGTCTGCGCAATGACCGTGCCGTTGCTGACGACGTACTGCCGGACCTTGCCTTTCAGGAAATCGAGAAGCGCAAGACAGTCGTCCCGACACACGATCGTGTCCCCGAGGCAGAGCTGATACCGGTCGTTGAACGGCACGGAGACGGCGGGATCGATGCCGTACTCCGTAAAGAACTGTTCGAATCTGCCGATCAGCACCTCAGGCTTTGTGATCTCGCCGCGCTCGAGCCGCCCCCAAAAGATGTGATTGATCGCGTCGTAGCGGGCGGTCATCGCGTCCGTGCACGGACCGAGTCCGAATTCCGAAAACAGCGTTTTCAGCGCCGCACGCTGCGCCGCGTCGAAATCCAGCAGCGTTCTGTCCACGTCCCATAATACCGTTTTGATCATCGCCTGCGCCCCCGTTTGTTCTTTTGGATATCATACCATAACGCCGGTCGATTGTCACGAAAAAGTATATTGTCAAAAGGCGAGTAAAACACTTGACTTTTGGAAAGGATGCATTTATGATAAAAGCCGAGTGAAACGGTAGGGTTTAACGATGAAGTTTTCGACAAAAGGCACATACGGATTGCGAGCGGTCGTCGAGCTTGCGGCGCATTACGGGGACGGTCCCGTGTCGCTTGCGGCTGTGGCGACGGAGCAGGGCATTTCGGAGGCGTATCTCGAGCAGCTCATGCGTTCGCTGAAAAAGGCGGGGATCGTGAAGACGGCGCGCGGCAAAAGCGG
>JAZNHI010000247.1:0-2296 GCA_045576895.1 Clostridia bacterium | reverse complement strand
CTGTGAGCCAAGGAGGTGAACCAAATCCTTGTCTTCCTAAGACCGCTTGGCCTCCGACTTCCAGGTCAGCTTGATGCCGTTTCCGACATTCTCGACCGTGGTGGTCGTGGTCGGCTGCAGATAGATCTTGAACCATCCGCGGCAAGCGCCGGCATAGCCGTTTTTGAAAGTGACGATCACGTAGGCGGTACCGGCGTCGGTGTTCTCTTTGTACTCGTAATCATAGTTTGCCGGATCGATCACGCTGCCGTCCGCGCTGTTCTTCACCGTGAACCGCGGTTCCTGCGCGCTGCCGTTTGCGATCACATACGGCGTGCTGCCCTTATACGAGACGTCCTCGGCGTTCCATTCCACGACGCCGTCGAGTGTGACGACGTCGTTTTTATGCCCGCACATATGACAGTAGCCGTACGGATCGTACTCGTGCCCTTCTTCCCGTTCCGCATAGTCTTCCGTTTCGGATGCGAAAATCTGCTGACAGGTCGGACAATATTCAACCGTTTGCAGCGCACCGCATTTCCAGTGACCGCTGTCGTCATGATCATAGTATTGCGGGTTCAGTATTTCGGATTTTATCGCGTGCCCGTCCGGGTGTGTGCAGGTATTCCGATGTCCGCATTGCAGACACACGCCGGATGCGTCGTAATCATGCAACTCGTTGATCGTTCCTTGCCGAAGCTCGGAAAGGTACCAGCAGCCGCAGTCCAGACAGTATTCGCCCCACTCCCAATAACCGTTGACCTGATGTTCGCGATTGTCGCCGATATCCGTATAGGTTGCGGATTCCCGATAGATATCGATCCTTGTTTCAAAGTGCAGGTGCCGGCATTGATTATGATGTCCGCACTGACTGCAGACGTCTTTTGTGTCGGAATCATAACTATGCTGTTCCATAACGGTCGTTACGTACTCTTCGTCGGGCAGCTGTTCCCCGCAATCGTCGCAGAAGAAAACCCATTTCCAATAAGTTTCCGTCTTGTGCCAAAGATCGTCCTCGATTTCCGTATAGACCGTTGAGCTGGTTCCATCCCCATGCGTATGCGCATGCGGGCAGGGCGACTCGCTATAGTGCCATGTTGCGTTCAGCAGCGGATCGTTGTCTTCTCCGATCTCGATCTGTTCCTTTTGCGCTTCCGTGCCGTTGAAATACACATCCGTGATACTATCGTCGCAGCAGAATGCATGCTCTCCGATACTCGTTACGCTGTTTGGAATCGTAACGGTTTTCATCTCGATACAGTAATTGAACGTCCATGGTTCAATCTCCGTCACGCCGTCCGGAATCGTGATGCTTTGCAGATTCTTGCACACCTCAAACGCACCCCATCCGATGCTTTTCAACGTATTTGGGAAAACAACCTCCGTAAGACTTTCACAGCCGTCGAACGCAAATTTGCCGATACTCTCGACGTTTTTTCCGAGCGTCAGAGATTGCAGGGCGATACATTCCGGGAACGCATAATCACCGATCCGAGTCACCGTATCGGGGATCTCGACCGATTGCAGGCAAAACATATAATCAAAAGAATAATCGGAAATATTCAAGAGTCCTTCCGGCAATTCGACTTGCGTCATGCACTCGAACGATCTCCACGGAACGGCGTAAAAATCCTCGAAGGACCACATCTCCCCGCTGCCGGTGATCGTCAGCTTTCGGGTATTTTCATCATAGGACCAGTAAAGATCATCACCGCACTGACCGGAGAATTCCTCCGCGCTTGCCGTGTGCAGATCCGACGGCAGCAGCGCGGCGATCATCAGCAGGCAAAGAACAACAGACAACAGTTTTTTCATGGTTTTCCTCCCAAAGCGCTCATTGAGCATATGGTGATATTCTTACAAATTACAGTATAACAAATAGACCGGACGGTTTCAACGGGAAATTGACAGAATTTCGCTGCGCCGTCCCCTTGTTTTCGTGCTTGCAAACGGCGGGGAGATACCGTATAATGTAGGGGTACAAATATGCTCGAAAAGGAGAATGATTATGTTTGAAAACAAGATCGGCGTTCTGGTCCCCAACGTGATGCTGCCCCCGAAGGGCGCGGACTTTGAAAAGTGGGCGGTCGTGGCATGCGACCAGTTCACCTCGCAGCCCGAATACTGGGCGGCGGCGCGCGAATTCATCGGCGACGCACCCACGACTCTCGACCTGTTTTTGCCGGAAGCGTACCTCGGCAAGGAAGGCGAAGCCGAGCGCATCGCAACGATCCGCAAGAACATGCGCGAGTACATGGCAAAGGGCATCCTCGAGACCAAGCCGCAGGGCTTCGTGCTCGTCAAGCGCTCCGTCGCG
>JAZNHI010000246.1:0-5260 GCA_045576895.1 Clostridia bacterium | reverse complement strand
ATAATTACACATGCGCTGTGCAAACGGTTTGCCCGTTCTGCCTGCAAAGATCTTGATGATTCCGGATCCGGTATACATTTTGTTCCCCATGCCCCTTTTCAATGAAATTTGCTCATAGCAAGGTAAGTATATCACAACCGTATGAAAAGGGCAACCGTTTCCGCGTCATTTTCCGACAATTTCCGAATCAGTCCTGCCGCCCGCCGTTTCCGTCCAAAGCTTCGCGCATCTTTTCGACCGCCTTCTTTTCGATGCGGGAAACGTAGCTTCTCGAAATGTCCAGCACGTTTGCGACCTCGCGCTGCGCCATCGGCGCGTCGCCCGAGAGACCGAACCGCAGCGTTAAAACGACGCGTTCGCGCTTCGTCAACACCTTTCGCATCGTATCCGTGAGGATCGCCGCGTCGAGCCGTCCCTGCACCTGTTCAAAGATCGTGTCCGCTTCGGTGCAGACGAGATCGGCAAGCCGGAGCTCGTTCCCCTCCTTATCCGCGCCGACCGGCTCCTCGATCGAGACGGTCTCCACGAGCTTGCGTTCGCGCCTTAAGTGCATCAGAATCTCGTTTTCAATGCAGCGCGCGGCATACGCGGACAGCGTTCCCTTCGATTCCGAAAACGTCGAAACCGCCTTGATGAGCCCGATCGTGCCGATGCTGATGAGGTCCTCGCGGTCACGTTCCGCCTTCTGGTACTTTTTCGCGATATGCGCGCAAAGCCGAAGATTATGCACGATCAGTTTTTCCCGCGCCTCCTCGGAACCTTGAATCAGCCGCTGCACCCACTGTTTTTCCTCCTCCGGGCTCAAAGGCTTCGGAAACGAACCGTTCGATCCGATCGCGCCGACAAACGCGATCGACTGCATGAGCAGCCACAAAAATGAAAACATACCGTACCCTCCCTTGGATACGGTATGTCGAATCCTGAAGAATCAGAACAGATGCTTCTGCTGCGCATTTGAGAAAGCAACCGCCTGCGCTTTGGCGTCATAAGCGCGTTGTAAACACGCGCACAGCAGAAGGAAGAACGACACATAAATGATAGGGGCCCTTTGAACCCGCTCAGTTCCAGTACTGGCGGTACTTCTCCACGTTCTCCATATGCTCCTCGTAGGTTTTCGAGAAGATCAGCGAGCGCGTCTCCTTCGGATTGGCGTTGCAGAAGAACAGATAGCCTTCCTCGAGGTATTCCTCGTTGGGATACAGCGCGGCTATGATCGCCGCCGCGCCCGGATTGCAGATCGGTCCGATCGGAAGTCCCTCATTGAGATAGGTGTTGTACGACGAGACGATCCCCATCTCGTTTTCGGTGAACACCAGCCGGTCCTGACCGGTGATGTAGTTCAGCGTTGCACAGGATTCAAGCTTCATGCCCTTTGCAAGGCGGTTGTGGAAGACTGCGGAGACCTTTGCGAAATCCTCCGGATCGCTTGCCTCGCGTTCGATGATCGACGCAAGCGTCATCACCTGATCGCGCGTCATGTCCAGCTCCTCCGCACGGCTGACCCACTCGCCCGTATAGACCTCGTAATAACGCGTCAAAAGCTTGTCCAGGATCTCTTCCGGCGTGGAATCGGCATAGATGTCATAGGTGTCCGGGAACAGGTAGCCTTCCAGCACATAACGGCGGTCGTCCGGATTGTTGAGCTCCGCAATGAACGGATATTTCGCAAACGCCGAAGCGTCCCTGCACAGCGCAAGGAATGCGTCCGCGTCGGTCGTGATGTTCTCGTTGCCGCGGATCGTCTTTGCGATCTCCTCGACCGTTCTGCCTTCGATCACGACGAGCCGCGTCGTGCGCCGCGCCGGATTGCCGGCGGCAAGCACATCGACGATCTCCGGGATCGTCATGTTCTTCGAAAGACGATACGTGCCCGCCTTCAGGTTGTTTGCCTTGCCGACGAAGTCGACGTAGACTTTGAACGAGGCGCTGGATGCGATCAGCCCCTTTTCGCCCTCGCCGCAGGCATGGTAGAGCATGTCTGCGATCTTGCTCGCGGAAGCGTTCTGCGGGATCACAACCTCATACGGCGTCGCGTCGTCCGGATCGACCGCGGAGATATAGTGCGACAAAACGAACCGGACCGCAACGATCACGATCACGGCAACGAGACCGATGCTCAAAAGCCATGCGGCGATCGGTCTTGCGTAATGCCAGAAGCGCTGCCATCTCAGACGGACGGCGCTCAGTTCGGTTTTGTCTTTCCGTTTCATAGGATCAGTATACCATGTTCGCGAACGGAATTCAAGCGGTCACGCTTCAAGCGCGCCGAGGTCCAGATCCACCGCTTTTGCAAGGATCTTGTAGATCTCGCCGAGCAGCCCGTTCAGCCGGAACTCCGCCATAAGGTATTCCGCCGCAGCTTGGTCAAACTGCAGGAGCTCACCGAGCCGCTGCAGCTTTTCGCTGACCTCCGCATCCGGCGTTCCGGCAACCGAAGCCGCCTGTGCCTTCATGCGCAACGCATAGAATTCGTCCAAAAGCGCGGCGGTCGAAGGCTGCGCATACGCGCGCGCCTTCGCCTCGCAATAGGTCTGATACTCTTCGGACGCTTTGAGCTTGTCCGCCAGCGCCCTTGCATCGTCCAGAATCATTTATTCCTCCAAAGGTCCGAGAACGATCCCGTTCTCGATGCACCATGCGTCGTTGTCTGCCGCCCATTCGAAGAACAGCGTTTCAAAGTCCTCTCCGAACACCTCCGGAAAGCCCTCCTGTCCGATGGTCATGTTCGCGAACACGAGGTCCCTTCCGTAACGCTCCACGAGCCAGTTAAAGAAACTTGCCGCTTCGTAATAGCTGATCGTTGTCTGCATCGGATGCTCCAAGAGCCGCTCCGACATCGTGATCGGGGTCTCGCTGACCGCCGAATACGTTACGCCGTCCGCCGCGCCGGAGCGGATGAACGCCGCCATAAAGCAGTAATACTTCTTCGGATCGAGCGTACCGTCCGCATCCAGAAGCTTACGCTGTTCGGCAAATACACGTTCTTCGTCGCTCATGCCGAAATTGACGGCGCGTCCCATGCGGTTTTGACAGGAAATCATCGAGACATACTCCGCGATGGCTTCCGCCCAGAAGCCGCCGCCCGTCGTCAGGTCGAACGTGCAGCATTCATAGGTCAGATAATGTGTATACTCATGCAGCAGCGCATAGCCCGCGACGCCCCAGTTCCGGTACAGATAAATACCCATATCGTGTCCGAGATAATACGCGCCTGCCTTGTTCCACTTTGCGCGCTCCGTTTGCGCCGCAAAGTCCGTGTGAACGTCGATCACCGGGATCTCGTCCATGAGATACCCGTCCAGTACGGCGTACGCGTCGGCGAAATCGGCTTCCTGATACGTCAGAAGCTTCTCCAGTCCTTCGAAAAACGCTTCCTCGCCGAGCAGCTCGATATCCGCCGCGGCGAGATACCAGGTCGCGTGCGGCGTATGTACGATGTACGGATAGGTCTCGGCGTTTTTGCCCTCGTTCTGTTCGACCGCGTAGCCCGCAACCATTTTTCCCTGCGGTTTGCAGCCGAAAACGCCGATGCAGAGCAGCAGCGCAAGACAAAGTGTGATGAAACGAATGCCGGTTTTCATAAAAATGCCCCCTATGACCTTGTTGACACCTGTATTGTACCCCGGGTTTGCACGCTGTTTCAACCGCATGCTCAGCGGGATTTCATCTTCTATTTCCGCAAAAACGGCGAAATAACGGCGCTTACAGCTCGATCACGATCGGCAGGATCATCGGCGTTCTGCCGGTCTTGTCGTACAGGAACGACTTGAGCTTGCTCTTGACCGCATTTTTGACGCTCGGGTACTCGTCCTTTGCGACTCCCTCGAACCGCTTGCTCGTTTCATAGACCAGCTCGCTCGCCTCCGCGATCAGCGGCTCGTTGTCGCGCATGTAGATGAACCCGCGCGAATAGATCTCGACCGGATTCAAAAGCCTTCCGGTCTCTGTGTCGAGCACGATGATCGCCGCCACCAGTCCGTCCACGGACAGCGTTTTGCGGTCGCGCAGAACGACGTCCTCGATGTTTTTGAGCCCGTCCACCATGAGGCTCCCCGCCTGCACGGTCTCCTGCATCACTGCCTTTCTCGCCGAAAGCTCGATCACCGCGCCGTTGTGCGCTATGAAGATGCGTTCCGGATCGATGCCCTGCTCCCGCGCAAGGTCCGCGTGCATTTTAAGATGCCGCGCCTCGCCGTGCACCGGGATGAAATACTTCGGCTTCGTAATGCCGAGCATCAGCCGGAGCTCGCCCGCGCAGGCATGTCCGGACACGTGCACGTCCGCCATGCGGTCATACACCACGTCCGCGCCCTTTTCGTACAGCGCGTTGATCACGCGCGCAACGCCGCGCTCGTTGCCGGGGATCGCGCTTGCCGAGATGATCACGGTATCGCCCGCGCCGACGTTCAGCTTGTGCGTGGCGTTCGCCATACGGAACAGACCGCTCATCGGCTCGCCCTGGCTGCCGGTGGTCATGACGCAGACCATCTGATCCGGCATGTTTTTGAGATGCTCCACCTGCACGATCCGATCGGTCGGAATGTGCAGATAGCCGAGCTCCTGCGCAAACCGCACGATCTGCTCCATGCTTCTGCCCTGAAAACAGATCACGCGCCCGTGCTCGATCGCCACGTCGGCGACCTGCTGAATGCGGTACACGTTCGACGCGAACGTCGCCACGATCACACGTCCCTGCGCCTTCGAAAAGACGCGCTCAAAGGTCTTGCCGATCTCCTTTTCGCTCTGCGTGAACCCCGCGTGCTCCACGTTCGTGGAGTCCGACAGCAGGGCAAGCACGCCTTTGGAACCGTAGTACGCGAACCGGTTGATGTCGATCGGCTCGCCGTCGATCGGCGTCATGTCGATCTTGAAGTCGCCCGTGTGGATCAGCGTGCCGATCGGCGTGCGGATCGCAAACGCGACCGCTCCGGCGATCGAATGTCCCGTCTTGATGAACTCGATCTTAAAGCAACCAAGCGTGACGGTCTCGCCGGGATCGACGTCGATCACCTCGACGTCCGTAAGCTTATGCTCGTCCAGCTTGTGCCGGATCAGCGCATTGGTAAACCGCGTGCCGTAGATCGGACAGCGGAACCGTTCCATGGCAAAGGGGATCGCGCCGATATGGTCCTCGTGCCCGTGCGTGACGCACATGCCGCGAATGCGATCCCGGTTTTGTTCGAGGTAGGTCATGTCGGGGATGACCACGTCGATCCCCGGCATCTCCTCGTCCGGGAAGATCAGCCCGCAGTCAATGATG
>JAZNHI010000245.1:0-6763 GCA_045576895.1 Clostridia bacterium | reverse complement strand
GTCCGCGTCGGAAATCTTTACCGTTTTGACGCATTGCGGAACGGATGGGCAATGCCCATCCCTACAAATCCTGTCGAAAGGAGCAAACATGAAAGTGCTTCGCGTGATCTGCATCTTGCTTGGTGCATTTTTGGTACTGGATACCATCATCGTGCTCAACCTGTCCAACTATAATCTGGGCGTCATCCTGCCTGCCGTCCTCGGTCTGCCGCTTCTGCTCATTGGTGTGTTTATGCACCATATGGACCACGGCTTCCTCGCGTTCGTCAAGTGGGCGCTGCTCTGCTGCTACGCGCTCGGCACGGTGTTCCTCGTCGTGCTGGGGATCCTGATGGGCACGGCGGCGAAGCGCGCGAGCGAGGTCAAGGCGGACGCAGTGATCGTGCTCGGCGCCGCGGTGCACGGCGACCGCGTGACGTGGGTTCTACGTAACCGCCTCGACACGGCGGCGGACTGGCTTGCCGCCCATCCGGACGCCGTCTGCGTGGTCTCCGGCGGACAGGGCGACGGCGAAAGCGTCACCGAAGCGTCTGCGATGCAGAAATATCTCGTTGAGCGCAAGGGCGTCGATCCCGCCCGCATCCTTGTCGAGGACAAGGCGGAAAACACGCGCGAAAACTTCGCGTTCAGTAAGGCGCTGATCGACGAACGGCTCGGCAGCGACGCAAAGATCGCCTTTGTCACGACCGATTTCCACGTCTTCCGCGCGGGCCGCGTGGCAATGAAGGCGGGCATTTCGGCAGTCGGCATTGCCGCGCCGGACGTCTGGTACATCCGCATCAACAACTTCCTGCGCGAGTGCGTCGGCATCACGGTCTACGGGCTGCGCGGGGATATCTGATTGAACCGGATGCTGCGCGAAAGGTACACGGTCATGAATTGCGCCATCGGCGCGTGATATTAGAAAAGGAGAATGAATATGCTGGAATTCAAGTATGACACACAGCTGCTGATCGACGGGACGGACCTCGACGAGGACGCAATCCGCGATTATTTTCTGAACAATCTGGAGGGCGACTGTCTTTTAGCCGTCGGCGGACCGGAGACGATCAAGATCCATTTCCATACCAACGAGCCGTGGAAGGTGCTCGAATACTGCGCAACGCTCGGCGAGATCTACGACATCGTGGTCGAGGATATGGACCGCCAGTCCCGCGGCTTGCAGGGATAAAAGATACAGCCTGTCCCAATTTTGGGACAGGCTTCTTTTCGTATATGGGTGTACCAAATTCGGTACAGCCTAAACAAAATCAAACCCGATCAGCCGACCCGCCTCGGCAAAGCCGATCGAGCGGTAGAGCGCGTTGGAAGGCGCATAGCTCGTGTCCGCATAGAGCATGATCCGCTCGCCGCGTTCGTGCGCGTCCGCGCAGACCGAGCTGACCAGCGCCTTGGCGTAGCCGTGCCCGCGGTGGTTCGCGTCCGTCACCACCGAACCGATGTAGGCAAGCCCGTCCTTGCGCTCATGGAACCGCACCAGCGCGACGATTATACCATTTATGCACCAACCGAACGCGTCGGGGCAGCTGCAGAAATCCGTCCCTGCGGCAAGCCGCGCCGCCTCTGGGAGCGGTTCTCTTGCCTGTTCACCGAGCTGGGCAAGGATCTCGCCGCACACGGCGGGATCGAGCGCGCTTGCGGGGACGCGTTCGCCCTCCGCAAAGAAGCGCTCCGTCTTGCCGATCAGGTACGCGGTCAGCGGCAGACGCCGCTTCGTGGGAAACGGCATTGCAAGCTCCAGATACCGCACAAGGCTGCTTCTTCCGATCACGCCCGCAAGGTTTTTCGTCTCTTTGAGCACACAGAGCGACGCGGCAAGCTCATTCAGAAGCTCGTCCGAAACGCCGCGGCGCGTGTAGATCCACGCGGGAAAGCCCTGCCCTGCGCGCACGAACAGCAGATCCTTTCCGTCGGAAAGGCACAGCGCGTCGGACACGGTCAGAAGCTGCCGCATCTTATGGAAGGTGATCGCCTCGGCGTCGTTCGAGAACGGGAACGCCGCGGCTTCTTCTCGTGTGATCTTTCGTATCATGGATCCAGTATAGCACGGCGGCGCGTTTCGGGCAACAAAAAAGGACTGCCTTTGCAGTCCCGTGTTTTCATGCGCCGAAGATCCACAGCTTTGCCACGGCGGCGGCTTCGCGAAGATACATCCCGAACATATAGATCGGGTAGCCGTCCGAGCCGGCGACGCCGATCGCGTCCATGCCGAGCGCCGACGCCATCCGCTTTGCGCGGTAGAGATGGTACGCGCTGGAGATAATCGCGATGCGGGAAGCGTCCCCGCCGTCCGCCTCGATGACCGCCTTGGAGAACGCAAGGTTCTCCTTGGTCGAGGTCGAACGGTCCTCCAAAAGGATCCGCTCGGCGGCGATCCCGTGCCCGACGAGATACCGGCGCATGCATTCGGCTTCGGAGATGTCCTCGCCCTCGCCCTGCCCGCCGCTGACGACAGCCTTTGCCTGCGGATTCGCGTCCAGATACCGCGCCGCGCCTTCCAGCCGGTGCTGCAGCGTGATCGAAGGATCCGTTCCGTAAACCGCCGCGCCGAGCACGACGACGTACGGCGCATCCTGCTTCGACCGATCCGCAGCGGCTTTCACGATCGGAATCTCCACGATCAGCAGCGCAAGCGCGCAGAGTCCCATGAGGATCGACGCGATGATCTTCACCGGTTTCTTGCAGAACCGGAAGATCAGCATCATAACGACGATCGCAATCGGCGCCAGGGACGCGATCTTGTACCCGTTCTGCGGGAACGTCCAGAGGAAGATGATGAAGCAGGCTTCCGCGGCAAGCGCGATCCAGAACATCCAATTCCGTTTCCATGCCGCAAGCACGCCGAGCAAAAGAACGCCGACGGACAGGAACCGGTATTTCGGATGGATGCCGAACCAGATCGCCGCCGCGGTGCACAGGATCAGAAGAAGCCCCGCCGCGTGCAGGATCGTGAAAGTGTTCCTTGTGTTCGTCTTTGCCGTGCGCGTCTGTTCCATACCGTTCTCCTCTCGTCTTTATCCATATCTTACCACACGGATGCAACAGAATTGTGTCGTATTCCTGAATAATATGAGAAAAGACCGCACGAATCTGTGCGGTCACAATCTTTGATTTTACTTTGCGGACAGCGCTTCGTCGATCGCCTTTGCCGCGATCTTGCCCGCGCCCATTGCCGAGATGACCGTCGCCGCGCCGGTGACCGCGTCGCCGCCCGCCCAGACGTTTTCGCGCGAGGTCAGTCCGTCCTCGTTCACGATGATCCCGCCGTGCGAATTGACCGAAAGCCCCTCGGTCGTGTCCTTGATGAGCGGGTTCGGGCTCGTGCCGATCGCCATGATCACCGTGTCCACGTCGAGTGTAAATTCGCTGTCCGGGATCGGAACGGGGCGGCGTCTGCCCTTCGCGTCCGGCTCGCCGAGCGCCATTTTGATACAGCGCATGCCGGTGACAAAGCCGTTTTTCGGATCGCGCGGATCGTCGGGGTTTCTGTAGCCCAGAATCTCCACGGGGTTGTTGAGAAGCCGGAAGTCAATGCCCTCCTCCATTGCGTGCTCGACCTCCTCGCGCCTTGCGGGAAGCTCGTCCATCGAGCGGCGGTAGACGATATACACATGCTCCGCGCCGAGCCGCAGCGCCGTTCTTGCCGCGTCCATGGCGACGTTGCCGCCGCCGACGACCGCAACGTGACCGCCCTTCATGATCGGCGTGACCGGTTTGTCGAGATACGCCTTCATCAGGTTCGAGCGCGTCAGGAACTCGTTTGCGGAATACACGCCCTTCAGGGATTCGCCGGGGATGTTCATAAAATTCGGCAGTCCCGCGCCGGAGCCGATGAAGACCGCTTCATAACCCATTCCGAACAGCTCGTCGACCGTCAGCGTTTTTCCGATGACCACGTTCGTCTGCACGTCCACGCCGAGATCCTTCAGCGTTTCGACCTCCTTTGCAACGATCGCCTTGGGCAGACGGAACTCCGGAATGCCGTAGACGAGCACGCCGCCTGCGGTGTGCAGCGCTTCAAAGACGGAGACCTTGTATCCCTTCTTTGCAAGATCGCCCGCGCAGGTGAGACCGCTCGGACCGGAGCCCACGATCGCGACCCTGTGCCCGTTCGGAGCGGGCGGAACAGCCTTTTCCGTCGCGTTGGCGTTATGCCAGTCGGCGACGAAGCGCTCGAGCCTGCCGATGCCGACCGGCTCAAACCTGACGCCCATCGAGCACTTGCTTTCGCACTGCGTTTCCTGCGGGCAGACTCTGCCGCAGACGGCGGGCAGGGACGAGGTTTCGTTGATGATCCGATACGCGCCTTCGAAATCGCCCGTCTTGATCCGCGTGATGAAGTCGGGAATGTTGACGTTGACGGGACAGCCCATCACACAGGGACGGTTTTTGCAGTTCAGGCAGCGCTTTGCTTCCTCGACCGCGATTTCGGCGGTATAGCCCAAAGCGACCTCGTTGAAGTTCCTTGCGCGCACTGCGGGCGCCTGCGTCGGCATTTCATGCTTTTTCGGATTCAAAGCCATTTTGCGTCCCTCCTTATGCGTCCTTGAAGAGATTGCAGGTCTCTTCGTGCGCGTGCCGTTCAAAGTCAAAATACATTCTGCCGCGGCTCATGGCTTCGTCGAAATCGACCTCATAGCCGTTGAAATCCGGTCCGTCTACGCAGGCAAACTTTGTGATCCGCTTGCCGTCGCGCACGAGCGTCAGGCGGCAGCCGCCGCACATGCCCGTGCCGTCGATCATGATCGGATTCATCGAGACCGTGACCGGCACGCCGAACGGCTTTGCGGTGAGCGTGACGAACTTCATCATGATGAGCGGACCGATCGTGACGATCAGGTCGAATCTCTCTCCCGCCTCGAGCATTTCCTTCAGCGGAACGGTGACGTTGCCGTGCCGCGCGTAGCTTCCGTCGTCGGTCATGACGATCAACCGGTCGGAACACGCCCGGAACTCGTCCTCGAGGATCAGAAGATCCTTGCTGCGAAAACCGATGATCGAAGTGACCTCCGCGCCTTTTTCATGGCACGCCTGCGCCACGGGCATGGCGATCGCGCAGCCCACGCCGCCGCCCACGATGCAGACCTTTTTGATTCCTTCGGTGTGCGTCGGAACGCCCAGCGGACCCACAAAGTCCTGAATGTACTCGCCCTCGTTCCTGCGGTTCAGAAGCTCCGTCGTTGCGCCGACGATCTGGAAGATGATCTTGACCGCGCCGCGCGCGGGATCGACCCCCGCGACGGTCAGGGGAATGCGTTCGCCCTCCTCGTTGACGCGCAGGATGATGAACTGACCGGGCAGCGCTTTGTTCGCGACGAGCGGCGCTTCGATCTCCATTTGCGTCACGGTGGGGTTCAGAGGTGTTTTGCTGAGAATTCGATACATACAGGCGCTCCTTCGGTTTGATCGGTTCTATTGTACATGAAACCGCCCCGCGAATCAAGCCCCAAGCCGCATTTCCCGTCCGCGCAGACGCAAGCGCGGCAAAACAAAAAGGAGCCGAAGCCCGGCTCCTTTTGTGTCGGTGTTTAATTACTCGATGATGCTCGCAACGACGCCGGAAGCAACCGTACGGCCGCCTTCACGGATTGCGAAGCGGAGACCCTGCTCCATTGCGATCGGCGTGATCAGCTGGATTTCCATGCGGATGTTGTCGCCCGGCATAACCATCTCGACGCCTTCCGGCAGCGTGATCGTGCCCGTAACGTCGGTCGTTCTGAAATAGAACTGCGGACGGTAGCCGGAGAAGAACGGGGTGTGACGGCCGCCCTCTTCCTTCGTCAGAACATACACCTCAGAGTTGAAGTGCGTGTGCGGATGAATGGAACCCGGCTTCGCCAGAACCTGGCCGCGCTCGATCTCGTTGCGCTGTACGCCGCGCAGAAGCAGACCGATGTTGTCGCCCGCGATCGCCTGATCGAGGAGCTTACGGAACATCTCAACGCCCGTGACGACGGTGCTGCGCTTTTCTTCCGTCAGACCGACGATCTCGACGGTGTCGGAAACCTTGACGGTACCGCGCTCAACACGGCCCGTTGCAACCGTGCCGCGGCCGGTGATGGAGAAGACGTCCTCAACCGGGAGCAGGAACGGCTTGTCGGATGCACGTTCCGGCGTCGGGATGTAGCTGTCAACCGCATCCATCAGCTCGAAGATGCACTGGCATTCCGGCGTTTCCTTCGCGATCTTGCCTTCCGTCAGCGCTTCGAGCGCCAGCAGTGCGGAACCGCGGATGATCGGGATGTCGTCGCCCGGGAAATCATAGGAGCTCAGCAGCTCACGGATCCCCATCCCGACGAGCTCGAGGAGCTCTTCGTCGTCGACCTGGTCGACCTTGTTCATGAAGACGATGATGTACGGTACGCCGACCTGACGGGCGAGCAGGATGTGCTCACGGGTCTGCGGCATCGGGCCGTCCGCTGCGGATACGACCAGGATCGCGCCGTCCATCTGCGCTGCGCCCGTGATCATGTTCTTGACATAGTCCGCGTGGCCCGGGCAGTCAACGTGCGCATAGTGACGGTGTGCCGTCTCATACTCTACGTGCGCGGTGTTGATCGTGATGCCGCGCGCCTTCTCTTCGGGCGCCTTGTCGATTTCGTCGTAACGCATTGCGACTGCTTCGCCCTGCTGTGCCAGCGCCATGGTGATCGCCGCCGTCAGCGTCGTCTTGCCATGGTCAACGTGTCCGATCGTGCCGATGTTTACATGCGGCTTCGTACGTTCGAATTTTGCTTTTGCCATTGTAAGTTCTCCTTATAAA
>JAZNHI010000244.1:0-5040 GCA_045576895.1 Clostridia bacterium | reverse complement strand
TTTGCCCGTTTCCGCGTCGGTGAAGTCCACGGCGCTCGCTTCGGAGCGATAGGTCTCGGCAAGGACCTTGAGGTAGTTTTCGTCAAAGTGCAGCGTGCCGTTGCGGTCTGCCATCCAGATCGAGTCCGCGATCTGCAGCGTACATTCCTCGCGGTCGAACGAAAGCTGTTTCAGCATCGCGCCGCACACGTTTCGCAGCGCTTCAAGGCTCTCGCAGCCCAAAAGCTTCAGCATATCAGCCTGCGTCTGTTCCTTCGCGCCTTCCGCAACCATTGCAAGCGCGAGATAGACGCTGATCGGGGACAGGTTCTTGTTCTGCGTGCCGTCCAGAAGCTTTGCGGCAAGCACATCGGAAAAGCCCGCATAGCCGGTGATCTCCGGAATCGGGAAGTCAGGGGATGCGGCAGGCTCTTCGACCGGTTCGGAGACCGGCGCGGGAGCGGGCGTTTGAACGCACGCGGCAAGCAAAAGCGCGGCGCACAGAATGCAAAACAGTCGTTTCATGGATCGTCATTCCTTTCCGTATTTGTCAATAATACCCTTTATTATCGCGTTTGGTTGCAGAAAAGACCGCCTGATATGACGGTCTGTTCTGTGTTTTATTTCTGCATTTCAAACGATTTCCACGGAAACCGCTTCATCCGTTCGATATTTTCCTTGGTCTGCTCGCGCATGAGCAGAAGCCGCGCTCCGTTCCGGTACCACGAGACGCGGTAGGACGGGATCCGGATGCTCGGATTGCGCACGCAGCAAACGCGCTCGACCTCCGAAACCGGCATGGTCTGCGTTCGGTGAAACAGCCTTCGGAACGTCACGGTTTCGCCTTCGATCGTGACCCGTTTATACAGGGAACCGATTCCCATCACCAGAACCGAAACGCCGAAGACAAGCAGCGGAACGGACAGGAATCCCTGCGATACTCCGAGCGTACGCTTGCAAAGTCCGATCAGGAGGATGACGCCGCCCGCCGCCGAGAGCAAGCCGAACGCGAAGTAGATGACGGGATATGCGCGGTTGACCTTCAGCGTCAGCCGATCCGCAAAGCGGTCCTTGAGATATTGCAGGAATACGCGGTTGTCCCATCTGCCGTCCAACGGAAACCGCATCACGGTTTTTCCGTTTCGCTGCACCAGAACGTCGTTCAGATTGGACTGTACCCCGTCAAGCTCCGTTACGCTGCCGAGATCGCGTTTGCGATTGAACAGCGAATATGCCGTGATCTGTTCGCGGTACACCGTATACCGCTGATTCGGTGCAAGCACCAGCGCGGCACACATCAGCAGGAGCGTGCCGAACAAACCGTCCCAAATCAGCGACGAAACAAGATCCCGCTTCGCAATGAGATGGAACACGGCGATCGCAGCGGCAAAGAAGACGCCGCAGATCAATCCGATCGTGCGGACCGCTTTCGCCTGCGCCTTGCTCATGCCGAGGAGCAGCGGCTTTTCGGGATCGTATTGCTGCCTGCGCGGCGCTTCCCGCATGTTTCGGACGGAATCCAGAACAGCGTCGGTCGCCGCGGCGGGGAGGACGGAACCGGGCTTCATTGTTTACTCGATCCCCGAAAGATCGAAGGAATCGAGCCACTTGGTCGCGGTCTCGCAGACCTCTTTGAGGCACGCTTCGTCGAACGGGGTGACAAGGTCGGCGTTCTTCAAAAGCTCGACGAATGTTTTGCTGCCGCCCTGCTCCGTGTACGCCATGTAGTGCTTCCACGCGTTCTCGCGGTCCTTTTGGATCATCGCCCAGAACTCCAGCGCACCCGTCTGCGCCAGGCAGTAGTCGATGTAGTAGAACGGGCTTTCGTAGATGTGCGTCTGCCGCTGCCAGCCCTCGCCCTCGGAGTAGAACGGGATATCGCCGTCGAGCTTCATCCACGGCATGTAGACGCCGAGGAGCTCCTTCCACGCGGCGTGGCGTTCGGCGGGCGTGTATTCCGGATGCTCGTAGACGATGTGCTGGAAATGGTCGACCATCGTGCCGTACGGAATGAACGTCAGCGCGCCCGCAAGATGGCTGTATTTGAACTTCCGCGCGTCGGGACCGAAGAATCCGTCCGCGTTCATCCAGCCGAAGAATTCCATGCTCATCGAGTGTACCTCGCACGCCTCCATGGACGGCCATGCGTACGCGATCGGAACGCGCTTGCGGTTCATCCAGTAGGCGAATGCGTGTCCGGCTTCGTGCGTGACGACCTCGACGTCGCCCTGCGTGCCGTTGAAGTTCGCGAAGATGAACGGAAGCTCATACTGCAGGATGCCGGTGCAGTAGCCGCCCGCGCTCTTGCCCTCGGTGGAAAGCACGTCGAGAAGCTCGGAATCCAGCATCGTGCGGAAGAACTCGCTCGTCTCCGGCGACAGCGCGTCGTAGAACTTCTTGCCCTGTTCGAGAATATCCTGCGCCGTACCGACCGGGCGCGGGTTGCCGCTGCGGAACTCCAGCGCCGAGTCCGCAAAGGACAGTGGATAGTCCTTTTGGAGACGCTTCGCCTGCTCGCGCTTGATTGCGTCCGCAACCGGCACAAGGTACTTCTGCACCGCTTTCCGGAACTGTTCGACGTCTTCCTTCGTATAGCAGTTTCTGCCCATGCGGTAGTAGCCGAGCGGCGTGTAGCCGTCGTAGCCGAGCTTTCTGCCCATCGTGTCGCGCAGGTGTACAAGCTCGTCGTAGATCCGGTCAAGGTCCGCCTGATGCTCCTTGTACCATTGTCCTTCCGCCTTCCACGCGGCAAGGCGTCTCGCGTCGTCCGCGTCGGTTTTGAACGGCGTCAGCTGCGACAGCGTGTAGACGCCGCCCTCGAACGGGATCTGCGCGGAGGCGATCAGCTTTGCGTATTCGGTCGTCAGCTCATTCTCCTTCTGCAGCTCCGGAATGATCTCCGGCGAGAATGCTTTCTGCTCGATCTCGGCGTTCACGAACATCAGATCGCCGTATTCGGCGGCAAAGTCCCCGCGGAACGGCGAGGCGAGCATCACTTCGGTCCAGGCATGCTCGTATTCGGCGATCTCCGGTCCGATGCTGTCCCAGAACTCGTTTTCCCCGTCGTAGAATTCGTCGCGCGTGTCGATCGTATGACGCACCTGCGCCAGCGTAGCCGACGTTTCGACAAGCTTGCTCTGCGCTTCCTTTTCGAGGAAGATCGCCTTCGCTTCCTCATAGCTCTTTGCGTTCTTCAGCCGTTCGGTCAGTTCCTGAAGCGCTTTTTTCACCGCTTCGGGATCGGGTCTTTCATAAGGCATTTCGGAAAACTTCATGTTGTGCTCCTTTCCATTCCGCGCCGTTTTCCGGCGCTCGCTCAATCATAAATGATATCACAAACCGGCGACTTTTTCAATCGGAAAAACGAATGCGCGCAGGCGCGATTCATGCACAATCCTCCCGTCAGCCTGACGGCTGCCACCCTCCTTTGCACAAGGAGGGCTCCGGCCGCGCGCTTTCCCATGCCCCCTTGTGTAAAGGGGGGGATAAAAGGGGGATTGTCACGCGGCATAAGCCGCATATCTGCCCCCGCGGGGCACGATATACCTTCGCTGCGATATGCCTTGCGGCACGATATGCGCCTTCGGCGCGCAAAGATACCGTAGGGGCGGATCGTATCCGCCCGCCGCAACAACGAACCGAACGCAACCCGTCCCCCCGGCACAGCCGGATGTGTCGTCGGGCAACCGCAAAAAAATCCTCCCGCGCGGGGAGGAGGACCGATACCGTAGGGGCGGATCGTATCCGCCCGCCGTACTGTAGGGGAGGTCGACCCCGACCTCCCGCCATAACTCTGCACGAACGCAGCCTGTCCCCCCGGCACAGCCGGATGTGTCGTCGGGCAACCGCAAAAAACCTCCCGCGCGGGGAGGATCAGACCGATCAGAACTGCAGCAGATTGATCCCGATCTCCGGATCGGGCTTGCGTTCGACCGCGCCCGGCAGAATCCGGATCACCATCTCGCAGGTCGCGGAGACCACGGCGCGGTTCAGATGCCCGCCGAAGACCTCGCACCGGGCGTTTCCGGCGCTCATGTGCAGATGCTGATAGAACGCGCCGTCCTTTTCGGTGATCGTACCGACGAGGGACACGATCTCGTGCGGACCGGTAAAGGTTTTCGAATCGTAATGCTTTTCGGCGACGTCGTACACGCCGACGGTAAAGTCGTCCGTCGCACCGAGCGCTTCCACGCTCGCAAGCCGGATATGCTCTTTCTCCGCAACTGTGCGGACCGTTTCAATGATCTCCTCGCCGCGGTCGATCCGCAAAAGGATCGTGTCGTTGAATCTCCTGTAATCCATATTTTCCTCCTATTCTTTCATGCGCCTCGGGCGCAATTCATCTCTCCTTCCGTCACCTTGCGGTGACACCTCGTCCCGAAACATGGTCGTTGTGTGTCGCTGACCATTTCGCTTCGCTTCATTACAGAGGCAGTTCGCGCGCGTCCATAAGCTCCGCTTCGTTTCACTTCGCTTCGGTGGTAGATCGCGCGTACCATGCTTTTTCAACTCCCTGTTTCGGTCGCACCTCACCTCGCTCCTCCTCGCACAGCGAGCGCCCGGATCGGTGCCCATCATGAGAGGAAGGTCGGGGTTGGCGCAATTTTCGAGCTCCCCTTGTGAGGGGAGAAGGCTTTTGGCAGCCCATACGGAGGCTTCCCCTTGAGGGGAAGCTGTCACCGTTAGGTGAATGATGAGGTGTCTCCTGCGCCGCAGGCGTATATCGTGCCGACGGCTTATCGCGCCGCAAAGCGGCAGGCATACTCACCAGATGAAATTCGATTTCAGCATCTCGCCGTTGTCGACGAGGACGTCCTCGCCGGTGATCGAGCGGTTCTCGGCGGTCAGCGCAAAGCTCAGCGCCGCGATCTCGTCCGGATCCGCCCATTTATTGAGCAGCGTTTCGTCTTTGACTGCCCGGTACAGCGCTTCGCTTTCCAGGATGTGCGCGTTTGCGGGCGTGATCACGCCGCCGGGGGAGATGCTGTTTACGGTGATGCCGCGCTTGCCCAGGGCGTTCGCGAGGTACTTCATATAGCCCACGACGCCCGCCTTGCTTGC
>JAZNHI010000243.1:0-3551 GCA_045576895.1 Clostridia bacterium | reverse complement strand
TCCAGCGAGCGGATCCCGTTTGCGTCGAGCACGGCCGAGATGCGATCGAACGCGTCGGCGGGTCCTGCGTCGACCAGCATGGTATTGCCTTCCGGTGAGACGAGCAGAATGCTGTCGCCCTGCCCGACGTCGATCGCAATGACCTTCAGCGCGGGCTCGCCTGCGGCGGGTCCTGCCGGTCGTTCCGCTTTGAGCTTCTCCCAAAGCGCGTCCCTCTCCGCGCTTTGCGGTTCGCTTTCCTCTGTACGGCGGCAGCTGAGCGGCGCCGAACACCCGAGCACCGCAAAAAGAAGCAGCGCAAGGAGAAAAGCAAGCGAACGAAGCAACGGTTTCATGCGCTTATTATACAATACTTCCGCACGCTTTGCAAGCCGTGACGGACGGCGATTTTATCTTTTCCGGAGTACGGTTCGTTTTTCCTCCGTTCACGACGAGAGCGATCTCGCCGCGAAGACGGCGCATCAGAATACGATAGCGGATCCAATTCAGCATGGTTTTAACCTCCTGTCTGTTTTCAGGAAACTTGAATGAAAAACTAACCCTCAACTGAAAACGCGTCTGTTAATCGACAGTGGAAATTTGAGGCTGTCAGGCGCCGAAAACGGGGTGTCCAAACTGCGGATTCATGGTATAATGTACCTATCCGGACATCTAATACGTGTTTTGCAGCATGAGAAACAGACGACTGGCAATTACTTGTGCAGAAGTAAACGCAACCCGTCTTCTTATCCCTATTGACAAATCGATCGTCACCTGCACAATAGCGTATTTACCGATTGAAAGTGAACATGTCCGGCGACAGATGCACATCGTCCGGCGGGATGATGTGCATTTTCATCAGGTTCCAAAGCGAAAGCATATCGGAATCAGTTTCTTCTATCAGCTCATAAGGAGCGCGATGATTCAAACTCGGACGCCGTGTGCTGTTAATGTGATTCATCAGGAGCGTCATATCTTCCTGCGTGTAAGGATTCAAGCTCTTTCCCTTTGGGATCGCGTAACGAATATACTCATGATTCTTTTCGATATGCGGCTTTTGCCAGAACGCCATGGGATCACAGTAGTATAGCCGGGTGCGATATTCGTAATATTCCGTCAGCTCCAGATCGTCAGGCCGCTTAAATTCGCTTCCGTTGTCCGTCAGAATCACCGGAAATAATCTTTGAAACACCTCTGTTCCGAGTCCTGCTTCCAGAAAATCGAATACACGTTTTACGGACTCGGCTTTTCCGTCCGGAAGAAGAAACAGCAGCATAATGTCGTTCTTACGAAAGATCAGCGTCAGCAATCGTTTCGCTTTCTTCAGAATCCCCTTTACGGTATCCATTTCCACGACTTCCGCATCCGCATAATTGCCGTTTGTGAAATCCGTATAGGTACGTCCCTTGCGGTATTCCTGTGCCGAATCAACACCGACGTCCGAATACTTCTTTTTCCTCGGCTTGTATCCCGTCTTTCTTCTCAGATCGATGTTTCGGATCGTCAGCCTGCCGTCGTCTATATACGTGTATAAGCTTCGAAGCGATACCGGAAGCTCCTCGGCATGCTCCGCATAGATATGTGTCAGCGGCTGTCCCTTGCGGACAAGCTTCGTAACAAGCGCATCCATACGGCGAAGTTGTTCTTCCGTAACACGGATTCCGCGCCGGCTATCCGATCGACGTCGAGAAACAGCATCCTCCGCATACTTCGCACTGTATATGTACTTGCCTTTTTGACAGAGCTTCTTGCTGCTGCATCGGTTGCATACATACGGCGGCTTCTCGTATTGGTGACAGGCGGAGGAAACATAGCGCATACACGTCTTTGTGCAATCATATTTCAGACATCTGCAGCAATTTGATTCGCAATCCGTATCCCCGCACACATGGTGCTCATGGCTCATCCGTACATATCGACAATCCTTATTGTAGGCGTAGCACCCGTGGATCCAAGTACGATTCGTCTTGACTTCATGTGCGATTGTCGTTGGATGACGGTGCAGCAGTTCTCCGATTTTCCGAAAGGAATCGCCTTTGCTGATTCCCGCCTCAATAGCGATCCGATCCGAGAGATCCATTTGTCCATACAGTCCATACTTCTTCATGCCTGCTCCTTTCCGTTCAGGCGGCGATCGATTCAACCACACTATACCCTGTTTTGAAAGAAAGAGATACATGAAATTCCTATTGCACATCCGTTTGCTGCTGTCAAGGCAACGGCTGACGCCGCGTCTGCGACGGCCTTGACAGCATCTGCTCGGATGTGCCGCATCTCATTCAAGAGGGTGCATGCACCCTCTTGAACCAACGGTTCCTCAGACACTTTCTCGCTGTTCGTTGCAATGGTAAATTCAGCTATTTTTGCCGTTTTCAGTTGTCAAGGTGCTGGTTTAGTTTTGCAATCAAGTTTCACCATCTACAGTAAACCACTCAAACTGTCCCATAAATCGGAGTGCAACGCTGACAAACCTCAAAAAATCAGATGACGACTGCCAAGCAAAGAAACGTATTTTTATAAACAGCAAATACCTATCCGGCTTCTCGTTTTCAGATGAGCGTTTTAATGAAAATATGTTCAGAATTTGATCCCTTCCGAATGCTCGTCTTGATGAAAATCAAAGGCTCTTTTCCGCAGGTTGTCTCTCGTCAAGGAACCGTTTTGATCTTCCCTAATTCCCCATCAAGCCTTTCATCCGGATGTCCGCGATTCGTTTCGCCCGGTTTGGATTCTCCGACATGTTCTCTCAAAAGCTCCTCTGATTCATTTTGTGTCATCATGATACCATCGTTCTCCGTCGTACGCAACAGGCAATCTTCTCTGTTCCCCGTCTCCGTGAACCGGATTTTGCCATCCCGGCGGCTCAGCGCGCACTCTTTTGCAGGAGCAGACGATTCGTTCTTCTCCGCGGTAGATCCTTCAATTATATATAGAAAAAAAGATAGCGAAACCCATTTTCAATATGGTATAATATGTATGTTGTGTCCCGTATTCCGCTTTTGCGGTCTGGCGACAATTCTATTGAGGAGATAACAAACATGCGTGATTTCGCAAAACGACTCTCAGCCCTTCTCATTGCTTTTCTTTTCGTTCTGTGCCTGATCCCCTCATCCCTTGCAGATGAATCCCGAACCGAAGCGCTCAACGCCGAACAGGCATATGCGCAGCACGGAACAGGTCGTCTGCCCGAGCGTCGCCGCGGCACGACGCAACCGTCGGACGGCACGCCGGGACACGGCGGACTGCGGACGGCAGATCTGCCGTCAAGCTATGACAGCCGTGATTACGGCTACATCACCCCCGTTAAGGATCAGGGCAATTATAATACCTGCTGGACGTTCGGCACAGCAGCGTCCTGTGAAGCGTACATGATCAAGCATGGCATCCACGTCGGCGAAGACGGACCGGTTGCGGATCTCAGCCTGAATCTGTCCGAGTACCATCTTGCCTATTACACCTATACCGACGCGTACGACGCGGAGGGCATGCTCACGGGCGACAAAACGTATTTCCTCAGCAGTCATGCAAACGGCAGCTTCCTCGATGCGGGCGGCACCGGCGAGCTTGTCAGC
>JAZNHI010000242.1:0-29751 GCA_045576895.1 Clostridia bacterium | reverse complement strand
GGTCTGAATACGGATCGTACGCTTCTCTATCAAAGGATCGAACAGCGCGTCGACCGCATGATGAAGGACGGTTTACAGCAGGAAGCATATTCACTGTTTGACCGAGGATTGACGCCGGACCGGTATCGCGCCATGCAGTCGATCGGATATGCGCAGCTGTACGATGCATATCGTGGGGTGTGCACGATTGAAGATGCAGCGGCAAAAATCAAACTCGATACAAGACGCTTTGCAAAAAGACAGATCACATGGTTCAAGCGAGATCCGAATACGGTTTGGTTCGATCCGATCCGGATGTCCCGCGAAGAAATCATACATCAGATAACGGAGCTTCTGAATGAAAATCGATGAAATGATCCATCATGCCGAAGAACGTGCAAAGGATTCGTTTGCACGTATTGAACAAAATGCTTTGCTGTGTCAGGAACGTGTGCTGAAAGCTTTTCAAGCGCATAGGATCTCAGCACGGCATTTCGCGCCGACGGAAGGGTACGGGTATGACGATATCGGCCGTGATGCTTTGGATGAAGTATTTGCCGATGCGCTGCAGGCGGAATCGGCGCTGGTTCGACCTCAGATTGCAAACGGCACGCACGCAATCTTTCTTGGGCTCTCCGGCGTATTGGAACCGAACGATTCGATCCTGTCTCTGACCGGAAATCCTTATGACACACTCGAAAGTGCAGTCGGACTGAACGGAGATCTTCCGAATGCTTTGTCGCGGTTCGGAATTCAATTCCGTTCCATTCCGCTGTCCGACGATACGATCGATTATCCGGCAGCAGAGACACTCCTGAGAAATGATTCATCGATCCGAATGGTATATTTGCAGCGGTCAAGAGGTTATGCATGGCGAAAAGCCTTGACGATTGAGCAGATCCGGGACGCTATACAGTTTGTACGATCCATTCGCTCCGATGCGATTCTATTCGTCGACAATTGCTACGGTGAGTTTACGGAGGCAGAGGAGCCCACTGCGGTCGGTGCCGATCTGATCGCCGGAAGCCTGATCAAAAACTGCGGTGGCGGCATTGCGCCTACCGGAGGGTATCTTGCAGGAAGAAAGGATCTTATTGAAGCCATATCGTTTCGGCAGACGGTTCCGGGATGCGGCAGGGAGATCGGCTCGTATGCTGCTTCCTACAGACCTTTTTATCAGGGACTGTTTCTTGCGCCGCATATTGTTGCGCAATGCCTGAAGAGCGCAGTTCTGTTCTCTGCTCTGTTTGAAGCGATGGGATACAGGACGATGCCGCAAGTCGATGATGTGCGCAGCGATATCATTCAATCGGTGATGTTCGATACAAAAGAGGAGATGATCGCTTTCATGCAGGCGATTCAGGCTGCCGCGCCGATCGACAGCTTTGTCGTTCCGGAGCCCTGGGATATGCCGGGGTATTCGGATCCGGTAATCATGGCGGCGGGAACGTTCGTACAGGGTGCAACAACGGAGCTCAGCGCAGACGGACCGATCCGGGCGCCGTATACCGCCTATATGCAGGGTGCGCTGACCTATGAGCATGCCGTTTTGGCTTCAAAAAGTGTATTGAATGCTTTAATATCTGCGCATTAGTCCTGTTACACAGCCGAGAACTTCAATGCGGTCCGGCGAATAGAACATAGGGGAGAAGGCGTCGTTTTCCGGACGAAGCTCGATCTCCTTTTCTTTTTTGAAAAAGCGCTTTACGGTAACTTCTTCGCCGTCGATCCGTGCTACGACGATATCGCCGTCGTTCGGATTCGTATTCTGTTCCACAACAATGATATCACGATCGCAGATTCCTGCATTTTTCATACTCTCGCCGTCAACGCGAAGCATAAAGGCATCATGCTTGAAACCGTGCAGCAAAAGATCGGGAATCGGGAATTCGTCCTCCCGGTTTTCGTGCGCAAGGATCGGATAACCTGCTGCGACCTTTCCGAGGAGCGGAACGGTGTTTGAACGCGTCTCACCGGAAACGAGCGCTCTGTAAGCGCGTTTTTTATTGGAATCAAAGACAATCAATCCGTCGTCCGCCAGAAGGCGTAAATAACGGTGTACGGAAGCAGGGGACGCAAGTCCGACGCCGTCACAGATTTCACGTACGGTAGGCGGATATCCGTTCTTTTCCTGTTCTGTAACTATGAACTGTAGAATTGTATCTTTTGCACCGGGTATTCTCTTCATAAACTGCACCTCTTACATAGTATAACACATGTGTTCCGAAAATGCAAACAAATGTTCACATCAATGTTCAGGATCGGACGGGGAAGCGATGGGTGGTTCGACGGGCTCCGGCGTTTCCTCCCGAAGCTTGATATACTTCGCCGCAAGGCGGCTTTTTTCTTCGGTCATAGCCGCATAATGCTTTCTTGTGGTATTGACATCCTTATGTCCGAGGACATCGGCAACAAGATAGATATCTCCGCTTTCCTGGTACAGCATCGTGCCGTATGTGCTGCGCAGCTTATGAGGGGTTATCTTTTTCAGCGGCGTTGCAATCTGCGCGTATTTTTTGACAAGATTTTCAACGGCGCGAGGCGTGATCCGCTTTCTTTGCATGGACAGGAAAAACGCATTTTCATGGCCGGACAGGGGAATCACCGTGTTTCTTTCTTCAAGGTATTCCAAAAGCGCGGATGCGACTTCAGCCCCGAATGCAAGCGTCTCCTGATTTCCGCCTTTACGCGTAATGACGAATTCGTTCTTCGAAAAATCGATGTCGTTGAGATCGATCCCGACCAGCTCGGAGATACGGATCCCTGTGCCTAGGAACAGAGAAAGGATTGCAACATCACGTACTTTCGTTGAATCATGGAATCGTCGCTGTGTCTTTGTCATGCCGCTTCCTTGTTCTGCAGTATCAAGAAGGTCTGCAACTTCGTTAGCATCCAATCGAATGATCGCTTTTTCGTGCAATTTCGGCGTATCGACAAGTGCAGCGCAGTTCGCCTGTATCAATGATTTTTTGTATAAAAACTTAAACAATGCGCGTATTGCCGACAGCTTGCGGGATTTTGCACGCTCATTGTTCTCAACGATCTTCGTGCCGTCGGCAGTTTCGTTTTTGTACAGAGAGATATATTCCAGGTACAGCTCGATATCGAGAGAGGTAAGGGACTCTATATCGGAAAGTTTCAGTGAACGGATTTCTTTTTCTGCAAACCGTTCGATCTGACCGGATGTCAGAAAACGAAAGAAAGATCGAAGATCGACCGCATATCCATATCTGGTCAGAATTGAAGTCGTCGGTTCGACTGCGCGGAAATACAATGTGCAGAAATCGGGAAGCTCCGAAAGAATGCTTTTGAACCGCATGGTATAATCCAGTTTTTTCTGGACCTGATAATCACTCATAATTGCCTCCGGATCGATCGGGAAGGATACTTGTTTCACTGTTGGAATTTTAACATAACTATTCGTTAAAGACAAGTTTAACGAATAGTTGTTTACAAAATCGACATGATTTTTTGGCTTTTTCGTAATGAAATCGGCTCCGAACGGTCGACTTGCCTTCGGAACCTAATGCTTGATTATTCGGTCTTTGTCATTTCTTTAATTGCAGTTCTTGCAAGCTTATCGCATCGATTGTTTTCTTCATTGTCGGCATGTCCTTTAACTTTATGAAACCGTACGATGTGCTTTTCATACAACGCAATGAGTTCTTCCCACAAATCACGGTTTTCGACTTCGTGACGGTTGGCTGTTTTCCAACCGTTTATACGCCATTGATTCAGCCAGCCTTTTTCGAATGCGTTGCAAAGATACGCACTGTCCGTATACAAATCGACACTGCAGCGACGTTTCAACATGCGAAGCGCTTCGATCGCGGCTGTCAGCTCCATGCGGTTATTTGTCGTATTGTCTGCACTGCCGCTTGCTTCTTTGCGATGCGGTCCGCAGATCAGCACGCAGCCCCAGCCGCCCGGTCCCGGATTGATTGAACATGCGCCGTCCGTATATATGGTAACCTGATCCATCTGTTTTATTCCCGTTCGAAAAATAATATATAATCTGCAATGCAAGATAATTGCAATGCTTTCAGATCTCCGGAGAATCGATCCGCATTTATCGTATCATGTTCGCTCAAAAAAGTCGAGATGTTTTGGTCATATTTCTGCAGAAGATCTTTGATCGATGCAATATCGTCGTTTGAGATCGTCCCGAGAGATTCGACCGATGTTCTGCACAGATCTCGCAGCTCCGTAAGCTTATTCAGCAGATCGATCTGATTCATTTCGTTTTTATCGAAAGACAGGCTGATCCTGCTTAATTCCGTCGGAATTACACCGATCTGATCTGCAGCGGTTTTTACAAGATCGACCGTACCTGCGGCTCCTTCCAACGTGAGCTTTGCGGAAGCGCTTTCCGTAATAAAAGGCGTTGCTTCAAATCCGTCGGATCGCACCTGCGACTGCACTTTCATAAGGTTGCTTTCGGTCAGGTATGCCGCAGCAAAAACACGGAACGCCTTTCCGTCCCGAAAAACAACGCCTCCTGCGCCGAGCCGACGGATCTCCTCCGCTCTTTGATTTGCTGCATCGGAATCCGTGAATGCTCCCATCTGCAGAATATAGAAAGGCGTTTCTTCAATCATAATGACTTGATGCTTTTTTCCTTCCGGCGTAGGCTGCGCAGACGTCGCAGGTGATGCTTGCTTCTCCTGCTGCTTCAGCGCCGATACAACCCCCGCATCGGGATCTTTCGCAATACAGGAAACGACCGGCGTTATAACGTGTTCCATAAGGTATTTCCCAGCCGGCGATAATACGATGATCGCCGCAATCACAGCAAGCGATAGAATAATCAATATTGCTGTTCCCGCTGCACCTGTCGTTCGCATTTTATCCTTTGATACCGTTCTGTGCCGTTTATATTCCATACAAAAGCCCTCCTTGTATTGTTGATAAAACATACGCAGGAGGGTTGATGTATATTCGATTTATATATCACACAGGATCATTCGGAACAATGATATCCGGCACGGAAGACAGCGGGATCGCGTTGCTGACATATTTTTTCAGGGTGAATCGGAAACAGGTCCACTCCCCTTCCTTGCTGTCTGCTTCCAACTGTTCTTCGAGCTGATCCATGATCTTCTTTGCGATCGACAGTCCGAGTCCCGTCCCGCCGTCTTTGCGAGAAGAATCCACCTTGAAAAACCGTTCAAACACGCGGGACAGGTTTTCCTTCGAAATGCCGATACCGTCGTCCCAAACGTCGATAAGAACTTCATGCGGCGTTTCCTGCGCACGCAAACGAATGGTGGTTTTTGCGTATCGAAGCGCATTGTCGATCAGAATGACAAGTACTTGTTCAATGCGGTCTCTGTCGCTGAGAACCGGAGAGAGGTTTTCGTGCGTTTCCAGCTCAATCCGGATATTACGTTTCTTGGCTTCGGTCTGGAAGCTTTGCGAGACTTCTTCCAGAAGCTCGTTGACGTCAAACATCGTCATTTCCATCGCTTCCGTACCCGCCTGCAATCTTGATAGCTGCAGCATATCGGTGATCAGCCGCGAGAGACGTTCGACTTCATGTAGCATGATCGTATAATACCGCTTCTGCGCTTCCGGATCCTTGATCATTCCGTCCGATAACGGCTCCAAAAGTCCGCGCAGAGAAGTCAGCGGCGTTCTGAGCTCGTGGCTGATGTTGGCAACATATTCATTGCGCATCCGTTCCAGTTTTTCGATATCCGTCGCATCCTTGAACAGACCGACCGCTCCGATGCATCCTTCGGATTCCGAGAGCACAGGCACGATCGAGATCCAGAGGACACGATCTCCCGGCAGATTGTAATGGAACATACGCGGTTCCTGCGAGTCTACAACACTGTCAAACGCCTCCCAGATCGAACGATCCGGAACAAGATCCATCGTGGAATGCACGTCAACGGCGCCGAACAGCTTCATAAGCGCTGGATTATAATGCGTCAGCTCCCCCTGCTTGTTGATGGCGGCGACACCGTCCGTAAAGCTGGAAAGAATATACCCGAGCTGGCGTTTTTCATTCTCAAGCTGATGTATCGTCGATGAGAGCGCGCCGCTCATATTGTTCATCGTTTTGGCAAACAGCCCCAGCTCGCCCGGATAGTCATCCTTCGTGCGAACATCATAATTGCCTTTCGACAACTGCTTTGCGACCTGCGTCATTTCGGTGATCGGATGCAGCAGCTGTTTGACCGCAAAATAGGAAGTCAGGATCAACAGCGGAAGAAGCAGCAGCAAAACGATCCAGATAGAGCGCGATAGCCGAAAGAACGCATTGTTGCTGTTGCTGATCTTTCTGATCAACAGCAGATTGCCGTGAAAGTGATCTGTTACGACAGGACGCGCAACATAAATCGAGCCGGACCGATTGACAAGCTTATAATTGTCCGGACCGATTTGCTCGTCTTTGTAAAGCTGATCGTACAGCTTCTGCATATATACGTTGTCCGGAAGGTCGGAGCTTTCGATTATCACACTGTTTCCGATTCTGTCGCTGATCTTTGCGATGAACGAGATCTCATTCGATTGCAGCAATGCGTCAAAATACTGCCGCAGTGTATTCGCCGATACGTCCTGCTCAAACAGCAGCGAAACCATCACCTGAATGCTGTCTGCCATTTGATTCAGTTCCGTCTGTTCCAGATCGAAATATGCTTTTTGTGCAAAATAGGTATAAGACAACGCCAAAACTACATTGCCGACGATCAGCAATGACATACAGATTAGGAATGCTTTGCGAAATACCTCGCTCCTTTTTTTCATGGTCTGTCAGGCGTTCTCCAATTCAAATTTGTAGCCTACGCCGTAGATAGTCTTGATGCTCCATCCGAGGCCTTCGGAATCGAGCTTTGCACGAAGGCGCTTGATATGCGTATCTACCGTACGCGTTTCGCCGGCAAAATCATACCCCCAAACGCGCGAAAGAAGCGTATCGCGTGTAAATACCTGTCCCGGGTTGGAAGCAAGCATAAACAGTATCTCGATCTCTTTCGGCGTGCAGATCACGCGTTCTCCGCGCAGTGTGACGGTATAGCTGCTGAGATCGATCGTAAGGCCGTTATAAGACAGTATGTTCGGATCCTTTGACTGTGCCTTGGCTTCCACACGGCGCAGGATCGCTTTGACACGTGCGACGACTTCTCTCGGACTGAACGGCTTTACGATATAATCGTCCGCTCCGAGTTCAAGTCCGAGGATTCTGTCGATCTCTTCGCCCTTTGCCGTCAGCATAACGATGGGAACCGTTGAGTTCTTTCGGATCTCACGGCACACATCGATCCCGGATTTCTTCGGCATCATAATATCGAGAATGATCAGAGACACGGAGCTGTCCGCTTTGAGCAATCCTTCTTCTCCGTCATATGCGTCGATTACCTCATATCCTTCTGCTTCAAAGTAAATCCGCAGCGATTCATGGACAACAGGTTCATCATCGCAAATCAAAATTCTGAGCGCCATATCTGTCACCTCCTGATTCATTTTACATACTACTGCAATATGGTTGTGTTTTCAAGCCGTTGCATTAAATGTTTGCGTTTCTTTCACGCTGTGTACAAAATCACGGTTCGGAAATCAATCGGTTGTATTCCTGCAGCAGTTTGTCATAAGCCTTATGGTATTCTTCCGCACTCGAAGCATTCTGCATTTGTTCAATCAGGCTTTGCAGCATATATGCATCGGAGTCGGAAATCGAGTCATTTTCCGAAAGAAGATCCTCTACCGATTGAATCAGCAGATCTCCTTTCTGTTTCAATGCATCAAAGGAAGAATCGATCGTACATACCGGGAATTCCATAATAAACTGAGAAATACTGCGATCCGTACGCACCCATGTATCTTCAAACAAGCGGTCCAGCACGCTGTCTTCCAGATCGTAGAACTGGTTCCCAGGACGAAGAAGGACGTAGGTTATCTCTTCGATTTCATCCGGATTGCAGAATTTTCCTGCGATCGAACCGGACTGCTTGCAGATAGACAATGTAACATGCATGTCGCAGGTGTCTGTGGGAACGTTGGAGTAGCTGAACCAGTCCGTTATCGTTTTATACTTGCTGAAGGCTTTGCGGGAATCCCTGTAGTGGATGCACGCATCAGTAGCAAGCTTTCCGGAAATCGGGCAAACCGTTCGCTGCACAAGACCGAGCGTAGACTCATTCTCCGGAATGATCGGCTTGCTTTCCGCACCCTCCATAAGCTTGGTCATATAGCGATTCCAAAGAACAGCAGCATAGTCGCCTCCGGTTGAAGAGGTCTCGAGCTTGTTGGAAGGCATATCGTGTCCGATCCATACGACGGATGTATACTTGCAGGTAATACCCGCAAAGAAGACGGATGCATAGTCGGAATTCGTTCCTGTTTTACCCGCAACTTCGTAGCCGGAGATCTTTGCCTTCTTTCCGGTACCGGATTCAACGGCATTCTTCAGCAGATCTATCAGCATATACGGAGTGGATGAATCCGAATACACCTTGATTTGTGATCCGCGAATGATATCTGCGTTCAGAATCTCCTTTCCGTCGTTATCGGTCATTCTTGTAAAGGACAGCGGTTCATTGTAATAACCGTTGTTTGCGATCGCTGCATATGCCGCGCACATCTGCAGCGGAGTGATCCCGCTGGTTCCGAGCGCAAGGCCTGGACCGTCCGGATTGAGCTGCGACTCGGGAATGCCGAGACGCTTCATATAGGACAGCGCCTGTTCGACTCCGACATATTTCGAGAACAGCAGTCTTGCGGCAACAACATTCAGAGACTGTTCCAATCCGTATCGTACGGTTACCGGACCGAAGTGCTTCTTTGTAAGACCGCCCTCCGGGTATCCTTTATCCCCTCCCCATCCGCTGATCTTGCCGGTCGTATTCGCGACGACCGTAGCGGGAGATGCGCCGTTGTCGAGCGCGGGACCGTAGATGCTTAAAGGCTTGATGGCAGATCCGACTTCCACATAGCTCTGGGTCGCACGGTTCAGTCCTTTTCGGATGATCGGTTCGGTTCTGCCGCCGATGATCGCTCGTATCTCACCGGTATACTGATCCATGACAACTGCTGCAGCCTGCGGTTCGATCGTTTCGATGGTGATGCTGTCGGAAATCGTTTCCGTGATCACGTTCTGACTCATATCCGCAAGGTTCGGGTATCCGTCCCAACTCGCAATCTCATTCTGTACGGTCTCCTGTACAAACGGATCGAGCGTCGTATAGATCCGATAGCCGCCGGTCCTCAGTTTATTTTCATAGATCTGACGATTCTGCGCATTGTTGACCATATGATCCTGCGCAAGCCAATGTGTAATGACGTCGTCAACGCAGTATTCCACAAAATACGCATAGTCGTACATTCGGGAATTCTCGGAATACTGATTGATATGTACGTCTTCGTTCAGAGCTTTCAGATACTGTTCGCGCGTGATTTTGTCGTTCTCATACATTCTCGCAAGAACGGTATTGGTCCTTGCGACAGTATATATCTCGTAAGCGTCCGGATCGCGTCCGTACGTTTCCCAGTAATAATTCAATCTCGGATTATAGCGATACGGATTCTGCGTCAGTCCTGCGATCATAGCGCATTCCCGCACGGTCAGTTCGTTGAGTTCCTTCCCGAAAAAATCCTTTGCGGCCGTCTTTACACCGTAATTTGAACCGCCGAGATAGATATCGTTCAAATATGCCTCGAGAATGTCGTCTTTCTTCATGACCTTTTCACACTGCAGTGCAAGAAAAGCTTCCTGGACTTTACGTTTATATGTTCTTTCAGTGCCCAGAACCTTGTTCTTTATGAGCTGCTGCGTGATCGTGCTTCCGCCGGAGGAATTGCTGTTGCCGAGGATCTCAAGCGCCGCAGAAAACAACCGTTTGAAATCGACGCCGCTGTGCTTATAAAACCGAACATCCTCTACGGAGATGAACGCATTGCGAAGCATTTCCGGAATGTCTTCAAGATCGACCCAATCACGGTATTCAATCGCCGTGATCGACATCAGTTCATTGCCGTTCACATCATACAGATATGAGGTTCGGTCGCTTTTTGTCAGTTGCGCTATATCAAAAACCGGCGTTGTATCGATATATGCCTTTAAAACGCCGTACACAAGACCCGCTCCTGCCATGCCGACGATCAATACACCGACAAGCAACAGCTTCAACGACAAAAAAAGCACATCCAAAGCGAAGGGCTTATTACCTTTGTTGCGCGTAAACAGCGAATCCTTACCGATATGAACCTTTTTGACAGACATTTTATCCATGAAACAAGTATATCATATTTTCGGAAATCGTGAAGATGTTTTTTGGATTGTTCAAAAAAATAACACGTTCCCGTGAAAAAACTCTTGCCTTTTTCGGGTATATGCCGTATAATACGATCTGTTCGGGGCTTTAGCGAAGTTGGCTATCGCGCTACACTGGCAGTGTAGAGATCAGGGGTTCGAATCCCCTAAGCTCCACCATTGAAAACGACGTGTTTCGACACGTCGTTTTTTTCGCTGTTTCTCTTGGACAAATCACAATACTACAAAGTGATATAGGACGAATTACAGTACGGCGGTATCTATGTTGGTATATGTCAGGAACCGAAATGCCGTTTCTCCTTCATACTGTTTATCACCGACTTCAGTAAGGACCCAGTTTGGAAGAAGACTCAGTTTCGGAAAGAATCGATCTGCCGTTGCATCGGTATAGGTTAGCGTAATTAGCGCCTGATTACAGTACGGGAGCAGCAGCCGATAGACCTGGTCCCCGCCGCATACGAATACCAAATCCGGATCCCTGTCAGCAATCGTATCGCGCAGCGCGCCAAGATCATGACATACGATCGCATGATCCGCGGAGAATGTACGATCATGCGTCAGGATGATGTTATCCCGGTTCGGAAGCGGTTGTCCGTTCGGAAAGGTTGCAAGGGTTTTCCGCCCGATGACGATCGTATTCCCCGTTGTCAGCGCACGAAATCTGCGCATATCCGCGCGGATACGCACAAGCAGTTGGTTCTCTTTTCCGATCCCCCATCGGGGATTGACATTCACGATGGCACGCATATGGTTCAGATTGCAACCGGGATTTTATCCGTGAACGGATGATACCGGTAATTCTCCATTTTGAAGCTTTTGGTTGTAAACGCATAGAAGTCCGTCACATTCGGATCGACAGAAAATGCCGGCGCATCATACGGTTCAAGCTCAATCATTTTTCTTACCATATCTATATGGCGGTCGTAGATATGGCAGTCGGCGATAACGTGAACAAGCTCGCCCGGTTCCAGCCCCGATACCTGTGCAAACATATGTACCAGAACGGCGTACTGCACGACATTCCAGTTGTTTGCCGTCAGCATATCCTGAGACCTTTGATTCAGGATCGCATTCAGCTTGTTTCCGGAAACATTGAACGTCATGCTGTATGCGCACGGATACAGGTGCATGGCATGCAGATCTTCGAAATTGTACATGCTTGTCAGGATCCTGCGGCTGTTCGGATCATGCTTCAGCTGATACAAAACACGATCGACCTGATCGTATTCCCCCTCTTTATATACATGCTTCTGCGCAAGCTGATATCCGTACGCCTTGCCGATCGAACCGGTTTCATCCGCCCAGCTGTCCCAGATATGACTGCCGAGATCGTGAACATTGTTCGACTTTTTCTGCCAGATCCAAAGAAGCTCGTCGATGCAGGATTTCCAGTATGTGCGACGCAGCGTCATGATCGGGAACTCTTTTTGCAAGTCATATCGGTTTACAACGCCGAACAGCTTAACGGTATGCGCAGGGGTTCCGTCTTCCCATCTGGGTCGTACATCGCAATCGGTATCCCATACGCCTTCCGTTAAGATGCGTTTGCAATTCCCAATATATACACGGTCTGCGTAGCTCATAACAAAACCTCCGATGCGTTTGACTTATTATACCACAATCGGAGGTTTTCGCAATATCATGTTTTTGTGATGAATACATTTGAGCACTTTGAGCATGTGACGCGGATCTTGCCTTTGTGTCGGGGCGCTCGAATCCTTTGGCCGCACTGAGGACATTTGAAATACTTATACGTTTTGCGGTCTTTCCATTGCTGTTTCAAAGAAGCAATCCGCCGTTTGACTTTCTGCATCCGATATAGGAATCTTGTATTCTCCGCCTGTCGCTTCGCAACATTTCGTGAGAAAACGCGGAAGAACCAGCAGATCGTTACGATAATGCCGATACCGTAAAATACATAGTAAAGAATACGGAAAACCGTCGCAGCGGTATTCGCTTCATGCCGCAGAAACACAAGCGACAAAAATGTAAACACAATTGCCGAAACAAAGCAGCCGAGGCTGATGCGATTCAAAAACTTTGCAAACGCATCCACGCCATTTCTGCCCTGCATAAACTGATACAATCGATTACGAAATCTCATAATGACCTCCCGTCACGATATCGTGAACCTGTTTATCCGACTGGGATACGGAAGAATAACACGAGCCTGTCAACGGATAGATGCAGGTATAGTATAAACCGCTGAACACGCATCGGGTAAACAGCATCAACAAAACGAACATCATGATCAGATAAACGATCCGGATCATCCGATATCTGGAAGAAGCGGCTCTTCTGCGCTGCTGTTCCTGGAAGATCGAGCTCCAGCCGAACGGAGGTTCGTTGCTGTCCGAATCGTCGTTCCCGGTATAGGATCCGCCGTAATATCCCTGTCCCGTGCGATAATATGTCTGCCACGGATTGGAATATGACGATTGCTGATAATAGGTCTGCTGCCGTTCCGATGCTTTATAGGTAGCTCTCTTATCCGCCGTCTTGATCTGATCGTACGCAACATTCACGTCGTTCATTTTTGCTGCGGCAGACGGATCGTTCGGGTTCAGATCGGGGTGATACTTTTTGGCAAGCCGACGGTATGCGGCACGAATCTCTTCGTCGCTTGCCGTTTCGGAAACGCCGAGTACCGTATACGGATTCTTCGCCATGGCTCTCCCGATCTCCCTTACAATTTCTTTGTTTATGTTAACCAATTTTAACCGATTCGTCAATGCAGTTCACAAGATTGTTGCATTTTATGCACCGTTCATTTGATTTTTGAATCTTTTGAGGCTTCCCGACGCTTTATAAATTGACATGCGCCCATTCAAGTGATAATATTATAAAAAGGAGGGATGAAAAATGAACCCTGTTAAACTGATTGCCGACAGCTCCTGCGATATCGGCCCGGAGCTTGCAAAACGATACAATGTCGACTTTGTACATATTCATGTTCGGATGAACGGCAAGGAATACCTTGACGGCGTCGACATCACGAGTCAGGAGATCTACGACAATTACGAGAAGAACCACGTTCTTCCAAGCACTTGCGCCATGAACATCGACGAATACGAGGCTGTGTTCAGACCGTATATTGAACAGGGCTTCGATATCGTGCATGTTTCGCTCGGCAGCGGTCTTTCTTCCACCTGCAGCAACGCTCGTCTTGCCGGGGAACTGTTCGGACCCGACCGTGTCTTTGTCATTGATTCCAAAAGCCTTTCTTCCGGAAGCGGTCATATCGTTTGCGAATGCGGAGAACGGATTCAGAAGGGTCTCAGTGCAAAACAGATCTATGAAGAAGTCACGCCGATTACCGATAAGGTCAGCGCATCGTTTATTCTTGACGATCTGAAATACCTGCATTCCGGCGGACGCTGCTCCGGGCTAGCGCAATTCGGCGCTTCCCTGATGAATATCAAGCCGTGCATCATGGTGCGAAACGAGCTGTACGGTTCCATGACGGTCGGCAAAAAATACATGGGATCCTATAAGCGCAGCGCATTGAAATATGTTGAAAACATGATCAAAGACCGCACCGATATCGTTCTGGACCGCTGCTTTATTACGCATTCCGGGTCGGATCCGGAAGTCCTGTATGCGATGCGCGATCTCGCTGCAGAATTGCAGCCCTTCAAAGAGATCCATATCACGCAGGCAAGCGCAACGATCAGCGCACATTGCGGTCCCAATACGACCGGGATCCTGTTTATTACGAAATGATACAGTCGATTGGTTTCACGATCCTGTTTGCGATCTCGGGAGTTTGTATTTCCGAGGTCGTATTTCGACGTCACGCTTTTATAAACCGTATCTGGCTCGGCCTTACGATCGGGCTTTTGATGCTTACCTGGCTTCCCTCCCTCTTTGCCCTATTCTTGGGATTCACGCTGTCTACACAGGTGCTTTCCGCAATTGTTTCCTTGCTTGCGGCAGCGGCTTCTGTCGGCATCATTCTGATACAGCGAAAGAAACACAAACCGCGTTCCTATTACACCGGTAAAGAACCGCTTGCCCTGCTTTGCCTGATTCCGATCCTGATTCTTTGCTGCGTGCTGCTGCATACACATATTCTGAACAAACATGCTGACGGGTCGCTTTGGGTCGGGCAGGTCACATACGGCGATCTTGCGATGCATCTCGGCTTTATTACCAGCATTGCGGAACAGACTATTTTTCCGCCGCAGTACAGTATCTTTCCGGGACACGCATTGAATTATCCTTTTCTCTGCGAAACCTCCGGCGCTTCGCTGTTTCAGCTCGGCGCTTCCGTCCGTCAAGCTTACCTGATCTCGGCGATCTATGCGTTTTTGCTTGTTGTGTACGGCGTATATCTGTTTTTCAAGCAGTGGCTGAAGCGACGTCCCCGCGCGCTGTTTGCAACGTTTCTGTTCTTTTTCGGCGGCGGGCTCGGATTCTTCTATTTTCTGGATCTTTCAAAAACAGGAGGGCTTCTCCCCTCCCTGCTCGGCGAGCACCAGACCGTTTCACAGCTGTTGCTCGACGGCTTTTACCTGACGCCTACAAACATGCCCTCTTTGGGACTGCGGTGGGTGAATCCGATCGTGGACATGCTGATTCCGCAGCGTGCGACGCTGTTCGGCTGGTCGATCCTCTTCCCCTGCCTGTATTTGCTGCACGGATTCGCGTTTGAAAATAAAAAGGATAATGTGATTCCGCTTGCCGTTTTTGCGGGGCTGATGCCGATGATCCATACGCATTCCTTCCTTGCGCTCGGAATCGTCAGCGCCGTCTACTGCATTACGGATCTGATCATTGTCCGGTTCGAACGCAAGCGGCTGCTCCGATGGGCGATTTATGCGATCGTAACCTGCGCGCTTGCAGCGCCGCAGTTGATTCTTTTCACGTTCCGGCAGACGTCCGAAAGCAGTCTTGTCCGATTCCATCTGAATTGGGCAAACGAAAGCGATTCCTATCTCTGGTTCTATATCAAGAATCTCGGCTTGATCTTTCTGCTTATGCCGTTTGCATTTCTCATGCTTCCGAAACGCGACAAGAAGATCTATTCCGGTGCAATCGCAATCTGGCTGATAGCCGAGATGATCGAGTTTCAGCCGAACAATTATGACAACAACAAGCTGCTGTTTATATGGTTCGCTTTTACCTGCGGACTCGTTGCAAAGTTCCTTGCGGTGATTCTCCATCGCATTGCAAACATGATTCGGAGAAAAACAGCAAAGGCGGATCGTCAGACCGCATATCGGATCGTTATCGCTGTTTTGACCGGTTCTCTTTTGTGCTATTTTCTGTTTAAGCCTACCGTTGATTCTGCAGACGGATTTTCCCTTCGCCCCGGAACGACGTTGACTTTATTCTTTGTTTCAGTATTGATTTTTGCTCTCGGTATAGCAGCATATCGGGACAGAACGGGAAAGGACAAAAGCGATTCCGTTCTGTGCGCACCAATCATTCTCTCTCTCTGGCTTACCGGAATTCTTGCCTTCACATGGCTGAAGCAATACCGCAGCGCGACATTTATACTCAATAAGTTTCCTGCATATATCACGCTGCTCCTCTGCGCATGCTGTCTGATTCTGTTCTTGCTGACACACATCCGGAATCTGCTGCAAGGCAGCATCCGGTTGGAGACCGCATGGGCGGGGACGGCTTTGACCGGTGCAATCGTTTTGGTTCTGTTCTCGCTGTTTACGTCCTCATCCATGACGATTATACGGGAAATGAAAAGCGAATATCAGGTATACACGAAGGCTGAAACCGTTCTTTCCGATCAGATCCGAAGTACTACCGAACCCGATGCCGTCATCCTTGCAAACAGCTATCACTGGAATGCCGTCACGCCTTTGACCGGAAGAAGCATCGTAACCGGGACAGGCACGTTCCTGTATTATCACGGCATCGATCCCTCGGAACGGGAAGCGGATGTGTCTTTGATGTTTGAAGATCCGGAAGGCAATCTCGATCTGTTCCGACAGTACGGCGTCGGATATGTACTTGTTACCAACGCCGAACGGATGAATTACAACATCGATTATCAATACTTCAATACACACGGCACGATCGTTGCGCAAACCAACGCAGGCGTTCTGTATAAACTGAATATTTAACACAATGACGACCGGAAAGCTCTCCGGCCGTCTGTTTGTGAAATCCTTGTTATTTGCAATCCTGCTGCATGATGCTGATGATGGTCTGATCGGTTTCGATCATGCCCTCCGAAGCAATCCTGCCGATGTTGTGTACCGTAGCATCCGCATTCGGTGCAACGATACCTTCCCCGCGGTAGAACTGCTGCTGATGCAGATACATCTGATATCCGAGAATCCCCGTATCGATCGCCGCCGCAATCTTTGCCGCGCAGGAAGGCTTGGCACCGTCGCAGATCGTTCCGGAGATCATGGCGACCGAATTGACCAGCGTATGCGCAACGACGGATTCGTCTCCGCCGAGCAGATACGCGATACCTGCGCCTGCCGCACAGCCGGCGCTGATCGCGCCGCAATATGCGGAAAGGCGGCCGATACCGGCTTTTTGATAAACGGTCAGCAGATCGGAAAGAATCAGCGCACGGTACATCCGCTCTTTCCCGATCGCATAATGCTGCACATAGCAGATGATCGGTACGGAGGCAGTGATCCCCTGATTGCCTGAGCCGCACAGTATCGCGACCGGCATTTCGCAGCCGCTCATGCGCGCGTCGCTTCCTGCAGCAGCATATGCTCTTGCAATTGTTTTTGCATCGGAAACATTCTCCGCAAGAAGGATCTTGCCGATGTTGGCGCCGTAATCGTGTGCAAGGCCTTCTTCACAGATCGCCATATTGTAATCGATCTGCAGATCCAGAAGATCCTTTACTTCCGAGATATCGACCTTGTCCGCATAATGGAATACATCGTGCAGATTGAGGCAGGATTTATCGGTCAGGTTGTCTTCGCTTTGCGCAACGATCGGGCGTTTGAGAATCGCTTCGCCGTTCTTCATGATCTCAACGATATTGGAGTGATTGTTTGCGATCACAACACGCGAATAGGAGGTGCGCGCATACAGCGTGATACTGATATACAACGGGCAATCCGTTTCTGCACAGGATACATCGATGTTGACCGTATCCATAAAGTTTGCGACCGATGCACGCTGCTCTTCCGTAACACGGCTGATGACCTGCATGCCCTTGTCTGCATCGCCGCATATGATTCCGGCTGCAACGGCTGCACGGATCCCCTTCAATCCGTTTGTATTCGGAACAACGACGCTTTTCACATTCTTCAGAATATTGCCGCTGACAGACACGGTAACAGCCGTCGGCTGCATGCCGAGGACCTGATGCGCTTTTGCGGCGCAGTATGCAATAGAAATCGGCTCCGTGCAACCCGTTGCCGGAACAATCTCTTCCCGCAGGATCTGGGAATACTCCTTTTGATATCGAATCTCTTCCATAACTCCCCCTGTATTCTACAGTGAAAATAAACAACGGTGAGCAAGCCGTAAGCCGAGTTCTGTCATAGGACGATCATCTATCTAGACGACCCGTTGCCGGGCCGTTCAAGCGATTATCAAGAGCGTAGCGGGCCGCTATTGAATGCTCTCATTCCAATCTTGCACCGAGTGGGGTTTACAGAACGGACAAGTCGCCATGCCGTTGGTGAGCTCTTACCTCGCCTTTCCATCCTTACCCGAAAGATCGGGCGGTATATCTCTGTTGCACTCTCCTTGAAGTCGCCTTCACCGGGCGTTACCCGGCACTCTGCCCTGCGGTGCTCGGACTTTCCTCACCTCATAATGAGCCGCGATCGTCTGGCTTACTCACCGTTTTAAGCTATCCGTTGTCTGCGTACAGAAGTCTTCCGCAGTTTTCGCATTCGAGTATCATATCCTCTCCGACAAGTCTGCGGATCGCAAGACTCGGAAGAGACATGTTGCATCCGCTGCATTTGCCGTCCCGTACCTCCACGACCGGCATGCTGTGATGCAGTCGGACGCGTTTATATCGATTCATCAGCGTCGGATTGACACGTTTTTCAAGTTCTTCCAGTTTTCTGTCCGCTGCAAGCATGTCGATTGCCGCATCGTCCTTTTCCTTCTGACAAACGATCTTCAGCTGATCGTATTCCTTCTTTGCCTTTGCGCCCTGCTGACGCGTCTTCTGAAACTCGGAGACAGTTTCTTCCAGGCTGCGGAACAGCTGCTTAATCTCCTTTTCCAGACTGTTTGCTTCACGCTGCAGCTTTTCGATGTCATGACGGAATTCCGTCATTTCCTCGGAAGTGCATTCTTCGTCGCCCTTCAGCGTTTCGAACTCGGACGATTCGAGATCCAGCCGATCCAGAACGGCGTTGTACTGTCCGTTCAGGCGCGCCATGGCGGACGAAAACGATTCCATATCTTCGCTCAGCTTGGTCAGGTTTCCCTGCTGCTGCTTGATATACTTTGCAAGCTTGTTCAGCTTTACACGGTTGGGCGTTGTTTTCAGTCCTGTTTCGATCTGCTGCTTTTCAAGATCTGCTTCCTGATAGGCAAGCAATGCAATCGGTCTGCTCATATGGGAGTCCTCCTTATAGGCAATACAAAGGCGTACTGCCCGATTGTGTTAAATCATATTGTACATCATTTTTTTCTTCCTGTAAACGACTAATTAGCGGTTTTAGTACGGGAAATTCTGTTTCATAGTGCCCGAGTACACAGCAGTTCAATCCGAAGTGCTCTGCAGTCAGTGCCTGACTGTGCTTCATTTCTCCGGTCACAAAGGCATCACAGCCGGCGTCATAAACTGCTTTGACATCGCTTCCTCCCGATCCTCCGATCATGGCGACGGTGCGAACCCGTTTGTCCGGATCTCCGACAAATCTGCCTCTTACTTGAAACGCCTGTTCACAGAATGACGCAAACGCTCCGAACGAGCATTCTTCCGGAAGACTGCCGATTCTTCCGAGATTTTCCGGAGGCAGCGGACGCACGTCTATTAGATGCAGCAGCGATGCTAGCACATCGTTCACACCGCCCTTGCATGCGTCAAGATTTGTATGCGCGGCAAAATGACCGATTCCGTGACGAATCAGCCGATAAGCGGAGGCAGTTTCCGGATCTTCGATTGAGATCGCTTTGACGGGATCCCAAAAAATCGGATGATGCGTCAGTACAAGATCGTACTTGCCGGAGATCGCTTCACTTGCGACGGCAGCGGTTAGATCGAGCGTGACAAGTACCTTCCGGATCTCATCGTGATCCGGCGTGATCAAGAGTCCGACGTTGTCAAAATCCATTGCCAGAGAGCGTGGTGCAATGCGTTCCATGCGCTCGCAGAATTCATTCAGTTTCACGGTATATCCCCTTCGTTCATTTTGTGCAGTATTTGCTTGAGCGCTTTGATCTTTTCATTCAGAACGGCCTCCCCTTCCGTTCCCTTAGCCGTGTTCAGCATCCTGATATGATTGTTCATCTGCTGTCTGCAGAGCTCACCGAGCAGGTATGCGCGATGATCAAACGCACGATATCCGACATCGAAGAACTCTTTCGGAAAGCCTTCCGGCAGTCTGTCCGGCTGTTCGCCGGGAACGGCTTTGAATACCTGATACAACCGTCCGTGATCGCGTATGACCTGATCTTCCGTTATATGATACCTGTGTTCGTAAAGATATCTGCGGATATCGTCCTGCGCTCTCATCGGCTGTAAAACAACCGTATTTGCTCCCATCAGCGGAATGCTGCATGCATCGAGGATGCGGCACATCAGCGTTCCGCCCATCCCGAGCAGAACGATCGCATCGCACTCGTTCGGCTTCAGCACTTCACACCCGTCGCCGACACGGAACGAAACGGAATCGTTCAAGCCGATGCGGTCAATCAGCCATCTTGCTTTTTGGAGCGAAGACTCGCTGATATCGGCAGCGATCACGCGTTTACAGACCCGGTTCTGAAGCAGCGCAGCCGTCAGTCGTCCGTGATCGCATCCGATGTCCGCAACGGTATCGTATTCGTAAAGCATTTCAAGCGCGGCGGAAAGGCGCGGCGTCAGGTGTACAAAACGTTGATTCATACGGTTATCGGCTTCAAAGGCACAACGGAATCGATCGGTCCGCCGCCCAGGCACAGATCATCATGATAGAATACGACCCACTGACCGGGGGTAACGGCGCGCTGCGGCGAATCAAACGCGACGTGCGCTCCGTTTCCGGTAACGGTCACGCTGACTTTCTGATCGGGCTGCCGATACCGGAACTTGGCGGTGCAGGAGAACGATCCGGCGGGCGGCATGCCCGCAATCCAGTTTACGGATTCGGCGTCAAGCGAAGTTGAATAGAGCTCCTCATGTTCTCCCTGCTGCACGATCAGCAGATTGCGGTCGAGATCCTTCCCGATCACAAACCAACTCTCCCCCGTTCCTTCGCTGCGTCCGCCGATGCCAAGACCTCTGCGCTGTCCGAGGGTATAGTACATCAGCCCGTCGTGCGTACCGATCCTGCGTCCGCGCTCGTCGATTATATCGCCGCGCTGTGCCGGAAGATACTGCATCAAAAACTGCTTGAAGTTGCGCTCGCCGATGAAGCAAACGCCGGTGCTGTCTTTTTTCAGCGCGTTCGTGAATCCCTGTTCCTTTGCGATTGTGCGAACCTCGGATTTCATCATATCGCCGATCGGAAACAGGACGCGTTCAAGCTGACTGTGCGTTAATCCGGCAAGAAAATACGACTGATCCTTTCCCGGATCCGAACCGCGCAGCAACAGCTTGTCTGCATTCAGACGGCAGTAATGCCCGGTCGCCAGAAGCCCTGCGCCGGTCGACAGCGCAAAATCCAGAAACGCTTTGAACTTGATCTCGCAGTTGCAGAGCACATCCGGATTCGGCGTGCGTCCCTTTCGGTATTCGTCAAGGAAATAGGAGAACACGCGATCGCGGTATTCCTTTGCGAAATTAACGGTGTAATACGGAATGCCGATGGTTTCGCAGACGCTTCTGACGTCCGCGTAATCTGCTGTCGCCGTACATACGCCGTCCTCATCGTTCTCCTCCCAGTTTTTCATGAAAATGCCCACAACGTCAAAGCCCTGCCGCTTCAAAAGATATGCCGCAACAGAGCTGTCGACGCCGCCGGACATTCCGACTACGACATGATTCATGCTTCCGCGGAGATCAGTTCAAAACCGATCCCTTCGATCGCTTCACGGATCTTGTCGACATCATTGACGCCTTCGATCTCGCAAGTGCCGATCTCACAGGACTTCACGGTCGCGCCGAGCTCCTGCATCGTCTTCGTCACTTTTGCAACGCAGTGCATGCATCCCATGCCTTTGATTTTCAGCAACACAAACAATCGCCTCCTTTGCAGGCATTATACCACAAAGAAGGCGGTTTTCAAAGGAAATTTTGAATTACATGGCAGAGCATCCGCAGGGGCGGTTCTGATTGCCGCAGCCGCAGCCGTTCTCACCGCCGCAGAAGCGGGACAGCAGAAGCAGCCAGATCAGCGTATCGCAGGAGACACCCATGCCGTTGTCGTTGTCGCCGATGAGCAGAAGCAGAACAAGCAGCCAGGTCAGATTGGTTCCGCCGAGATTGTTGAACATTGTGTTGTTCCTCCGTTCGTGATGATTCGACGGTTTTCCGTCGTTACAGTATTGTATGAAGCATCTTCAAAAATGGTTCCTTCTCCTGCGATCTTTTCCGAAATGCTTGACAAAACCCATGATTCGCACGATAATAACAAAGATTACAAAAGGAGAACATATATGGAACAGAACACCTATTCGATGGATAAAATCGTTGTCCTCTGCAAAAACCGCGGATTTATTTTTGCAGGTTCCGAAATTTACGGCGGTCTCAGCAACACATGGGATTACGGTCCTCTCGGTGTTGAGCTGAAGAACAACGTCAAAAAGGCATGGTGGAAGAAATTCGTGCAGGAAAGCCGCTACAATGTCGGACTTGACGCTGCGATTCTGATGAATTCCGAAACATGGAAGGCGTCCGGCCATCTCGGCGGATTCTCCGATCCTTTGATGGACTGCCGCGAATGCAAGGAACGTTTCCGCGCGGACAAGCTGATCGAGGATTGGTCTCAGGAAAACGGATTTACGCTTGAAAAGCCGATCGATGCGTTTACGCAGGCGGAGATGAAATCCTTTATCGAAGAGCATCAGATCCCCTGTCCTACCTGCGGCAAGCATAACTTTACCGATATTCGTCAGTTCAACCTGATGTTCAAAACATTCCAGGGCGTAACGGAAGATGCAAAGAATACGGTCTATCTGCGTCCGGAAACGGCGCAGGGCATCTTTGTGAACTTTGCAAACGTGCAGCGCACGACGCGCAAGAAGCTTCCGTTCGGCATCGGTCAGATCGGCAAGAGCTTCCGCAACGAGATCACGCCGGGCAACTTCATTTTCCGCGTGCGTGAATTCGAACAGATGGAGCTGGAATTCTTCTGCGAACCCGGGACCGACCTCGAATGGTTCGATTACTGGCGCAGCTATTGCCATAAGTTCCTGCTTTCGATCGGCATCAAGGATGAAAATCTGCGGCTTCGCGATCACGATCCGGACGAACTGGTTTTCTATTCCAAGGCAACGACGGACTTTGAATTCAAATTCCCGTTCGGCTGGGGCGAGCTCTGGGGCGTTGCGGATCGCACGGATTACGATCTGACGCAACATCAGAACGCATCCGGAAAGGATCTGACCTATTACAATGCCGAGCGGAACGAACGCTATATTCCGTATGTCATTGAGCCTTCTCTCGGCGTCGAGCGTACGGTGCTTGCTGTGCTCTGCAACGCTTACGAAGAACAGCAGCTAGATAACGACGTTCGTACGGTCCTGCATCTGCATCCTGCTCTTGCGCCGTTCAAAGCAGCCGTTCTGCCGCTTTCCAAGAAGCTCTCCGCGCAGGCGAACGAGATCTATCTCGATCTGCTGAAACACTTCTCCATCGATTTCGACGAGACCGGATCGATCGGCAAGCGGTATCGCCGTGAAGACGAGATTGGAACGCCGCTGTGCATCACCTATGATTTCGATTCCGAAAACGATCATTGCGTCACGGTGCGTGACCGCGATACCATGGAACAGGTACGTCTCCCGATCACGGAGCTTCGCGCCTATATCGAACAGCGACTTGAATTCTGATGAAACCTGCCTCCGGTCACACGGAGGCTTTTTGCAATGGAGCTGAACGGAACCGTACAATCCATCATCTTCCGCAATGCGACAAACGGGTATACCGTACTGTCGCTGCTTTGCGACGACGAAAAACAGACGGTTACCTGCGTGGGATCGCTGCCGCTTATCAATGTCGGAGACTCGGTCTCCCTCTCCGGTGAAGAATCCTATCATCCGCGATTCGGCACGCAGTTCAAGGTCGATTCCTATGAACGCAGAGCGCCGTCCAGCAATACCGCGATCATCAAGTATCTCGAAAGCGGCGTTGTTCGCGGCGTCGGACCGGTGATGGCAAGAGCGATCGTCAATACCTTCGGCATGGACACACTGGAAATTCTGGAGCACGAACCGGAACGTCTGACGGAGGTGCCCGGGATCGGTGCAAAGAAAGCTAAGATGATCTCGGATTCCTTCCGCGAAAAAAGGCTCTTGCGCGACGTGCTTTTAAGCCTGGAACCGTACGGCATTACGGTCGGTCAGGCTTATAAGATGATGCAGACCTACGGCGAACTCTGTCTTGCGAAGGTACAGGAAAATCCCTATCAGTTGATCGACGATATCGAAGGGATCGGATTTCTGACCGCAGACAGGATCGCTACGCATGTCGCAGGCTTTGAACCGGATTCTCTTGCAAGGCTCATGGCAGGCATCCGATATTGTTTGCAGCAGGCGAGAGATGAGCACGGCGATATGTTTTTATCCTGTTCGACCTTGATCGAACGTGCTGCCCGTCTGCTCGGCGCCGATCCGGAACGCATCGATGAGACCGTCGAATGGATGGAAAGCGGATCCGATCTTCTGCGCTGTGAGATCAACGGGATTGACGCGATCTATCTTCCCTATCTCCTTAAGATCGAAGATTACATCGCCAAAAAGCTTCTGCTGCTGAACAAGCCGCAGCAGGCGGAAGCTTGGGATCTTGCAAGATGGCAGAAGCGCGTCGGCATGGAGCTGTCCTCGGAACAGCAAAAAGCCGTTCAGCTTGCGCTTTCCAACGGCATCTGCATCATCACCGGCGGTCCGGGAACCGGTAAAACCACGATCATACGGTGCATCCTTGACGCAATGCAGGAAAACGGCTATGACGTTGCGCTTGCCGCGCCGACCGGACGCGCATCCAAGCGCATGACGGAAGCGACGGGCTTTGAAGCAAAGACGATCCATCGCCTGCTTGAGTTCATACCCGGAGAAGGATTTCAGCGAAATCGCGATAACCCGTTGATTGCGGATATGATCATCGTGGATGAAATGTCCATGGTGGATGCGCCGCTGATGTACGCGCTGCTGCAGGCGATCCCGAAGGGGACCCGTCTTGTGCTGGTCGGCGACCGCGATCAGCTTCCGCCCGTCGGATGCGGAAATGTGTTCTCCGATGCGCTGTCATCCGAGGTCCTCCCGTATTATCGCCTGACGGAAATCTTCCGGCAGGCGCAGCGGTCCAATATCATACGCAACGCGCATCTGATCAACAGCGGCAGAATGCCGATCCTTGTCGATCATGATTCCGATTTTCTGTTTGAAGAGATCCCCGTAATCGACCGGATTCGCAGCCGCCTTGTCGATCTGATTCAAAAGGAGTCTTCCTCGCTCGGAACGAACGATCCTCTGATGGATATTCAGGTGCTTGTTCCGATGAAAACCGGACCGCTCGGCGTAGTTGAACTGAACCGTCTGCTGCAGAGTGTATGCAATCCGCCGTCTTCGATGAAATCCGAACATATTTCGGGAAATACGGTGTTCCGCGAAGGCGATAAGATCATGCAGATCCGCAACAACTATAAGGTTGAATGGCGTAAAATGCGGTCATCCGGCGGCTATGATGAAGGCGTCGGCGTGTTCAACGGTGATCTCGGAACGATCCTTCGCATCGATACGCGCGAAAAATACGCGGTCGTAGCATTCGATGACGGCAGGATCGCAGAATACGCGTTTGCACAGTTTGAAGAGATCGATCTTGCCTACTGCATCACGATCCACAAAAGTCAAGGGTCGGAATTCCGCACGGTGCTTCTTCCTCTCGCGGGCGGTCCGATGCCGCTTTTGACCAGGAATCTTCTCTATACTGCAGTAACGCGCGCAAAGCATCTTGTTTACGGGATCGGTCGAAGCGAGACCGTTGCGCGCATGGTCAAAAACGCGCAGCGGTCGGATCGGAACACCGGATTAAAGGAAAGGCTTCGGGAATATGCGGTCCTCGGTTCTTAAAGAAAAGCTCGGTTTCGTAGCGGACACGCTCATGCCGGGTCCGTATCAGTGTTACCTTTGCGATGAAGAGGACATGATCGGCAAAGACGGCTTGTGCGATAGCTGCCGTGCAAAGCTGAAATACCTTCCGAACCCGACGTATCTGCAGCCGCTGGACGGAATCACAGTCGGTTTGCAGTACAGCAGTGAGATCTCCTCGGCAATCATGCGATTCAAGAAGAACGGACAAACGGAATATGCCGGATTCTTTACACAGTTTCTTTCCGTCCCGCAGGAATGGAACGCCGATATTCTGATCCCCGTTCCCATGCATCCGCTCAGAAAATGGCTGAGACGGTTCAACCATACCGAACTGCTGGCTGCATATCTTTCAAGGGCGACGGGGATTCCATACTCGACGAAGCTGCTGTTCAAGACACGGTTTTCATTTGAACAGAAAAAGCTGAAAGATCCTGCCGAACGTCGCAGGAACATGCGCGGAAGCTTCTCTGCGGATCCGCATGTTCAAGGTCTTCGCATCGTTCTGATCGACGACGTCTTTACCACAGGTGCAACGGTATACGAGTGTGCAAAGGTTCTGAAACGAGCCGGTGCAGATAAGGTCTATCTGTCTGCCGTGACTTCACCCTCGCATTGATGCCGGCTTGCATACTTGTCGTGCGTCGCTTTTCCTCCGCGCAGATGGCGCTCGGCCTTGTTGACATTCAATACCTCTCTGACGCTTCTGTACAGCCCAGGATTTATCGTTTTCAGCCGATCGGTTACATCCTTATGGATCGTACTCTTTCCGATACAAAGCGCCTTTGCCGCTTCACGTACGGTTGCTTTGTGCTCCACAATGTATGCTGCTTCCTCGCAGATGCGGTCTTCATACCAATTCAAGGAAATACCCCCATATGCTTGTTGCTAAAGCATATGAGGGTACTTTGTTTCTATGTCAGAAAGATTCGATGTTGACCGACTTGATCGGTCCGTTCGGCAGATTCTTGAGATGCTCCGTATCGAACCGTTTGAATCCCGTTTCGCGATCGCTGAAGCAGTATTCGACAAAATTGTCGGAAATATTGTTCGGCAGAGAGATCGTTTCGGCAACGACTTCGGAAAGCGTTACGCCGATATCGATGAGCTTCACGCCCGGCAGCGTTTTCCGGATGACGTTCGACAGGAACGGGTAATGCGTACAGCCGAGGATCAGCGTGTCGATATCCGTGTTGCGGATCGGAGACAGGTACCGTTCCACCGTCATCTGTGTGATCGGATCGTCTTCCCGGAATCCGTTCTCAATGAGCGGAACAAACAGCGGACAGCCGATTCCCGATACGTTCAGGTCGGGATACTGTTGATTGATATAGTCGGAATATGCCTGACTGTGCACCGTCGCTTCCGTCCCGATCACGCAGATATGCTTGCTTTCGGTGATCTTTGCCGCAGCGTCACACGCCGGTTCGATCACGCCGACAATGGGAACGCTGAATGTCTTGCGCAGTTCGGAAAGCGCGATCGCGCTGACCGTGCCGCATGCAACGACGATCGCTTCCACGCCCTTGGAGAGCAGAAAACGAACGTCCTGTTCCGCATAGCGAATGATTGTTTCGGGTGTACGGGAGCCGTACGGCACGCGAGCCGTGTCGCCGAAATATACGATGGATAATCCCTTGTTGGCGGAGCAGATCGCGTCCAGAACGGTGAGCCCGCCGAGACCGCTGTCAAATACGCCGATACGTTTGAATGTGTTCATAGTGCCTCTTCTTGATTTCTTGTTTTATGATATATTATCATGAATATTGCAATCTTGCAATATCGTATGATGCAGCAAATGAAAAATGCGAAAGGAGCGGTTTTTGTCCGCTCCTTTTTGTCTATTCATTTCTCAACAGTTGTTTGTATCCTTGATCGTTTTTTTCATAGACTGCTTCCATATCCCGATCCAGATCCTGTAAATGCGGCTCGTCAGCTTCATACATCACGCAAGTACCGCAGCTCGATGACAATACGCGCGGAACAGGTCCGAGTCTGGACGAAACGTCCTTCTTACGCAATGTACGGTTCGTCATCAACGCAGCCGCATGCGTATAGAATGTTGCGATATAGTTCATTTTGTCAGCGTCATTTTATACTCGCCGTCAATTTCCTCGGTTTTGACCGCATAATGCTGCGAAGCTGCAAACCGTGTGATATTGCCGACGGCGGTCATGTTGTCCACAAGGACTTCAACCGTCTCAGGCTGATTCTTCTTGACTTCGCGCTGCACCATCAGCACGGGCATCGGACAGCTCAATCCTCTTGCATCGATCATGGTTACGCCCTCCTTTTCGTATTGAACACGGACAATGCCGCAAGGATCACAAAGCCTGCAATCAGCACCCAGAGCACCGGACCGGCGCCGATGCCCTTCGGGCTGGACGCGAGACCGAAGTTATGAGAAACGGCAGCGCCTGCGATGAACCCGAAAACGGTGATCGCGGAATCACTGTTTCCCTCACCGGCAAGAATCAGCTGACGCAGCGGGCAGCCGCCGAGCAGAACGCTTCCCCAGCCGACAAGAACCATTCCCAGGAAATTGAAAATGCCGTCTGAGTGTGCAACAGGCTGATCGGCAATGCCGAACTTGAAGTTGCCGGTAATCAGGTTTCCGACGAGAACTGCAACGATAATTGCGATGAACCCATAGATCAGATGGAAATCCTTGAACAAAACGACGTCGCGGACGCCGCCCGCCATGCAGAGGCGGGAACGCTGACACAGCGCGCCGACGACGAGTGCGATCAGCAGCGCTGCATACCAGGGCGCGCGCATGCTGCCGGGTCCCTCCGTGCTCTTTGCGAACAGTTCGGGAATCAGTGACAGAACGAACAGAATGACGAGCAGAATCGGGAACAGCATCCCTTCCGGAGCGTTCTGCTTGTATGCGCGGTTCAGCGTGAAGCCGAAGCGCAGCGGAAACGTGCCGATCACGATACCCACGACAAAGCCGAGCAAACCGACGAGCGCGTTGACGTCGCCGCCGCCGATGCGAATGACCATGCGCAGCGGGCATCCGAGGAACACGAGCGCGCCGATCATGACCAGCATACCGAGCATAAACCGCGTAAACGGCGAAGAACCGCCCTGCGGTTTCCACTCCTTTTTGATCAGGGACATGATCATCGCGCCAAGAACGAGACCGACGATCTCCGGGCGGAAATACTGCACGTTGGCGGCTGCGTGAAATTTCAGAGAGCCGGCAATGTCGCGTTCAAAGCACGCAATGCAGAACCCCATGTTTTTGGGATTACCTAACGCCGTCAGAACAACTGCGGCAGCGCCGACGATAAGACCGGTCAGGATGACGAGCCAGTTTCTTTTGACAAAGCCCGCAAAACCTTTCTTTTCGCTTTCCATGTTTTCTCCTCCTTCTTTCGTTATTCGCTTGCTTGAATAACGATCTGATGGTATAATAACATAAAAGACCGTTATTTGCAAGCGAGGATAACGATGTTTACGAAAATAATATATCTGGATAATGCTGCAACAAGCTTTCCGAAGGCGGACGGCGTTTCGGACGCCATGAAACGCTTTTTGGATAAGGAATGTTCGAATATCGGACGCGGGAGCTACGTAAGAGCGCAGGAAGCCGGACTTGCCGTGATCGAAACACGAGAGAAGATCCGGGATTTATTTGATTGTCCGGACGCTAAACATGTGATCTTTACGGGCGGGATGACCGCATCGCTGAATACGGTTATCAAAGGATTTGTCCGGCGGGGAGACCGTGTTCTTGTTTCCTCGTTTGAGCATAATTCCGTGATCCGTCCGCTTGTCCAGATCGGCGCAGAGATCGTGCGCATCCCCGCAACGGCAGACGGTGTTTCCGATCTTGCAAAGCTTCCGGATGATCTCCCCTTCTTTCGGCTCTGCGTACACACCTTTGCCTCCAACGTCAGCGGCATGATCCAGCCGATTGAAGACCTGTCTGCAATTCTGAAAACAGCATGCGTACCGCTGTGCATTGATGCTGCGCAGACAGCCGGGCATTTTCCGTTTTCGATGCAAAAGCTCGGTCTTGATGCGCTCTGTATGCCCGCGCACAAAGGGCTTCGCGCGGCGCAGGGACTCGGCGTTTTATGCCTGACGCCCGCATTTGCGGATCGTCTCGATCCGCTGATCTCAGGCGGAACGGG
>JAZNHI010000241.1:0-7591 GCA_045576895.1 Clostridia bacterium | reverse complement strand
ACTTTCGGCGACGACTTCATTTTCGAGCTCCCCTTGTGAGGGGGAAAGGCCTTTGGTTGTGCGAAACCCTTGCCCCCCTTGTGTAAAGGGGGGACCGAGGGGGGATTGTTATGACCGTTCGGTCAATTCACCAGATGAAATTCGATTTCAGCATCTCGCCGTTGTCGACGAGGAGGTCCTCGCCGGTGATCGATCGGTTTTCGACGGTCAGCGAAAAGCTCAGCGCCGCGATCTCGTCCGGATCCGCCCATTTTCTGAGCAGCGTTTCATCGAGCACCGCCCGGTACAGCGCTTCGCTTTCCAGAATGTGCGCGTTTGCGGGCGTGATCACGCCGCCGGGGGAGATGCTGTTTACGGTGATGCCGCGCTTGCCCAGGGCGTTCGCGAGGTACTTCATATAGCCCACGACGCCCGCCTTGCTTGCGACGTAATACGGAAACTCCGCGCCGTTGCGCGCCGAAGCGGACGCAATGAACAGGATGGACCTCAAAGCGGGTGAATCCAGAAACCGCTCGGTAAAGCGGATCGTGCCGGTCAGGTTTACGTCGATCGCGTCGGCTTCTTCGAGCGTGCCGGCGTTGTTGATGAGGATCTCCGGCGCGGGGACGTCGAGCGGGCGTTCGTCGCGGATATCGCGCTCAAAATGCGTGTAGTTCGGATGTTCGATTGCGGCGGGAAGAAGGTCCACGCCGAAAACGTCGTGCCCTTCGCGTAAAAACCGTTCGGCGATCGCCTTGCCGATGCCCCGGCTTGTGCCGGTAACGAGTACGTTCATGCCGCCGCTCCTTCCGGGATCGGGACCTGCCGTTCCGTGATCCGCTTTGCGATGCGGTAGCCGACCGGCGAGAACACGACCTCAAAGAGCAGCTCGCAGACGGCGCCGGTGAGCGCGCAGGTCAGGCACTGCAGCGTGGTCCAGCCGAAGAAGATCCGGCTGACGAGCAGCGCAAAGACGAGGTTGTCGACGAACTGTCCGACGAACGTGGACACGTAGGCGCGCAGTGCAAACCGCCCGAAGCCCTCGCGGCGCTTCAGAAGCCTGCCGATGCCGTAGTTTAAGAAATTGTTGACGAACGCGGACGTGAGGAACGCGACGGAGCTGCCGAGGATGATGAACCACGTGCCGGAGAACGTGCCGTCGAGCGCGGTGTTGATCGCGTCCTCGCTGCCTTCGACGAAGCTTTCGCCCCAGACGCCGGGGATGCGGCTTGCGAGAAAAAAGATCCCCGCCATAAAGAGATTGAGGAGCAGCGCAAGGACCGAGAACAGCGTCGCCGCGCGCGGTCCGCAGCAGTGCGTGAGGATATCCATCGTCAGGAACGCCAGCCAGGAGAGGATGATCCCGCAGTCGAGCGCAAGCCACGGCACGCCGGTGTCGATGCTCTTGTTGGCGAGCAGGTTCATGCCGACGACGGAAAGAACGGTCAGCGTCAGAAGAAGCGGGGGAACGGTCCTGAGCATTTCGCGGAATTCCGCGATCGTTTTTTTCATGGGAAAATACACTCCTTGTTTTTATACGGTGGTTGTCAAGAGACACCGTTTTGTCCCGCACGGGAACAAGTCGCATCATAACACAGCGCGTCGGAAAATGCAAGGACCGAAAAAGTGGAAGATAACCGTAAATCGCGGGCGTTTTGCTTGCTTTTTTGATCGAATAATGATAAAATATATTAGAATAAGGAAATATAACGGCTGATCGTCTGTTTGGGAGGATCACGAACGCGCATTCCGGAACAAAACGTCCGCCGGCATATTTCAAAAAAACAGGGAGGGCATATGGAAGAACGGGGACCGAGAACCGAAACGAATACACCCGGAGACGCGAGATCGTCTTCTCCGAAGAATACGAAGGTGTATTCCGCACCTGCCGGGAGAAAAGCGCAGGAACAGCTGAATCCGAATCGACATACGAAAAAGTTTGCACCGCCTCCGCAGCCGCCGCGCCGCGAGGTACGACCGGTCGGTGCAGCTGCGCCGATCCCTCCGGTATCGGAAGAAAAGAAAGCCGCAGAAAAAAAGAAAAAGCTCATGATGATTATCTTCATCGTGACCGGCGCTGTTCTTGCGATCGCGGTTGGGCTGATCCTGTTTTTCGTGCTGCGCGACAAACCGGAGTCCGAGGAACCGGACGAGCCGATCGTATCGACTTCACCGATCGAAGAGTCCGAACCTCCGGCTGAACCGCAGGAAACGCCGAAAACACCGGTATCGTCCAATGGACTGCCGATGCTGGGCGACCGGGAGGTCACTTCCGCGGAGATGGTCAAGAAAGGTGACGTGCTCACATTCGGCACATACGAGCAGGACGGCAACACCGACAACGGCAGGGAGCCGCTGAAATGGCGTGTGCTGAGAAAGGACGATACAAAGCTGCTCCTGATCACGGATCAGGTCGTCGACAGCATGGCGTTCACCACAGTGAAAAATGCGGAAAGATGGAAGAACAGCAGCCTAAGGGCATGGCTGAACGACGCGTTCTATGACAGAACGTTCAGCAGTCTGGAAAAGAAGCTGATCCTTGAACAGAAGGTCGAGGACGCCGGCAATTCGTTCCACGGCGTTCCCGAAGGCGATACAACATGGGATCGTGTATTTCTGCTCGATATCACCGATACGGCGAATCTGTTCGCTTCGGATGAGGAGCGTATCGCGGTTCCTACGCAGTACGCGCTGCTGCAGGGCGCTCTGACAGAGAAGGGGTTCTGCGGCTGGTGGCTCAGAAATCCCGGGATGCACACCTCGCTTGCGGCGTTTGTCGCTGCCGACGGTTCGGTGTATCGCGCGGGAGACAGCGTCGGCAGAGATGACGTCGGCGTTCGTCCCGTCATCTGGATCGAGATCCCGGCTGCCTGATTCCGTTTCAATCCAAACGGGAGGAGCGGGCGGACGATCGCGGCAGCCGCGTCCGATGATCGTCATACAAGCCTGAGCCGGATCAAGGAAACAATCGACGGAAAACGCATTCGCTTCACAAAGTCCGCGATTTTTGCATCATGCGATCGAAAAGAGAAAGGGGTAAACTATGGCTGAACAACCGAATCATCCGAGAAACACCAAAAAGTTCTCGGTGCCGGGACAGAACTGGCAGCAGGAAACGGCGCAGGATACGCCGCGCGATCCGTGGACAAACGCCCGGCAGAATCCGCCGCACGAACAATGGAACAGCGCGCCGCAGAATCCGCCGTACGAACAACGGAACAGCACGCCGCAGAATCCGCCGCGCGACCAATGGGGCGGCGCACCGCAGAATCCGCCGCGCGATCAGTGGGGAACCGAGCGGCAGTATGCAGCGGAACAGCCCTACGCGCCCGACCGCATGCAGGACATTCCGTATGCCGATCAGGGAGGACAGCGTCCGCCGCAGAAAAAGAATATGCTGATCATAGTGATCGCGGCGTTGGTTTCCTTGCTGCTGCTTGCAGCCGGCGTGATCGTATTCCTTACGCAGAAGGATAAATGTGCAAAGAACGAAGAGGAGCCCGAGCCTGTCGCCGAGGAGCCTTCGTACACGAATGACGAGCAGCCGAAACAGGATAACGGCAGCTCCGCGCAGCAGGAGCAGACCGCGCCTGTGCAGCAGCAGGAGCAGACCGCGCCCGCACAGCAGACGGAGCCTATCGAAGCGCCCGTTCCGGAACCGGATTTCCCGCTGAAAAAGAACGGCAAATCGGTCGGTTCCGCCGATGAGCTTTCGCTGTACGACGTCGTGACCTTCGGCGTATATCCGCAGGGCTCGATGGGCGGAGAAGCACCGATCGAATGGTACGTCATCGAAAAGGACGGCAACAAGGTCCGGCTGCTTGCCGTCTCCGTGCTGGATCGCTATGAATTCCATAAGCTCAACGCAGCGCATGAATTCACGGACAGCGATCTCTACCGTTGGCTGAACGGCGAGTTCAAGAACACGGCATTTGCTGCGGAGGAGAAGACCGTTCTTGCATCGAGCGTCTCGCTGCTGAACAGGAACGAGCTGAAGCGGCTTCTGCAGAAACAGTACTGGGTCGCGGACGCCACCGATTACGCAGTCGCGCAAGGCTTTGACACAAAGAACGGCATCTGGTGGCTGGGTGAATTCTCGAGGACGCACTACTATGAAGACGGTACATACGCATGCTGCGCATACTGCGTGAACAACAAGGGCGAGATCGTTGAATACGAAGTGGACTTCAACGGCAAGGGTGTACGCCCGATGATCATCATTCAGTTCTGAGACCGATGAATAACAGTGAACGCGGGGATCGGAAGCGAACGAAGGCGCCCGACGATCCGATTTTCGCGGTTCAGCATAAGCATTATTGAAAGGGGAAATACAATCATGGCAGAACAACCGCCGACCAGTCCGAGAAATTCCAAGAAGTTCTCGGCACCGACACAGAAACAGGAACCGCAGCCGATCAAATCGTACGCTGCGCCCGGGGAGAGAGTAACGACGCAGAGCACACCGCAGCAGCCCGCGCATCAGGCCCCGCAGCAGCCTTCGTATCAGACCGCACAGCAGCCCCGGCAGACCAGTCAGTACGGTGCGCAGCAGGCGCCGCGCGGAAATCAGTACGGCGCGCAGCAGGCGCCGCGCGGAAATCAGTGGCAGAGCGGACAGGGCGCTTCGCGCGGGAATCAGTATGCCGCAGCCGGACAGGGCGGCGGAAACGGGAAAAAGAAAAAGACGCTGCTGATCATCATCATTGCGGCAGCAGCGACGCTTCTGGTGCTTGCAGCGGTCCTGGCGATCGTACTGTCGCAGGCGGATGGCTGCAAGCAGGAAGAGCCTGAAGTGACGCCGACAGCAACCGCAACGGCCACGGCAACGCCGTCGCCCGAGCCGGTCAATTCGACGCCTCCGGGCAAGCAAGACGAACCGACGCCTACGCCGACGCCGGTATCTGTCGTCTACAAGAACGGCAAGGCGGTCAGCTCGCCGGATGAGCTTTCCCTGTATGATATCGTGACCTTCGGCAAATACCCGCAGGGAGCGATGGGCGCAGAATCGCCGATCGAATGGTACGTCATCGACAAGGGCGACAATAAGATCAAGCTTCTTTCGCTCTATGCGCTGGACAGCCGTCCGTTCCACGGAGAAAACAAGGAGATCGCATTCAAGAACAGCGACCTGTATAAGTGGCTGAACGGCGAGTTCAAGAACAGGGCGTTCAAGGCGGACGAGCAGGCGGCGCTTGCGTCTCCGGTCACGCTGCTGACCAAGGACGAAGCGGAGAATACGCTGCGCAAGTCCTACCGTCCTTCGAGCTTCACGCCGTACGCACTGGAGCAGAGCGGAAACCAGAGCAAATGCAACTGGTGGCTCGGCGAAGACGGCAAGCCGTATACCTACTACGACTACTGGTGGTGGTGGGAAGAAACCGGTGAAGGCATCTGCGCGCTTGCGATGGATGAAACCGGCGATATTCAGGCGCTGCAGGTCAATTTCCACGGCAAAGGCATCCGTCCTGTCATCGTGGTGCAGTTCTGAAACAAATCGAACCAATGAAATACACGGACGCCGGTGCGGAAGAACAGCCCGGCGTCCGCGCTGCATCACTTCAAAGATGCAGGAAAGGGGGCAGCATATGGCAGAGAAGCCGAACAATCCGAGACACACCGGAAAGCTTTCTACGGCGACACAATGGGATATGTCGGAACCGAAGAAAAGCGCAAAGACGTATCCGCAGCCGCGGCAGTGGGATCGTTGGGAGAACGGATCGCAGCAGAAACGGCAGGGGAGCGACAGCCGTGCGTTCACACCGCAGGATTTTCAGAACGATCCGTACGGACAGTATGATTTCCGGAGCGGCGGGCAGGAACCGCCGAAAAAGAGCAATACGCCGCTGGTCGTGATCCTGATCGTGTTAGGCGCAGCGCTGCTGGCAGCGATCGCGTTCGCTGCGGTTTACTTTGCAAGAAGCGGATGCGATCCGGCCGAACCGTCGCCGACGTCGAAGACCGAACCGCCGACCTCGGCGCCGGTGATTGCGGAAACGGAACCGCCGGAACAGCCGGTCGCGGAGAATCCGACGGAAACGGAACCGCCGACGCCTCCGCCGACACAGGAACCCACGTCCCCGGTCAGGAAGGACGGGAAGCAGGTCTTTTCGGCGGATGCGCTTTCGCCGTTCGACGTCGTAACCTTCGGCAGATACCCGCAGTCCTCGCTGGGCGACGAAGCGCCGATCGAATGGTATGTCGTTCAGGTCGACGGAAACAAGGCGCAGCTGATCTCCCGGTACTGTCTCGACAGCCTCCAGTTCCACAGAAAGAATGAGGAAATATCCTTCCGGAACAGCAGCCTGTTTCAATGGCTGAACGCCGAGTTCAAGAACAGAGCGTTCTCCGCCGAGGAAAGAACGATGCTTGCGCGCGAAATCCTGCTGCCGGATAAGGCGGAGGTGTTCCGACTGCTGCCCGAAACGTATCGCCGCGCGACCGGAACCGATTATGCGGTTGCGAACGGATATGAAGACCTGAAGAATATCTGGTGGCTCGGCGAGTTCTCCCGCACCACGTATACCTATGACGCATGGGATGTGACGGAACACAACTGCGCGTTTGCGGTGATCGGAGACGGAAGCGACGTCTGGGACTTCCAGGTGGATTTCCGCGGCAAAGGCGTTCGTCCGATGATCATCATTCAGTTCTGAAGCGATCCGTAAACAATGCCCCGAACGACTTTCGTTCGGGGCGTTTTTGTACAGAAAACCCGCTCGTTGGGCGGGTGGTTCAGAAGAGTCTGCCGAGCAGGCAGGGTGACTACCCATCCACCGCTTCGCGGTCCCCCTTCCCTGACAAGGGGAGGTCGGAATCCCCGCAAATATCCACCTCCACCTGACGGGGGAGGTCGGAATCCCCGCAAATATCCACCTCCACCTGATGGGGGAGGTGCCGAGCGAAGCGAGGCGGAGGGAGGCGGAGGGAGAGATCGGCAGCAAATCGGCGCCTTTTGATAAGGTAACGCATGCGTGGTTCGGTCACGCGTTCGACGCTTGCGCAGGGAGCGGAGGGCTTTGTCCGCGCAGGAAAAAAACAGGTCGGAGGATGTCTTTTATATCTCGACCGAGATCCGCTTCAGATAGCGCCGCAGCGGGTATTCCCCGTCGTGCGGCAGCGCGCAGTATTCCTCGGACATGCGCCTGCCGTCGGTGATGCGGACGGCGCCGGCGCGCAGAAGCAGCGCGGTCAGCGCCTCGCGCGATTCGTCGGGACAGCTCAAAAACACGGTCTGCAGCAGGTTTTTGTACGGCAGAAGCGTTTCCAAAAGTCGTTCTTTGGGAAGCGGCTTCACCCACGGGCAGCGGAACTGACGGGACGCAGCAAGCGCGCTGTTGCTGTACGCGATCACGCTTGCGCCCTCGGCGCGGAACACGCGCTTTGCGTTCGGATCGCGCAGCGCTTCGAGCTGTTCGGTATAGACCTCCAGCGCCTTCTGCGCGGTCACGCGTTCGCCGCCGAAGCGGGGCGTCTCGGCGGAGACGTCCGAGAGGATCGCGGCAAAGCGTTCGGCAAAGCGGCAGACCGTTTCAAAGTCGTCGGTATCGACAAAGATCCCCTGACAGGAGCTGCAGTAGAGCTGTTCCGTCGCGCAGATGTTGATCGCGGCGGA
>JAZNHI010000240.1:0-7168 GCA_045576895.1 Clostridia bacterium | reverse complement strand
TGCCCGTATAGCGCCGCTGTTCGCCCAGAATGCAGCGGAACAGGGTCGTTTTGCCGACGCCGTTCGGTCCGAGGATCGCAAGCAGCTCGCCGGGCGCGGCGTCGAATGTGACGCCCGAAAGCACCGGCGTTTTTTGATATGCAAAGCGGAGATCGCGAACGGAAAGACTCATAGCGTTTTCTCCTTTCGCAGCATAAGCCAGATGAAAAACGGCGCGCCGATCACCGCGGTGAGGATGCCGATCGGGATCTCGGTCGCCAGCAGGTTTCTGGAAACGTCGTCGACAAGCAGCAGAAACGCCGCGCCCGTGAGCATGGAGCACGGCAGAAGCCCGCGGTGATCGCTGCCGACGAGCTTTCTCGAAAGGTGCGGGATCACAAGCCCCACCCAGCCGATCACGCCGGACACGGCGCTCGCCGCCGCGGTGACGAGCGTTGCGCAGAGGATCAGCACCGCGCGCAAAAGGTCGGTGTTCACGCCGAGCGCCTTTGCCTCGCTGTCGCCGAGGGACAGCAGATTCAGCCGCCACCGAAGCAGCAGCAGCGGCACGAGCCCGACGCACATCGGGATCGCGGCGACCGGGATCGCGGAAAGCCGCGTGCCGGACAGCGAGCCCAAAAGCCAGTAGGTGATCGCGGGAAGCTGATTACTTGGATCCGCGACGAGCTTCAGATAGGACGTGCCCGCCGAAAACAGCGAGCCGATCATGATGCCCGCAAGGATCAGGTTGACCGTCCGAAGCCCCGGCGCGCGCTGCGCGATCAGAAACACAAGCGCGACGGTGAGCAGCGCGCCGAGAAACGCAAAGACGGTGATGTATTGTTGAGAACAGCCCAGAAGGATCGCAAGCGCCGCCCCGAACGCCGCGCCGTTCGACGCGCCGAGGATATCCGGCGACGCCATCGGGTTACGGAACACGCCCTGAAACGTCGTGCCCGCCGCCGCAAGCGAACAGCCGACGAGGCAGGCCATGACGATGCGCGGCAGGCGGATGGAGATCACCGTTTTTTCCATGGCGTCTGAAACCGCTGCGGGCGCCGCGCCAAACAGCGAAAGGAACCGCCGCCACAGGATGCGGAAGACGGTAAAAAGCGGAACGGGATAGCGGCCGAGCGTGAGTGATACGAAAAAGAGCGCACGCAGCACGCCGCCCGCACCGAGCAGCCCCGCCGTCCTTCTTTTCCGTCCGTTCATGCCCTGCATGCCGTTTCCCTTCCGCATCGTTATTCTTCGGAAAGTATAACATACGGTCGGCTTTGCTGCAAGCAAATCTCATATTATGCGGCAATGCCGCACAACGTTTTGTATTTGCGGAGGAGTATGACCGCAGTTCAATTCACGGCGAAGCCAATTCACGACCGCATGCTCACCTCATCTCTCCCTCCGCCTCGCTTCGCTCGGCACCTCCCCCATCAGGTGGAGGTCGACGCTGACACGTTCTTACATTGCGCAACAGGAGGCAGGAATCGCCCCAACGGTGTGTAAAAGACACAAAAAAGCCCCGCGGGTGCGAGGCTTTGGGAGATATGGCTCATTCCACCGTGACGGAGCCGGAAACCACCTTGATCTCCATATTGATCCGTCCGTCCCCGATCGTCATGATATCGCCGCTGTTGACAACGGGAAGTGCGGTGTTGAAATCTCCGGAAACAGCGTCGAATCTGATGCGCGCGCCGGCTTTCTTGTCGGAAAGCGTGATCTTCACACTTCCGGAGGTGCTGTTGATCCCGATGTTCGACGCGCCTGCGATCCCGAGCGTGATACCGCCGGATGCGCTGTCCACGTCGATCTCGTTCGCGTTGATCTCATCAACGGTCAGACCGCCGGACGCCGTGTTGATCTCGAATTCGCCGGAGACCGAGACCTGTCCGAAATGCAACCCGCCGGATGCGGAATCGACCTTGACTTCCTTTGCGGAGAGGAACGGGATGTCCGCGCCGCCGGACGCGGTCTCGAGCTTCAGTTTGCCGAGATCGAGCATATGCTCCGCCTGCACCTTGCCGGACGCGATCTCGACGTCGAGATCGACGAACGCCGGCAGCTCGACTGTCAGATCCTTTTTCTCCTTTTCGGTGATCGAATACTGTTCGCCGGACTTGCAGAACTTGATCTTCAGCGTCGTGCCGTCGATCCACCAGTGCATCTGCTTCTCCTCGGAAAGCGTCTCGCTGCCGGTTTCGGAAACGGCCAGCGTTCCCGTGCCGTTCAGGAGCTTCACGCTGCCGGCGATCCATTCGATCTCGACCTTCTTGACCTGTTCGCCGTCATAGGTGAAATTCCCCGCGGTGTACTTGTCCGCGTTTGCATAGCGAATCGGCGCCGAACACGAGATCCGGATGCAGCCGATCGCGGACAGCAGCAGAAGTCCCGTCAGCAGGATTGCAATGATTCGTTTCATATGATTTTCCTCCATACGTATTTATCGGTTCAATGCCGCCTTTTCCGGCAGCACGGTTTCCAGTTCCGTTACGTCCGCGTCGGTCGTCGACCAGCTTGCCGTAAACCGCGCGATCCAATGTCCTTCGTCCGCCCTGCCCCAGAAGTCGAAGCCGACACAGGCGCGGAGCTTTTCCGCCTCGGCGTCGGACAGCAGGATGAACTGCTGATTCGTCGGCGACTCCCACGCAAGCGGATAGCCTTTTTCGAGCAGGATTTGGCGGATGCGCTTGGCGTGACGGATCGCCTCCCTGCCGATTTCTTCATACAGCCCGTCGGTAAACATCGCGTCGAACTGCACGCCGAGGACCCGGCCCTTGGCAAGAAGCCCGCCGTGGCGCTTCACCTGCGTGAGCAGCATCTTCGGCGCTTCCCGCGGGAACACGACCGCCTCGCCGCAAAGAAGTCCGAGCTTCGTCCCGCCGATCGAAAACGCGTCGCAAAGGCGGGCAAGGTCGCTGAGCAGCAGATCGTTTTCCGGACAGCCCAATGCATAGCCGAGCCGCGCGCCGTCCGCGTAAAGCTTCATCCCGTACCGGTCGCACAGCGCGCGCACGCGCTCCATCTGTGCTTTCGTGTAGAGCGTGCCGTACTCGGTCGGATGCGTGAGGTATACCGCGCCGGGACGTACCATATGCTCGTGCGTGGCGTCGGCATAGAAATTCACCAGATACGCTTCGAGCGCGTCGACGTCCAGCACGCCGTCGTGTTCCGGGAGAGCAAGGACCTTGTGTCCCGTGAATTCGATTGCGCCCGCCTCGTGCACGTTGATGTGTCCCGTCTTCGGCGCGATCACGCCCTCGTACGCTTCGAGCAGCAGGTCGAGCACGATCATGTTCGTCTGCGTGCCGCCCACGAGAAACGTCACCGTTGCGTCCGGCGCGCCGCACGCCGCCTTGATCTTCTCTGCAGCTTGCGCGGTATACGGGTCGAACCCGTAGCCGCTCATCTGTACCATGTTCGTTTCGGAAAGCGCCGCTAAGATTTTCGGATGCGCGCCCTCCGTATAGTCGCATTCAAACGTCCGCATACGGTCCTCCGTTCATTCGTTCTCGTCGCTTCCGGCATATGCGGACAGCAGCGCGTCGAACTGCGGCAGCGCGGTCTTCAGCGAGACCACCGCGCCGTCCTTCAGAAAGCAGTGTTTCGAGACGCCCTCCGCCGCAAGCGTGCCGCGGGTGATGTTTTTGATCTCGTAGCCGATCTCCAGCATGCGGGCGCTGTACTTCAATATCCGCACGCCGATCTCCACGTCGTCGGCGAACATCGTGGGACGGCGGTACTCGACCGAGATCCCGACGACCGGCGAAACGACGCCCTCGCGCTCGATGTCGACATAGCCGAAGCCGAGCGCGTCGAGGAACGCCACGCGCGCTTCCTCCATCCATTTCACGTAGTTTGCGTGGTGGATCACGTTCATCTGATCCGTTTCGTGGTACTGCGCTTTTCGTCTGTAATAAAACATTCTGTCCTCCCATGCGCCAGAGGCGCAATTCATGTACGAAATACAATTCACAACGGCATTGCCGTCAATTCATGCCCGCAAGGGCTAATTCATCTCTCCTTCCGTCACCTTGCGGTGACACCTTTCTCATCAGAGGAAGGTCGAAATGAATGCTGAGCTTTTCTACCCTCCCTTGTCAGGGAGGGTGTCAGGCACAGCCTGACGGGAGGGTAGTCTCTCTTTACTGTTTACGACGCAGCCAATTCATGCGCGTGAGCGCAATTCATTCATCCGCGAAAAGCGTCCCGCTTTTCTGCGTTTACTCCTCATCCGCCTCGTTCCTCGGCACCTTCCCCACATCAGGGGGAAGGCTTTTGGTTGCGCACGCGCCGCAGACGCAATTCGTCAAAATGAATTGTCTGCGGCATGAATGGACCTCCGGTCGTGAATTGTCCTGCGGACATTGAATATTGTACCACAACGGCGCGCGTCTGTCATGGGTTTTTGAAAAAAAAGCGGAAACGCCCTTGACAAATCCCCGGAACGTGGTATACTGCAGTTAGTTGAACAGTTGCTCAACTGTTTTCAAAGGAGGAAGACATGGACCGTTTGCCGGTATGTGAATGCGAAGCCGTCCACCGGGACGTCGTGGATGCGGTGCGCCCGCAGTTGTTGTGCGGAGACGAGGCGCTTGACCTTGCCGCGCTCTATAAGCTGTTCGGCGACGGCACGCGCGTGCGGATCCTGCAGGCGCTGCGCATGCACGAGCTCTGCGTGTGCGATCTCGCCTGCCTTCTGGGCATGACGAAATCCGCGATCTCGCATCAGCTGAAAGCGCTGCGGTTAAGCAACCTCGTCCGGTTCCGCCGCGATGGACAGAACGTGTTCTATGCCCTTGCCGACGAGCACGTCGAAAAGATCCTGGACCTCGGTCTTGAACATTTGCGCGAATAAAAGCGCATTTTCTTTTCGGCATATAGTTGAACATTTGAGCAACCATTGTATTTATCCGGAGGTTCTTATGAGCGAACATCCTGAACACGAACACGAGCATGCCGAGTGCTGCCATGCGCACGGGCACGAACACGAGCATGAGCATGGCGAATGCTGCCATGCGCACGGGCACGAACACGAACACGAGCATCACCATGAGCACGGCGAGTGCTGCCACGAACACGGGCACGAGCATGAACGCTGCTGCGAACACGGCGAATGCCACCGTCACGAGCACGAGGACGCGTGCGGCTGCGGGCATCACCACGGGCACGGCGACGCGTGCGGCTGCGGACACGAACACGGCGGACACGGCGAAGGCGAAAACCGCACGATGATAATCCGCCTGATCGCGGGCGCTGTCCTCTTTGCCGGCGGCTTGATCGCGCATTTCTGCAAAGCGCCGCTGTACGTCGAGCTGCCGCTGTTCCTTGCGTGCTGGGCGGTCGTTTCCTACGACGTCGTCTGGAACGCGATCCGCGGGATCTTGCGCGGGAACGTCTTCGGCGAAGCGTTTCTGATGACGATCGCCTCGATCGGCGCGTTCGCGCTCCGCGAGTTTCCCGAGGGCGCGGCGGTCATGCTGCTGTATCAGCTCGGCGAGTTCTTAACCGACCTTGCGCTCGACCGCTCGCAGGATTCGATCCGCGCGATCCTCGACATCCGCCCCGACACGGCGAACGTCGTCCGCGGCGGCGAAACGCTGTCCGTCCCTCCCGCCGACGTTGCGATCGGCGAAACGATCCTTGTCCGTCCCGGCGACCGCATCCCGCTCGACGGCGTGATCCTCTCCGGCTCCTCGGCGCTCGACACCCGGGCTTTGACCGGCGAATCGGTCCCGCGCACGGCGCACGAGGGCGACACGGTCCTGTCCGGCTGCATTGCGCTGGACGGCGTTCTGACCGTGCGGGTCGAAAAGAGCTTCGGCGAATCGACTGCGTCCCGGATCATCGAGCTTGTGGAGGAAGCGACCGACCGCAAGACCCCCGCGGAACGCTTCATCACAAAGTTTGCGCGATACTATACCCCCGCCGTGGTCATCGCCGCCGTGCTTCTTGCGGTCGTGCCCTCGCTCATCACGGGCAACTGGGGCGACTGGATCCACCGCGCGCTGACGTTCCTGGTCATCTCCTGCCCCTGCGCGCTGGTGATCTCGATCCCGCTCGCGGTGTTCGGCGGGCTCGGCGCGGCGTCCCGCGCGGGTGTGCTCATCAAGGGCGGCAACTTCCTCGAGGCGCTGAACCGGGTGCACACGGTCGTCTTCGACAAGACCGGCACGCTGACGGAAGGCAGCTTTGCGGTGCGCGAGGTGCTTCCCGCCGACGGATTTACGAAGGATGAGATCCTGCGGCTTGCGGCGGGCGCGGAGTCGTTCAGTACGCACCCGATCGCAAAGTCGATCGTCGCCGCCGCGCAGACGCCCGAAGCGGATGTTTCGGATGCGCATGCGATCCACGGCATGGGTGTGACGGCGAACGTCGGCGAACACACCGTTGCGGTCGGCAACCGGAAGCTCCTGGATTCGCTCGGTCTTTCCGTTTCCGAACCGGAAACGGCGGGCACGGTTGCGTTCGTTGCGATCGACGGCGCGTACGCAGGCTGCATCGTGATCGCGGACGCGCTGAAGTCCGACAGCCGGGAGGCGGTCGAAACGCTCCGCACCCTCGGCGTTTCGCGGCAGATCATGCTGACCGGCGACGCGAAGGCGGTGGGCGACGCGGTTGCAAAGGAACTTGGGCTGGACGGCGTTTCCTCCGAGCTGCTGCCCGATCAGAAGCTTGAAGCGGTCGAAGAGCTGTATCATACGATGCCGAAGGGCGGCACGCTGATATTCGTGGGCGACGGCATCAACGACGCGCCGGTGCTTGCCCGCGCGGACGTGGGCGTTGCGATGGGCGGTCTCGGCAGCGACGCCGCAATCGAGGCGGCGGACGCGGTCATCATGGCGGACGCGCCGAACAAGCTTTGCGACGCGATTCGTATTTCGAAGAAGGCGCACCGGATCACGGTCGAAAACATCGTCTTTGCGCTCGGCATGAAGGCGATCTTCCTGGCGCTTGGCGCGCTCGGACTTGCCAGCCTGTGGGTCGCGGTGTTCGGCGACGTGGGCGTGATGCTGCTTGCCGTGCTGAACGCGCTGCGCACGCTGAAAAAGCCGCGGAAAACCGCTTGACAATCCCCCGCGGAACGGCTATGATTCTGCCGTGAGGTGAGGGTTCGATGAAGAAACAGAAGCAGCTCATCCCGAGAAAAAAGCAGAGCATCATCGGGTACTATAAGAAATACGGCTGGAAG
>JAZNHI010000239.1:0-11591 GCA_045576895.1 Clostridia bacterium | reverse complement strand
AGGGCGGCGCGCTGGATGTCGAGAATACTTACGAAGGGAATGGAGCCATCAGTATTCCAGGCACCATGACAGTCAACGGCGGTACGGTCCACGCCAAGGCAAACGGCACAAATGCGATTACTGCATACAGCATCACCCTGAACAACGGCGAGACGTACCTTTTGGGCGATGCATACGCCTCCGAGGTGAAGATCGGCGTCCCGGTCGAGCACACCGTCACCGTCGTCGGCGGTACGGCGGACAAAACGTCAGCCAAGGCGGGCGATACCGTGACCATCACGGCGGACGACGCGGAATACGGGTATGCTTTCCTGCAGTGGGAGATGCTGGAAGACGTGGAATTCGCGAAGGGCGACGCCTTAACGACCACCTTTACGATGCCCGATCATGACGTGACGGTCACTCCGGTCTACAGGGCGATCCTGATTTCGGACATCGACGATCAGACCTACACCGGCGAGGAGATCACGCTGACCTTCGGCAGGAATGACTTGACGCTGGATGGCGTGGACGTCGCTTTGATAAACGGTACCGACTACTCGCTGACCTACGCGAACAACGTCAATGCGGGCACGGCGACGGTGACCGTGACCTTCCATGACCGAGTGACCAAAGAGCCGGACGTTCGCATGGGCACGAAGAGCAAGACGTTTACGATCCGCCCTGCAAGCATTGCCGCGGCGGAGATCGCCGAGATCGTCGATCAGACCTATCAGGGCAAGGCGCTGACCCCCGAACCGACGGTGACGTGGAACGGAAAGGTTCTTGAAAAGGATACCGATTATACGCTGCAGTATTTCAACAACGTGAACGTCGGCACGAACCCCTATGTTACGGTTAAGGGAAAGGGCAATTTCGACGAAAACACCGACGTGGGGCTGAGTTTTACGATCATCCCGGCGGAGCTTACGATCACGGCAATCGATCAGGAATATACCTATAACGGCTACCCGCAGGGCGAGGGCGGTACGGTCTATGCGACCCCCGCCGAGATCGCCCAAAAGGTCACGGTCGAAGGCTTGCAGGGCGACGACAAGCTGACAAGCGTCATTCTTGACGGGGATGCAACCGAGCCCAAAACATATCCGGGCAGGATACAACCGTCCAATGCCGTGATCGGCAACGCGACCGGCACGGTGACCGGGAATTATGAGATCACCTATGTTCCGGGCACGCTCACGATCAAACCGTGCAATTATACGATCACATTTGTGAACGAGGACGGTACGGAGCTGCAGAGCGGTGAAGTCCTGCTGGGCAAAACGCCCGCCTACACCGGCGAGGAGCCGGAAAAACCCGCGACGGTGACGCAGTCCTATGCCTTTGCGGGATGGAAGGATGAAAACGGGACCGAATACGGACTGACGGACGATCTGCCCGCAGTCACCGGCGATATGACCTACACGGCGATATACACCCAGCGGGAGATCGTTTACGGCGAACCGGAATGGACATGGACCGGCTATGAATCCGCGGAAGCGACGTTCACCGGAACGGACGGCGAAACCCTGTATACCCAATTGCTTCCGGCGGACGAGATCTTCCACATGACGACGGTCGAGCCGGACTGCGAGAACCCGGGCATCGTGACCTACACCGCGTCGGTGACCTTCCTCGGCAAGACGTACTATAACGACAAGAACAAGGAGATCGCGCCGCGCGGACACGAATGGGTGTTCGACAAGTTCGACTGGCAGAAGAACGCGCAGGGCGTCTACTACGCGCTGGCGCAGTTCCATTGCGCGCGCGTGGAAAGCCATACGCTTACGGTTACGCCGGTCGGCTGCCTGGCGACGGATCCCGCGACCTGCACGGAGGACGGCTGCGAACACTACGCCGCGTTCCTGAACGAATTTGAAAGTCCGGACGGGCAGTATCACGAGGACAAGCTGGATATCGTGATCCCGGCGCACGGACACCAGTGGAGCGCGCCGGATTATGAGCGCATCGAAACCGAAACGGGCTATGACGTGTATGCGATCGTGCGCTGCTACTATGATTACAGCCATCGGATCGAGGAAACGGTGCACGCGACCTACGAGGTCCTCACCCCGCCGACGCTGTACGAGGAGGGTCTCGGACGCTATACCGCGGACTTTGAGGACGAGCATCTCTGGGACATCCAATGGGAGGTCATGATCCCGAAGCTTGCGCTCGGACTGTACGGCGAGGACGTGAACGCCTTGGACGTTGCCGAATATACCGAGGACGGAACGCTCTACCGTTACGATGTGAAGTTCAACAATGTCGACGAAACGCTGCTGTTTGCAGGCGCACAGATGTATATCGCGTACGACGCCGACGCGTTGACGCTTGTTCGGGCGGACGTGAATCTGCCGGGCAGCGTGAATTTCGTGTATGACAGCGGCTTGTTCTCGCTCGCATGGGCGGTCGATGGCGAGGGCGTTGCGATCGAAAACGGCGCAACCGTGGTTTCTCTGTACTTTGCGGTAAACGGCGAGGTGCACGAAGGCGATGTGTTCCGCTTCCCGTTCACGGAAGGACCGAACGGCATCCTGAGCGGCGTCTCGTACCTGCAGGACGGTAACGTCGTTGAAGCGGATTCGTTCTTTACGACGGACGGCAGCATCGTCTTCACGGCGCCGGACGCGCCTACGATCGCGGGCGAGGATGTGCTCTCCGGCGATATCTATGTGAAGGAAGACGGAAAGCTGCTCTATCGCTACGACGTCCGCGTGCAGGATCTGCCCGAGGCGGGACTCTGGATCAACAGCGCGCAGATCTTCCTGACCTTCGATCACAGCGTTCTGGAGGTTGCAAGGACGGACGGCGTGTTCGACTGGAACGTGACCGAAAGCGGCGATACGCTGCTGGCGGCATGGGCAAGCGATGCCGGCGTGCTGCTGCAGAGCGGCGACGTCGTGCTGACCCTGTACTTTGAAAAGATCGGCGAAGTGCCTGCGGGCAACAGGGTGGAGATCACGTTTACCGCGAACCCGCTCGGAGATGAAAGCGACCTGTCGACCGTCTTCGACGGCGCGGTCATGGCGCTCGGAGCAAACACGGTCGACGGCAGCATCACGTTCGAGGACATCCTGTACGGCGATGCAAACTGCGACGGCACGGTCACGGCGGCGGACGCGGCGTTGATCCTCCGCGCGATCGTCGGGCTTTCGGAGCTCAGCCCGCGCGGCGTGCTGAACGCGGACGTGGACGGCGATCTGGAGTTCACGGCTGCCGACGCGGCGGCGATCCTGCGCTTCGTGGTCGGGCTGATCGAAGCCCTTCTCATCGAGCCGTAACACACCCCATCGAACTCCGAAGCCCCCGCAAGGGGGCTTTTTCATGCACGGGGACAGCAAAAAACAGACGCTTCTCGCGTCTGTTTTTTGTTTTTGCGTTATTCCTTTTTCTTCAGAAGCTTTGCTTTCAGGACGCCCTTCGGATCCCGGATCAGCAGGATCACGATCCAGATGATCAGCGCCAGCGCAACGACGGAGAGCCCGAGGAACAGATCGTTCGCCATGTCCTTGAGCGCGGGTGTGAAGTACGCCGCGCCGAGCTCGGCATATTCGAAGATCGCGTCGATCAGCCACATCAGGGAAGCGCCCCAGAACATCCAGCAGAGGACGCCGAGCTTCATGCTGCTGTCCGGCTGACGCTTATACCAGATCGCGGTCGTGATCGCCGCGGCAAACACGGTAACGAGCAGGGTCATACGGATACCCCCTTATTTTACCGCGGGAAGCGCCTTCAGCGCGCGCTTTTCGAGCGATTTCGAGACAAGCAGCATGCCGATCCATACGACCGTCACGATCGCCGCCATGCAGACGCCCGCCGTCGCCATCTCGTGCAGCATTTCGGAGACCGCTTCCGGACCTTCGCCCGCCGCCGTCAGGAACGGGAAATACGGAACGACCTCGCCGTGCCAGACGTGCTCGAACGCCAGAAGCGCGGAACCGCCCCACAGCATCTTGTTCAGCCAGCCGAGCTTCTGCGAGAACGGCGCTTTTTCCATCTTGAAGCCGTCCGCGCTCGTGACCGTCTGAATGCCCGCTTTCTTTTCCTTCTTTTCAATCACCTTTTTTGCGACCGTGGCAACGATCGCTTCCGTCATCGGAACCAAAAAGCATGCCATAAAAAATACCCCCTGCAGAATCTACAGGGAGTATATCATTTCCGTTTGTTTCTGAGAAGCCCCGCGGGGGGATATGAAAATGAAGAAATGAAGGAATGAAGGAATTATCGGATCAGCTTGTCGATGGCGTGCTCCAGCTCATCGATCGCCGTCTGGTCGTTTGATTCGACCGCGTGCACGATGCAGTGCTCCAGATGGTCCTTCAGGATGATGCGGCTCGTTGCACCGAGCGCGGCGCGCACCGCCGCAAGCTGAACGAGTACGTCCGAGCAGTCGCGCCCGTCCTCCACCATGCGCCGGACCGACTCCAGATGTCCGATCGCGCGGGACAGGCGGTTCAGAACGTCCTTGGTGTGGGCGTGCTGATGCAGATGCTCGTGACGCTCCGAAAGCGCGTCATGCGGATGTTCCCGATGCTCATCCATGCCGTTCAATCTCCTTCCTGACAAGCGACGCCGCTTCGGCGATCGTGACGTCCTGTTCCCTTGCGATCCGCGCAAGGTCCTCGTATTCGATCTTTTCACGCGTAACGCCGAAGCCCTCGGAACGCTTGACGCGTACCGTGCCGAGCGTCGTTTCGTACGAGTCCACCGTGCGGGAAAGCACGTGCCGCCTTGTTTCGATCTCGCGCACGCCGAGCGTTGTCGTATGCCGGAAGAACGCCGAAAGCACGGCTTCCTTTTCGCTGCGCTTTACAATCGCGCGGAGCAGCGTGCCGGGACGGCTCTTTTTCATGCCGACCGGAACGGTATAGACCTCGACGGCGCCCGCCTGAAACAGGCGTTCCGCGGCGAAACCGATCTGTTCCGCCGTCATGTCGTCGATGTTGGCGGACAGCTCAAAGATCGATTCTGTGATCTGCGTTTCCGTTTCGCCGAACAGCGCGCGGACGCAGTTTGCCGTATCGAAATCCTTTGTGCCCATGCCGTACCCGATCGCGTTCACGCGCATGACGGGCATCGGTCCGAACTGCGAGACAAAATGCTTCAATAGCGCAGCGCCGGTCGGCGTACAGAGCTCGCTTTTGATCTCGCCGCCGTAGACCGGCACATCTTTCAGGATGTATGCAGTCGCGGGCGCGGGCACGGGAAGAACGCCGTGCGCGCAGCGTACCGTGCCGCTGCCGACATGAACGGGAGAGGCAAGCACCCGCTCCGGCTGCAGCTTCTCCATGAGAAGGCAGAATGCCGTGACGTCGGCGATCGCATCGAGCGTACCGACTTCATGGAAATGGATCCCGGTCACCGGGCGGCCGTGCACATGGCTTTCGGCGTCGGCGATCAGGCGATAGACCGCAAGCGCGTCGGCTTTGACGGCGTCCGAAACGGCAAGCCCGGAGACGATCGCTTCGATCGAAGCAAGGTCACTGTGCGCGTGATGCTGCGCGTGCGTGTGTTCGTGTTCCTCTTCGCCGTGGATCCGTACGGAGAGATGCGTACCGGCGATACCGCATTTCACCGAATCCGAACGTTCAAAGACGACATGCGGAATGCCGATCCCGTTCAGCTTGCGAACGACGGCGTCCGGATCGGGGAAAAGCTCCAGAAGCGCGGCGCACAGCATATCGCCCGCCGCGCCCATGCCGCAATCCAGATACAGCGTTTTCATGATTGCACCTCCCGGTCGTTTTTGATGAATCCCGCTTTTTGCAGTCCGAGAATGATCGGCGGGATCAGCACGATGTGCAGGATGATGCCGGGGATCGCCTTGACGACTGCGCCGGCAAGGAACAGCTCAAACGTAAACGCCGGTCCGAGCATCGCCCACTTTGCCGCGCCCCAAACGAGCCGTCCGACGATCATCGCAATCACAAGCACGACGTAAATGCTCCACGGCTTTTTGGGAAAAACACGGTACAGAATACCGGAGACCGCGCCGTAGGCTGCGAGTTCAAACATCATGCTGAACACATCGGGACCCATGGCAGGCATGCCGAATATCGTGGAACGAAGCAGCGGCGCGATCGCGCCGACGACAAGACCCCACGGCCAACCGCAGACAAATCCGCAGATGAAAACCGGAATGTGCATGGGGGACAGGCGCTTTCCGATTTCCGGTATCTGTCCGGTCAGAAACGGAAGCACCATGCAGAGCGCAAGGCACAGCGCGGCAAATACAAGATTTCTGATCGTTCGATTCATAACGAAAGCCCTGTCCTTTTCCGAAAGTCTGCGCCCGGCAACGCCGGACACGGAAGCATTAAAAGTATATAGAATCGAACGGCGTTTGTCAATTCCCGCAACAGGATCGTACCGTTCCGCAAAGGCGGCGCGCGGCAAACGACGGGGAAGCCGGGCGATCCACCGAAAATGCCCGCGGCGTCTCGGAAAGCCGTTCTTTCTGTCCCATAAAGCGGTCGTCGAATTGTGAAAAAATTACAGTAATTTTTGGGGGTGTTTTTGTTGTATGCTGAGTGCAGCGAAAGACAGGGAGGCACAACATGAACCGGAAGACAGAACGAATGACCGAGGCGATCGGGGCGTATTTTGCAGCCTGCGATGCAACGCGCGAGCGTCGCGAGCTGAAAAACGGCGGAACGGAAGAGAGACAGATCCCCTACACCCTGTTCGGTCTTGCGCGGGCGGTGCAGCTGACGCCGGAGGAAGTGCTCGCGGCGTTTCACACCGAGGCGCGTTCCAGGGAGAACGCGATCCTGCGCGACGCGGTCCTGAAGGTTGCCGCCTACACGCTCGAGCGGGCGCTGCTCGGGGAGCTCAACTATCAGTCGGCGCTGGAAGCGATCCGGGCGATGGGGCTCTCGGGCGGCGCGGAAAAGACGGACGGCGCCCTGGAGATCGTTCTGGACGACGCGGCGGGGAGGTATTCGAAATGATCCTGCATCTTCCGGGTACGCCGAACCCGAAACAGGAGCTGTTCTTCCTCGCGGACGCGCGGCACATCGCCTACGGCGGGGCGCGCGGCGGCGGCAAGTCGTGGGCGATGCGCCGGAAATTCGTGCTCCTTGCCTTTCGCTATGCGGGGCTCAACCTGCTGCTTCTGCGCCGGACGCTGCCGGAGCTCAACGAAAACCACGTGCTCCCGCTGCAGAGGGAGCTTGCGGGCGCCGTGCAGTACCACGCGACGCAGCGCGCGTTCCTGTTCCCGAACGGCAGCCGGATCAAGCTCGGCTACTGCGACCGCGAGGCGGACGTGTTCCAGTATCAGGGACAGGAGTACGACGTGATCGGGCTGGAGGAGGCGACGCACTTCACCGAAACGCAGATGCAGTTTCTGACAACCTGCAACCGGTCGGTGCGCGAGGACTTCTCGCCGCGCATGTACTACACCTGCAACCCCGGCGGCGTGGGGCATGCGTGGGTGAAGCGGCTGTTCATCGACCGCGATTACCGCAACAGCGAGCGGGCGGCGGATTATGTGTTTATCCCGGCGCGGGTCACCGACAACCCGGTCCTTCTGCACAGCAATCCGCAGTACCTCGAGACGCTCGAGAATCTTCCCGAGCATCTCAGAAAGGCCTACCTTGACGGCAACTGGGACGTCCTGGAAGGACAGTTCTTCCAGGAATTCGACCGCGACCGGCACGTCGTACGCCCAACGAGGCTCCCGATGGAGTGGAAGCGCTTCCGCGCAATGGATTGGGGCTACAACGATCCGTGCTGTGTACTGTGGTTTGCCGTCGCCCCGGAGGGCAGGCTGTACGTGTACCGCGAGCTGTACCTTCGAAAGACGCTGTCGAGCGAGATCGCAAAGCGGGTCAGAACGCTGTCGGAGGGCGAACGCATCGCCTACACCGTCGCGTCGCCCGACGCGTGGCAGCAGCGTGGGCTGAAGGGCGCGGAGGGCGAGAGCATCGCCGAGGTGTTCGGCCGCAACGGCGTGCCGCTTCTGCCGGCGGACAACGCCCGCGTTCCGGGATGGCAGCGCGTTCGCGAAGCGCTTGCCGATTCCGGGGACGGCACGCCGGAGCTTCGGATCTTCGAGACCTGCCGCAACCTCATTCGCACGCTGCCGACGCTGACTTTCGACGCGCACGACTGCGAGGACGTGTCGGATCTTTGCGAGGACCACGCGCCGGAAGCGCTGCGCTACGGGCTGATGAGCCGTCCGCGTCCCGCCGCCGCGGAGGCAAAGAAGCGCGTCTATCGCTATGACCCGCTTGCAGGCATGCTGCAGGAAAGCCCGGGCTTTCGGGGACTGTGAGTCAATGAATTGCGCACCGCGCATGAATTGTACCGAAGGCACATGAAGAATCAACCAGAAAGGAATTATGATGAAACCAAGACAATCCGAAACCAAACGGCGGTTAGCCGAAGAAGCGACTGCGCTGTTCAACGAGTTTCGCAACGCATACGCGAACGAGTGGCGGCGTCAGGAGCACAATGAGCGGATGTATCGCGGGGAGCATTGGTACGACGTGCCGGTGACCGATCCGAACGAACCGCGTCCGGTCACGCCGATCCTGCAGTCCACGATCGAAAACGTGTCGGCGGACCTCGCGGATCAGACGCCGGAGGCGGTCATCGAGCCGGAGAGTGCGGCGGACGCCTATGCGGCGCAGGTCATCGACGCGGTGATCCGCAGAAACCACGATGCGGCGTCGTACCCGGTCGAGTACCGCAGAATGATCCATGACCTGCTGGTCGGCGGCTGGTGCGTGCAGGAGGTCGGCTACGACAGCGCGGAAAACGGCGGCCTTGGCGGCGCGTTCATCCGTCACGTCGACATCCGCAGCATCCTGATCGATCCGCTTGTCACCGATTTGCAGGACGGCCGCGCCGTGTTCAAGCTTGCGCTGCGTCCGAAGGCGTGGATCGAAGCGCACTATCCCGACGTCTATCCGCTGATCGAATCCCGTCCGACGAACGACGCGGAGCTGATCACCGACGAGATCCTTTCGCCGGATCCGAAAAACGCGTGTCTGCTCATCGAATACTGGCGGCGCGAATACGACGCGAAGGACGACGTGACCCGCGTGCACATGGCGCTGCTCTGCAACGGCGTCGTGCTCGAGGACAGCCGCGACGTCAAGCCCGAGGGCTATTTTTCACACGGTCGATACCCGTTCGTACTGACCACGCTTTACCCGCGAAAGGGGAGCGCCCTGGGCTTCGGCGTCGTCGATCTGTTCGGCACGATGCAGCGATATGCGGACAAGCTCGACCAGCTCGTGCTGAAGAACGCGTTCCTGGCGTCGCGCAACAAGCTGCTGGTCACCGACGCGTCCGGCTTCGATCCGGACGATCTCCGCGACTGGTCCAAGGACGTGCACACCGGCGAGAACCTGAACGGCGTGACGTGGATGAGCACCGCGCCGCTGCCGAACTATCTGCTCTCCTATATCCGGTCGATCCGCGAGGACATCAAGGAGGAGAGCGGCGCAAACGACTCCTCGCGCGGAGCGGCGCCGAGCGGCGTGACCGCGGCGCGCGCGATCGAAGCGCTGCAGGAGATGAGCACCAAGCGTGCGCGCATGGCGTCCGACGTGCTGCACGAAGCGTTCCGCGAGGCGGTGCGCATGGAGATCGAAACGGAGCGCGAGTTCAACTGCTATCTGCGTCCCGTGACGGTCACGGTCGACGGCGAGCCCAGAGAGGTCTTCTTCGACAGCGAAGTACTTCTTAAAAACGCGCCGGGCGGCGTGCAGCTGCCGATCGAGTTCCTGATCTCGATCAAGGCGGTCCGGCGCAGCCGCTTTGCCGCCGCCGCGCAGAACGAGCTCGTCATGAGCCTGCTGTCGCTCGGTGCAGTCACCAGGGAGCAGGCGATCTCCCTCATGGTATTCGAGGGAAAGGAACAGGTGCTGAAAGGCATGCGGGAAGCGGCAAACGAGATCGAACCGCTGTTTCCCGAACGAACCAAAAAGAAACGATTCGGAGGTAAACTATGATCTTTAAAAAGAAACCGGAACCCGAAGCGATCGAGCCGATCGAAGCCGGGGAGGAGAACCCGTTCATCGATGCGGCGAACGCGCTTGCGGAGATGGAACGGAACGGCGAGCTGCCGGAGGGCTTTGACCTTTCCGAGGCAGTCAAGGACTATGCGTTCGCCGCGCTGCTCAGCGAATTCGAGCCCAAGGCGGCGGTGCGCATCTATGCCGCGGAGAAGCGTGCGGAGGAGGCGGAAAACACCGTCAAGACGCGCATGAGCGAGCAGGCGAGAAGCCGGAGCGCGCTTCCGAAGAGCCAGCGCACCGACCGTGCGGTCGCGCCCGCGCCGGATTACATGTCGATGTCGAGAGAAGCGTTCTCGGCATTGGAGCAGCAGTACAGAAACGCCGCGCACAACGGCAAACGAGTCCACATCTAAAAGGAGGAACCTATGAACACCAATACCACTCTGAACACCGTAAACAACGCATACTTCAACAAGCAGTTCTACGATAAGAAGCTGCTGGAGACCGCAAAGACGCGCCTGGTGCACGCAAGCTTCGGGCAGAAGCGCAGCATCCCGCGGCACGGCGGCAAGCGCGTGGAGTTCCGCAAGTACAATCTCTTCACGCCCGACGTCGACGCGCTGACGCTGGTCGAGGGCGTGACGCCGGACGGGCAGACGCTTTCGCAGTCCAACGTGGAGGCGGAGGTCAGCCAGTACGGCGCGTACGTCGAGGTCAGCGATCTTCTGGATCTCACCGCGTACGACGAGGTGCTGGCGGATTCCGCGGAGCTGTTGGGCGAGCAGCTCGGCACCGTGATCGAATGGGTCACGCGCGATGCGATGTGCGCCACGACCAATGTGCAGTACGCGAACGGCAAGACCCTGCGCGAGCAGCTCGACGATACGGAAACCCTGACGGTTGCCGAGATCCGCAAGGCGGTCCGCACGCTGAAGAAGAACAAGGCGCGCATGTTCACAAGCGCGATCGACGGCTCCGTGCGCCGTCCGCACTTCGTCTGCATCTGTTCGCCGGACGCGACCTACGACCTGCAGAACGATCCGCTGTGGCAGGACGTTTCGAAGTACAGCAATGCGGAGCAGATCTATTCCGGCGAAATCGGCAGACTCTTCGGCGTCGTGTTTGTGGAGTCGACCGAGGCGAAGGTTTACCGTCAGACGATTTACCTGATGCCGAGACAGGGCAGCGGCAGCAGCGCGACTAGCAGCGTCGTCTTCAGAACGGTTCCGACCGAGGAGCAGATCCGTTATCTGTCGGTTCCCGGCAACCGGATCTGCTGCGACGATGACGAGTACACGATCGAGTCCTACAACAGAACGACGAACACGTTGACGCTGACGGCCGCGCTTCAGTTCGGTCCGACCGAACCGTTTTACACGAACGACGGCGGCAAGGCTGACGCAAACCATCGCATGAGGGACGTCCATGCAACACTGGTGTTCGGCGCGGACGCGTACGGCGTGATCGACGTCGACGGCTCCGGCACGATGGAAACGATCATCAAGCCGCACGGCAGTGAAGGCAGCGGCGATCCGCTGAACCAGCGCGCAACGGTCGGCGCAAAGGTCGGCGCAGAAGCGGCGGGGGGGGTGGAGACGCCGTGGGGCGTGGGCCGTGTAGACCCGGTCTCCGCGGAAC
>JAZNHI010000238.1:0-3102 GCA_045576895.1 Clostridia bacterium | reverse complement strand
CGGGGGATTCAGCCCTCGCCGAACCCGAACGAGATCTCCGGATCGGAGAGGGAGAAGGTCTCCGTTTGCGTGGAATGCAGCGTGGGACCGTCGTTGCCGATCTGCTGCGTGCTGCTCTGCATCGTGACGGTCTTTGCAGTCGTATCGACCGCTATGTCGAGATCGAATTTCGTGACGTCCCACCAGTTGAAGTGGAAGGTGCCGATGCGCATCGGGTGCTCGACGCCGTCGATCTTGAGCATGAAGCCGTACAGCTCCTTTTCGCCGCCGCGAATGCGGACATGCGCCGTTCCGCTGAGAACCGAAAAACGCGGCGTACCGTGAAAGACGTCCCGGTTTTTGGAGAATTCGTCGGCGCGCAGCGGGTACGGCTTGCCGTCGACGGTGACGGTCACCGTGCCGGTGATGCGGTCAAAGGGGTAGATGCGGTAATAGAGCGTCGGCAACGCAGCCCGCAGGAGCGCAAGCAGCCCGCCGATCAGAAGCAGCGTGCCGAGCACGGCGCACAGGACGATGATCCAAACTTTTTTGCGACGCAAAGGAAACACCTCGCTTTCCCATGCAGTATAACAAACCCGCTGCCGCAAGGAAAGCGGATGCATGGTTTGTTTACCAGGATTTGACATTTTGTACGCATCGGGCGGCTTGCTCGCGAATGGATAAATTGCGGTGGAGCCGCGTTAAAACTCAATCACGCCGGTGAGGGAGAGGATGGTTTTCAAAAAGAGCAGACCGAGGACAAAGAACATGACGAGCCGGATCTTCTTGCTGCCGCCTTTGATCGCGTAGCGCGCACCGAGGTAGTTGCCGAGCATCGAGCAGCAGATGGCGGGGACGCCGACGGAAAACAGTACGCTGCGGTTGATGAGATAGACGACGAGCGAGGCGATGTTGGACGACAGGTTGGCAACGCGCGCGCAGCCCGCGGCGTTTAAAAGTCCGATGCCGAGCACGAGCGAAAACGCGATCGTGAGAAACGTGCCGGTGCCGGGACCGATCAGTCCGTCGTAGACGCCGAGGACCAGACCGATGAGAGCGGACCAGAAGACCGTTTTGCCGCGGGAAAGCTGCTTTTCGCGCTCGTCCGTCTTGTTCCGCGCAAGCACGAGGATCAGCGCGGCGAGCGGCAGCGCCGCAAGGATGACGATCTCGAGGACGTTGTCGGGCAGCTTGACGGCAAGCGAAGAGCCGCCGGTCGCACCCAAAAGACAGCCGATCGCCGCCGGGATCGCGCAGTCCCATCGGATCTTGCCGCTTCTGGCATACTTGAATACCGAGGTTGCCGTGCCGCAGCCGTTTGCGAGTTTGTTCGTGCCGGCGGCAAGCTTCACGGGAATGCCCGCTATGAGATACGCCGGCAGCGAGATGACCCCGCCGCCGCCCGCGACCGAATCCACAAAGCCCGCCAAAAACACGAGCGGGCAGACGATGAGATAGGTCCAGACGGTGGGCGTAAAGGTCGGCACGGCGCGGCTCCTTTCAGTGTGATACCGGCATTATAGCACACAGAATGGACAAAAAACAATCGTTTTCGGAACAAGCCGGAAAATACCTCTCGATTCCGGCGGCGGGATATGGTATAATGACAGCGGAAAGAGAAAGGACGGAGGACCCGATGCAGAAGCAGTACGTTGCGATCGATCTGAAATCATTCTATGCTTCCGTCGAATGTACGGAGCGCGGGCTCGACCCACTCGACGCAAACCTTGTCGTTGCGGACGAGAGCCGCACGGACAAGACGATCTGTCTTGCCGTGTCACCTGCGCTGAAGGCGCATAAGATCGCGGGCCGCGCAAGGCTGTTTGAAGTGAAACAGCGCGTCGACGAGGTCAACCGCGAGCGGCTTGTGCATGCGCCCGGACACCGGTTCACCGGAAAATCCGTCTATGCCTCTGCGCTTGCGCGCGATCCGTCGCTGGAGCTTGACTTTGTCGTCGCAACGCCGCGCATGCATTACTACATGGACTACTCGCGCAGCATCGTCGAGATCTATCTTCGGTACGTTTCACCGGAGGATCTGCTTGTCTATTCGATCGACGAGGTCTTTATCGACGTTACGCCGTACCTGAAGCGTTATCGGACGACGGCGCACGATTTTGCGATGAAGCTGATCCGCGAGGTCCTTGAGGAGACGCGCATCACCGCGACGGCGGGCATCGGCACGAACATGTATCTTGCGAAGATCGCCATGGACATCGTGGCAAAGCGCATGCCAGCGGACAAGGACGGCGTGCGCATCGCCGAGCTCAACGAACAAAGCTATCGCGAAGCGCTGTGGTGTCATCGGCCGCTCACCGATTTCTGGCGGATCGGCAAGGGCATTGCGCGGAAGCTCGAAACGTACGGCATGCACACGATGGGCGACGTTGCGCGGTGTTCGATCGGAAAGCCGACCGAATATAAAAACGAAGATCTTCTGTACCGCCTGTTCGGCGTCAACGCGGAGCTCATCATCGACCACGCGTGGGGCTGGGAACCGACCGAGATCGCGGATTGCAAGGACTATACGCCCGAAACGAAGAGCCTCAGCCAGGGACAGGTGCTGTCCCGTCCGTACACGGCGGCGGAGGGACGCGTCGTGGTGCAGGAGATGGCGGATCAGCTGTCGATGGACCTGGTGCGGAAAGGGCTGTACACCGATCAGGTCGTGCTGGATATTGTCTATGACGTCGAAAACCTGACCGATCCGAAGCGCGCGGACGCGTACAAGGGCGAGATCATCACAGATTGGTACGGCAGGCGCGCGCCGAAGCCCGTGCACGGCTCCGTGAACCTCGGGCGGCATATCGCCTCGACTGAGCGGATCGTGGAGGCGGTGCGCACGATCTTCGACCGCATTGCGGACGAAACGCTTTTGATGCGCCGGTTCAATGTCGTGATGTGCAATCTTCTGACCGCGGACGAGCGCAGAGAGGCGGAAGCCGCGCCGGAACAGCTCGATCTGTTCACAGATTACGAAGCGCAGGAGAAGGCGAAACAGGCCGAGGACGCCGCGCTCGAAAAGGAGACCCGGCGGCAGAAGGCACTTTTGAACATCCGCGACAAGTACGGCAAGAACGCTGTGGTGCGCGGGCTGAACCTGCAGGACGGCGCGACGGCGAT
>JAZNHI010000237.1:0-31350 GCA_045576895.1 Clostridia bacterium | reverse complement strand
AAGAAAAACTTTTCTGTATTTATAATTCTATGTATTATTCTTTTGTTAGGAATTTTGGTCGGATGCTATCACGATGATCATATCATCCCTGCAAAAGAGAAAAAAGCATACTCTACGGACGAATTAAAGCAATTATACGATGTATATCGCGATGACTTTAATGATGTTGCAAAGATCGTTTTGAAGAATGATTCTATGAAACAATCAATGATCAATACGCACGAAGGAGTAGCTTCATTCGAAACAACGGCATTTAAAGATTATTTTAGTCAAGGCGAATGGGACACTATTGAGAGATTATTCCATGAAACTGGTCTGTTCAGGATTGAACGGAGTAGCAAAGGCGCCTCAGAAAACGATACAGTTAAATTCTTATATAGGAATTCAGCAGACCATACAACAACACTATACTATTGTCAAACAGATAATGAATATGATATGGACTACTTCCGATTGGATAGTAAACGGTTTGAGAAGATCGAAAGCAATTGGTGGGTTGGTTATCGAGATATGTCAAGCGTACTTTAAACACAAGGGGACGGTTCTTCTGTGTTGACAAATTCGAATATAAAACAAGGGGATTGTGTCAAGAGAACCGTCCCCGTGACACCCCTATTCACTATATTAAAAGAAAGGTGCTGTTTATGATGTCCAAGAGATGTATTCTGCTTGTAGCGCTTTGCATAATCCTTTGCTTGAGTATATCATGCGTGAAGAAGGACAGTATACCGAGTAAAGAGGACGTTCAAGCTTTTTTCGATGACAACTATGACACGATCATGATTATTAATGACTATATAGTTAATTCTGATTATCAATATGTTTTAATAGACAATAATTACGAATATGGAGAATTTTACGCAAATATAAATCATCGTAGGAATAGTTCCTTGCCGGATTCAATTAGCACTGCAGTGAATAAGTTGGCGGACAACCAGGAAATCAATATAGTCTATTTGAGTGACAATATGACAATAAAATATGAGATATGGTATGACAATTATGATAGAGGATGCGGATTTGCGTATGTTCTGGATGATCGATCCATACCATGCATACAGTATCTATTGAGTTATGAAAAACTATCGACTGAAGGATGGTATTATTATTTTACTGACTATAATGCAACACGATAGGTACTGTGTGTCACATGATGAGATCTCGAGATAAATGTTAGGAGTGAAAGCTAAAACTATGATCATTGTAAATCTTGACGTCATGATGGCAAAGCGCAAGATGTCGCTGAACACGCTGTCGGATAAAGTCGGCATCACGCTTGCGAATCTTTCGATCCTTAAGAACAACAAGGCAAAGGCGATCCGCTTCTCCACGCTCGACGCGATCTGCAAGGCGCTGGATTGTCAGGTCAGCGATATCCTTGCGTTCGAACCGGATCCATTCCCCGTTTCTGAACCGCAAACCGTCAAATCTTCCGAAAGGAGCCATTGGAACGATTATGGAACAATTATCGATCCCTCAAATGAAATCTGATTTCGAAGCGCCCACAAAAGATCGCGTTATCCATTTTTGCTATGCGATCCTTTTGACCGTCGCCGCATATCTCTTTTGGAGCAGTGTATTTCGTGAGAATGCCCTTTTGCTCTGGATCACGGTTTCGACGTTGTTCGTTCTTACGTTCGTCGTCGGAATGATTTCCGGCGCAAAGCCGAATCTTCTTTCCGTAAGCATGCTGATCTGCGGCGTCGTTTTCGGCGCATACGGCTGGATCAACGGGCTTCGTTTCGCGCCGCTGTTTCTCTACGCACATACGCTTTTGCTTGCCTATGCATTGCTCGTACTGTCTCTGTTCCGGAATCACAACCGTGCACTGCATATGGGAACCTTTTTGCTCGATACGATCAAAGCCGTATTCGTTTACCCGTTTATCTCGTTCATTCACTATTTCCTGACGCTGTTCCGCTGGAACGCACGATCGAAGCGCATCGGCAGGAATGTACTGTTTGTTTGTATCGGAATCGCCGCCGCGCTGATTCTCGGTCTGATCGTGATCGTTCTGCTGTCGTACGATCCGCGGTTTCACGAGCTCGTCAAGATCGATTTTAACGCCGAGGATATCCCGGAAGCAATTCTGAAAATCATCATTTCCGTACCCTGCGCGGCGGTGCTGTTCAGCGCATTCCGTTCCTCTGCAGAGAAAAAGCTGCCCGATTTTGCAACGCAGGAAAAAGCCGACCGCATCGGCGTCAGTCTCAAGAAAATCCCCGCGATCGTCTTTGCGATACCCGCACTGACGCTGCTTGCGATCTACGGTCTGTTCTTCTTCTCGCAATGGGATATTTACACGGGCGCGTTTTCCGGCGTGCTTCCCGCCGAGTATACCGCCGCGGAATATGCGCGCGGCGGATTCTTCGAGCTGTGCGCCGTTGCCGCGATCAACGCCGTTGTGTGCTTCGCATTCTCGGTATTCTCACGCGGGGCAGACCGTGCCGCAGTTCTTTGCAGAAAGACTGTGAACACAATGCTTGCCCTTGCAACGCTGATCCTGATTGCGACCGCAATTTCGAAGATGTTTCTGTACATTCGGTTCTATGATCTGACGGTGCTTCGTCTGTTTACGTCCGTTGTGATGCTTTTGCTCGCGATCGGTTTTCTGCTTTCGATCTTTGCGCAATGGCTCCGGCGGGTGGAGGTCTTCCCCATCATGCTCGTTCTGACCTGCGCGCTGCTGCTTGCCGTACCGTTTCTGAATGTGCGCGGACGGATCGCGCGGTATAACGTGGACGCGTATTTTCAAAGAGCGGAACAGGGCGTTGTCGAAAATCGAATCGACTGCAGTTATTTGCTCGATGATCTGGGCGACGCGGCGATTCCCGAAGCCATCCGTCTTTTGGATTCCGACAAGCTTAACGAAACCGATGTGCAGCTTGTTTACACGCTTCTGCAATCAAAACACGCTCATTTACAAGAGCTTGCATCATCCCGCCACACGCTTGCAAGCCGCCGCGCGCTGAACGCTTTGAACGTTTTATTCGGAGAACCTGAGCAGTGAAAAGATTCATCCTTTCTTTACTGTTGATATTTCTTTTTTCAGGTATTCTGATCGGGTGTGATTTCTCACGGATCACGAATGATCTCGAATATGAAATCGTTCAGTTTTCAAACGAAATACTGTCTTCTGAATTCAGCGAATTAACGATCGGGAAAGAATCAAACAAAGTCAAAGAAATCAATCTTGTAAACAGCAGTTCAGAGATCGTTGCAAGTCTTTCCCTGCCGAAAGCATTGATCGGTCAATTCTATGATATTCGATATGAGAACGGCGATCTGATCTATGTGCAAACAGCTGCGATCGATGATAAAACAGGGATCATTTTCAGTAAAGATACTTTCATCAATATGAATGGCTTCTGGAGCGTTGAACGAATCGGAAGCTGCACATACTTCTTTACGACTTTCAGAGAGAGGTAATCGGATGAAGCAATATAAGATACGAATGCTCATATCGTGCTGTCTCTTGATAGCTGTATTGTGCGCATGTTCCTTTTTCCCGGAGAACATGATCGGCAGTATTCGCGGTGATTGGGACGTGAATCTCTATGGGGAGTATGATCTTGTGCGCGTCAATTCGCATTGCATAGAGATTTCAAAGAAAGCCGGCGAAGGCGGATGGCATACAATGATACCGCGGTTTTTCGTGACCGGATTCAGTATTCGGGAACCCTATATCCTGCTCGAAGGGATTCAGACCGCAGACGGTTTTATGACCGATCAGGAGAAGGAAGCGCGGATCCTTAGCTATTACGCGCTCAATACGACGGATGACAGCGTGATCGGTCCGTTTGATACCGCCGACAAATTATCAAAAGCGTTAGATCTTTCCGGGATCGATTGGACGCCGGTCACCGATCCGCCGGATCTGCCGAACGTGAACTATTGAATACTTTTAAGAAAAAACTGTTTCTATGATGCACACTTCTAATCAGCGAAAGAAAATTTCAAAAGCATCCTGTCTGTCCCTGATCGCCTTTGCCGTCGGAATCATCAGCTTCGTGATCTCTTTGCTGTCCGTGCTTGCACTGTTCGCTCCCGGAGCCGAATACGGCGCGTACAGCGGCTTTTTCAACCTATTTTTTCCGGTCGGGTTCTTTGTCGGCGCATTCATCGGCGCCGCCGCTGTCGTTCTCGGAATCAACGGATGGGTCAACATCGAAGAAGGAGAAAAGAATGCCCGTATACTCACCGGATACAGCGTTTCCGCAATGGCGGCGGGCGGTCTTTCCATCCTGATTCTGCTTCTGTTTCTCGGCGTGATCGGCTCATATCTCTGAACGGATTCCATGAAAAAAGCGCCCCGGTCGGAGCGCTATTCTTATGCATTCGGTTATACCTTGCTTTCGTCGAAGTCGATCAAAATCGAATCGCGCTTCGGCACAAGCTTCCGAAGCCGCACGCCCGCGGCGTTGAACAGGCGCTTACTGGCGCGGTTCATCGGCGTGTTGTTGTACTTGTCGGAGAGATACACGACCTCCTTGATGCCGCACTGGATGATCGCCTTTGCGCATTCGTTGCACGGGAACAGCGCAACGTAGATGCGGCAGCCCTGCAGCGATGCGCCGTCGTTGTTCAGGATCGCGTTCAGCTCGGCATGGCAGACGTACGGGTACTTCGTATCGTACGGATCGCCCTCGCGGTCCCACGGAAACTCATCGTCGCTGCAGCCGATCGGAAAGCCGTTGTAGCCGACCGACATGATCTTGTTGTTCTCGTTGACGATACACGCACCGACCTGCGTGCTCGGGTCCTTGCTGCGGTACGAGGACAGCAGCGATACGCCCATAAAGTATTCGTCCCAGGAAAGATAATCCGTGCGCTTATTCATAATGTCCTCCCCCTCTTTTGTCAGACGGTTTCGATGGTCTCCGGCTCTTCCAGCGGAAGCGTCGGCAGTTCGGAAAGGTTATGCAGCCCGAACTTATGCAAAAACGTGTCGGTCGTGGCATAGAGCATCGGCTTGCCGATGACGTCCTTACGACCGACGGCGGCAATCAGTCCGAGCTTTATTAGCTGACTGACCGCGTATTCGCAGCGGACGCCGCGGATCGATTCGATCTCCGCACGGGTGACCGGCTGTTTATATGCAATGACGGCAAGCGTTTCCATGATCGACTGTGAAACGCTCTTTTTCTGTTCCGGCTGAAGAAGCGTTTCCACATATGAGATATAGTCGCGGTTCGAAACGAGCTGCGCGGTGTCGTCCGTCGTCATCAGGCAGATGCCGCGTCCCTCCTCCCGATACGTCATTTCCATCTCAAAGAGCAGCGCTTTGACGGACGCCTCGTCCTGTTCGAGCACGCGCGCGATCTCGGTGATCAGCACCGGCTCGCCCGCAACGAACAGCAGGCACTCCACGATTGCAGCTTTCTTCTTTTCCATCAGTCCTCAACCTCGTCCATATAAACCGTTTCCGTATCGTTCTCCGCAAGCGCTTTTGCGCGAATGTAGATCGGCGCGAACGTTGCGCCCTGTGTGATATGCACTTCGCCGTGCGCAAGCATCTCCAGCAGCGCCATAAAGGTCACGACCTTTTCCATGCGCGAAGTCGCATCGGTAAACAGATCCGAAAACCGTACGCGTCCGTCTTTGAGTCTGGCGCGCAGATGCACGACGCGGTCGCGCACCGTAAAGGTATCGGGACGCACGTTCTGCGTTCTGTCGATCTTTTCCTCCTCCGCGTCCTCGCGGTTCAGCACCTCCAGGAATGCCGCATACAGGGAATCGATCGAAACGTTCTTGAGTTCGAACTTCTGCGGCGGAAGGATCACGTCCTCCGGCAGCCGCGCGATCGCCTTCTTTGCCTCTTCGAACCGTTCATGCAGTTCTTCGCTTGCGTTCTTGAACGCCTTGTATTCGCGCAGCTGACGGAGCAGCGCTTCCTTCGGGTCCTCTTCCTCCTCGTCCTCGACCGGCGGACGCGGCAGAAGGCTTCTCGATTTGATCAGAAGAAGCTGCGCGGCGACCGTCAGAAACGAGCTTGCGCGGTCCATATCGAGCTCGGAAAGATCGTCCATGTACGCAAGATACTGCGCCGTGATCTCGGACACAAAGATGTCCTCAATATTGATCTCCGCCTTATCTATGAGGTGCAGCAGCAGATCGAGCGGTCCTTCGAATTGTGAAAGCGAAACGCGGTATTCTTCCATACGTTATCCGTGAATAAAAAACGAAATGACGAGTTCGTTCAGTTTATTGATGATCCAGCTCGACAGTTCCGCCGCCGGATAAAAATGCGTAAGCCGCATGATAAGAAGGATGCCGATCAATACAAAGTTTCCGTATCTTCGAAGGAACAGCATCACCTTGAACGGCAGATGCTTCCCTAACAGCAGTTCAAAGATATGGTACCCGTCAAGCGGATAGATCGGAAGCAGATTGAACAGCATCAGCGTGATATTCAGAACGATTCCGTATTGAATGACCAGCCAAAGAACTTCACTGTTGAGCCATTCGTAACCGTACCTGCCCTGCATCCATCCGAATAAAACAAACAGGCCGGAAAAGACGACGGCAAGCAGCAGGTTCATCGTGACGCCTGCCAGGGAAACGATCGCCTCGCCCGCTTTGTAATTGCGGTAATTGCGGGAATTGACCGGCACGGGCTTTGCCCAGCCGAAGCCGACCAACAGGATCATAATAAACCCAATCGGATCGATGTGCGCGAGCGGGTTCAGCGTCATTCTGCCGAGATTTCTTGCAGTCGGGTCGCCGCATTTATAAGCGGCAAAAGCATGCCCCCACTCGTGCAGGGTCAAGCTCAGCAGCATGACGGGAAGGATGCAGGCAAGCTGTTTCAGAAATCCGAGCGGATCATTTAATAATTGTCCCAAATTCAATAAAACCATACGGATATTATAACCGAAAAAGCGGGGTATTGCAAGTGCAATTCCCCCCCGCTTCTTCATCCGTTCAGAAACATTGCAAACGTTCGTTTCAGGATCTCCGTAAATCCGCTCGATACGACCGCTTCCTTCGGGTAAAGCGCCTGTTCCGTCAGAAGCGTTTCGTCTGCGCCGTAGTACGCGATACTTCCGACGGCATGCTCGGGATCGAGCGGCGCCGCAAGCAATTCCGGAAGATCGATTTTTCGCTGCGGTTCGCCGTCGCTCTTTTTTAACAGGATCGAACAATGCTCCCGTGTGTAAAGATCCACGGCGTCGATATCCGCCCCGGTAATCGGGTAGCTTTCGATCGCGGGCTCATCCGGGTCGCTGATCGTAACATACTGATAGTTCGCGAACGCCTCCTCAAACAGCCTTGTCGCCGTTTCAAACCGGATCTTGCTGTTCTGCGCGCCGATCACCGCGCAAAGATAAGTCGATTCTCCTCTTCTGCAGGCAAATATGCCGCAGTACCCCTCCGTTTTCGAACTGCCCGTGAACAGGCCGATACACCCCGGCAGCGTCGTCAAAAGCTTATTGGACGTTGCAAGCTCCGTTTTCCGTCCGTTCGCGTGTTCAAGTACCGCGTACTTCTCCCCGCAGTACTTCAAAAATGTCGGGCTGTCGACTGCCGTCTCACCCAACGCGATCAGCTCCCTGCAGGAAAACGTCATGTACATGCCGAGACAGTCCCCGAGCTCCTTGTTGACGCCGGAAGATCGCATCATGAGTTCAATGTTTTTCAGAAATACGTCTTCCGAGCCGAACGCATGCTCCGCAAGCGCATAGATCGCGTCGCCCGCCGAGATCATCACCGCCGCTCTGATCAGTTCCTTTGCCGGTACCGTCTCCCCCTTCTCCAGATACGCAGAAGGTCCGCCGATCGAAGCCGCTTTTGCGCTGACGGAGATACCTGCGTTTTCGTCGATCAGTCCTTTGTCAAACGCCTGACACAGCGTCAGCACCGCCGGCAGTTTCGTAACGCCGGCAATGTTGTGCCACGTTTCGGAATCCTGTTCCGAAATAACCGTATCGGAATGCAGCGGCATAATGCAGTATGCCGCCACGTTCGTATCTGCGTGCGCAGCGGGAATCGAAAACAACAGAAGAAGCGCCGTTAAGGCAAAGCAAAGCACGTTTCGCATCATCAAATCCTCCCATCTCAGTTTATGAGACAGTGCGAAAAAAACACGCCGTTTCTGTCGGCGTCTTTGATCATTGCTTCGCAAAATACTGATACAGCGTGCAGACCATGCCGCCGTTGCTGAGCTTGCGGCGCTTGTCGGCAGGCTGTCCGTAGATCGATTCAAACTCGCGATTGGATGTGATCACGTTGATCTGCCAGTCCGGGATCCGTTCAAACACGGTATGCATGTCCCGATACAGCTTTTTGACCTCCTTCGCGTCCGAAAGCCGTTCGCCGTACGGCGGGTTGCAGATCAGAACACCGCTGTGCCATTCCGTTTCAAGCTCTTTCAGCGGGCGCACCTTCCAATCCAGCATCACGCCCGCTTTCTTTGCATGCTTCTTGCAGAGATCGATGCAATGCGGATCGATGTCGGATCCGAGAATGCAGAGCTTGTCGTGTTTCTGTGCGTCTCGCGCTTCCTCTCTTGCCTGCCGGAACAGATCCGGATCGATGAAACGCCACTGCTCCGCTGCAAACATTCGGTTCAGCGACGGCGCAATATGGTTCGCGATCATTGCGGCTTCGATCGGGATCGTGCCGGAGCCGCACATCGGGTCGATCAGCGGTGTGTCCGGGAAGAACCTTGAAAGGAGGATCAGCCCGGCGCCGAGCGTTTCCGACAGCGGCGCAGGTACGTTATAGGTCCGGTAGCCGCGCCGCGAGAGACCCGCACCGCAGCAGTCGAGCGCAAGCGTGACTTCATCGCGCAGGATGCCGACCTCAACGATGACCTCTTCCTCCGTCTCCGAAACGTTGTTCACATGACAGGACGCTTTCAGTGATTCGACGATCGCCTTTTTGACGATGCTCTGACAATCGGAAACGGAAAACAGCGTGCTCTTCGCGCTCTTTCCGTTCACATGGATCTTCGTTCTCGGCGACAGATACCGATTCCACGGAAGCGCTTTTGTCTGCTCGAACAGCGAATCGAACGTATCGGCTCGAAACGTCCCGACCGTCATCAGAAGCCGTTCCGCGGTACGCAGCCACAGCAGCGCTTTTGCCATTTCCGCAAATCCGCCGCTGAATTTTACGCGGGCGTCCAGCGTTTCCGTGTCGAGGATGCCGAGCTTATGCAGCTGAAACGCGACGGTCGATTCCAGTCCGATCTTTGCGGTTGCGATAAACTCCATTTCAGGACTCCTTTTCCTTGTGCATCGTAGACAGAATGCGTCTTAAAGCGTTCTCCATACGGCGTTCCGATACGTGATACAGGTCCATGATGACGTCCGGCTTGATCGAGAGATCGTTCAGCGCGCCGAGCCCCATCAGGATAAACGCAGCCGCATACGCTTCCTCCTGCTGCCGTGAAATCGTCGGATATTTCCCGTCCGGATAACACGAAAGGTAGAAAAAGAAGATGCGTGAGGTCACCTCGCTGTGCTGTTCCGGAACCGCAAGGTCCCTGTATCGCAGATCGTCGTGCAGATCCTGTTCAAACGTCCCGATCATTTCAAGGATGCATTCATAGCTCAGCGGAAGCTTTTTCGGAACGCGCATCGGGCGGACGATTCCATACTGCCATTCGCCCTGATAATAGATCGAATACGGCGGCTTTGCCTCCATGCCGAGCAGCAGCCCGAACACGAACTGTTTATCCTCGTCGGATTGATCGAAGCGGATCAGAAACGCCCGCAGCTCGCGTTCCGCTTCGGCGTTTCCCAGAACGGAAAGCATCTTTGCCGTTCCGCGTACGGACGGTGAAAGCGGACTTACAAGCGCCCATTTGAGGATCGCACGGAATTCTTTGTCGTTCTCCCAGGTCTGTTTGATCGCTTCGATCCCCGCAGTGGCGACGTCTCGGATCCGACGCTGCCGAACGACCGCTTCGCGCACGGGAACATCGTAGTTCACCGTCCAGCTGTGCCTGAAATCTGCTTCGGAATCCTCTCGAATGTGCTTTTTATAATACGACGCAACGGTGTCGTTTTCGTTGCGAAGGACAAGATCGTCGTAGATCTTTTCCGCTTCGCGCTTTCTGCCCTGTACATAATAGCAGAACGCAAGCTGATGCAGCATTTCGATGTCGTACGGAAGCGAATCGCGCAGCAGCTCAAGCGCTTTCTGCGCACGTTCATATTCGCCGATCTCAATGAGGATCGGGGCGGCATACCCGAGCTCTTCGGGCGAGCACTCCTCGTCGATCAGGATCTTCTTGCTCTGCTCCTTTGCCTCCTGATCCTGCTTCTGCACATGCAGCAAAAGCGTCATCAGCGCATTCCCGCGTACGCTTTTGCTGTTTCGCTTGAACAGATTGAACAGGCGCTTCTTTGCCTCGTCATAATCGCGGATCGAGAACTGCATCATGGCGATCTCCATGTCCAGCATTTCGCTTTCACGGTACTTTTCGGAGATCGAAAGAAGAATCTTGAGCCCGGAATCATCGTCCGAGGAAACGTGCAGTGCCTTTGCGCGATGGATCGCATCCAGAAGCGCAAGGTCTTCTTCCCCGATCAGTCCGATCTGTGCCTCCAGCTCCGGCGCGTCCTCGATCAGCTCGATCATATCCAGCGCGCGGTCGGCGTACGGTCCGTCCGGTTCCCGTTCCAGACACAGCTTGCAGCACTGATCCGCGGCGTGAAACTCCTCGAGTCCCATGAAATCAGATGCAATGCCGAAGATCATTTCGGCGGAGTTCTGCGATTCTTCTTTCAGGGACGTCAAAAGGACGCTGAGGCTTTCCTCGAAGCGGTGCATCCGATGAAGTACCTCGGCAAAGGCAAGAATGTATTCGTCGCGATCCGGTTCCATTTCATACGCTTTGCGCAGATACTGTTCGGCTCTCACGAGATCCTCGTTGTCCGTCAGGTATCTGTTCCCGCGCTGATAAAAGAACTCCGCGTTCTGCTGAAACGGAATGATCACACCCGTTTCCCGATCATTGTTCATCCGTTCCTCCGTTATCCGTTGCTTCTTTCAGAAGCGATTCCAAAGCGGACCGATCGAAGCGATACGCCTTCCCGCAGAACTGGCAGGTCAATTCCGCCTTGCCGTCCTGTTCGATCAGCTCGGTCAGTTCCTTTCTGCCGATCGATATCAGCGCGCGTTCCAACCGCTCACGCGAACAGTCGCAGGAAAACGCGGGCGCATAGGTATCGGTGTAAGTCGCGTCGAGATCCCTGAACAGATCATGCAGGATATCTGCAAGCGCTTCCCCTTCCGCAAGCCGTGTACCGAGTGCCGGGATCTTGTCTGCGATCGCCATCACGCGTTCGATCGCTTCATCCGGGCAGTTCGGCATGGTCTGGATCAGAAGGCCGCCCGCACCGGTCACAAATCCGTCCGCGGCGTTCTCGTGCACGCCGAGATACACGATCGACGGCTGCTGCTCGCTCGCGGTGAAATACTGCGCAAAGTCCTCTGCGATCTCACCGGAAATCAGATTGCACATGCCGACGTACGGCTCTCTGAGTCCGAGATCGCGGATCAGCGTAAGCTTGCCGGACGTTCCGACATATCCGCGCACATCGAGCTTTCCGTCGGCACGCAGCGGCAGCTCGACGTCCGGGTACGTTGCATAGCCCTTTACCAGTCCGCCGTTCCGTCCCACGCAGACCAGATTGCCGGAGGGACCGTTTCCCGCAAGCACCGTCGTGACCGTATCGGTCGCATTCTTGCACAGCGTTGCAATGACGGACGTCATCAAAAGCTGTCGTCCGAGCGCGGCAGTCGCCACGCGGGAAAGTCCGTGCGTCTTCTGTGCATCCCGCACAAGCTGTGTTCCGTCAATCGCTGCAAACCGCAGCGCGCAGTCAACCAGCATTCCGTGTATGACAATATCATTCGACATCTTATTTCTCCTTGATTGCGGCGAACTGAATCCGTTCGCTGTTCCGTTTAACCGGATCCCTCGTAAACGCGTCGTACGCGCGAATATCCGTAAACCCGGCTTTCCCGAGCGCTTTTCTGAGTTCGTCAACCGTATATGAACGCTGCAGATGCGTCTCCGTGAAACGGTCGTACTGCGCGCCGTTCTTCACGAAGCCGGTCAGCTCCATTGCACAGAGCCTTGTTTTGGGATCGTAATTGTTCTTCCAGATGTAGGCGTACTCGTCCGTCTCCTCCGTAAAGGTGTTTGCTGCGAGCACCTTGCGAAATTTGTACGGTGAGGAGACGTCGAACAGCAGAAGTCCGCCCGGCTTCAGGCAGCCTGCGGCGTGTACGAAAAACGATTCGGCGTCGCCGATCGTCGTCAGATAATTCACGCCGTCGCACACGGAAAGGATTGCGTCGATCTGTTTGTGGATCTTCAGCCTGCGCATATCCTCGCAGATAAAGATAATGCCCTTTGCGCCTTCCCGGAACGCATTGTTCCTCGCTTGTATCAGCATGTCCGGAGAAACATCGTTTCCCGTCACATGATAGCCCTTCTTGTACAGCAGGATCGCCGCAGCGCCGGTTCCGCACGCAGCGTCCATGATTCTGTATGCGCCGTGCTCTTTCAGGAATCCGTCGAGATAATCGATCCATGCAACGCGATCGACGTCATGCATCATGCGATCGTAAACCTGCGCGAACGCCGTATACTGATTCTTCATTCTTCCTCCAGTCCCTCGGCGAGCTTCATCAGCCGGTCGAGCCGATGGTACATGCCCGATTTCTGTATTTCCGCCAGATCCGCAAGCTCCTGTACGCTTGCGTCCGGATGCGCAAGCCGAAGCTGCGCCGCCTGCTGCAGACTTGCAGGCAGCGATCGGATTCCGATCGTCTTGTCGATCAGCGCGATCGCGGACTGCTGACGGATCGATGCAACGACCTGCTTGTCCAGATTTGCGGATTCACAGTTGTTCGTGCGGTTGATATAGTTGCGCATGTCCTTTTCGACACGCACGTTTTCAAGTGACAGTGCCGACGACGACGCGCCGATCAGTGCAAGCATGCCGCTCACGTCGTCTCCGTCCTTCAGATACACAAGATACCGATCGCCGTTCCGCACCGACATTTTTGCGTGAAGACGAAACGCTTGCATGATCTCCAGCACGGATTTTGCGATGTTTTCCGAACGAAATACGATCTCCAGATGATAGCCGCGCTTCGGATCGACGCAGCTGCCGCCGCCGAGAAAGCATCCCCGCAGAAATGCACGCCTGTGTTCTTCGGTCTTGTACACAACGGACGGGACCTCGCTCATCAGACGAATGCCCTGCTCCGTCCGGACCATTGCGCCCGTATCGTGCATCAGCTTGTCGATCTCTTCTCCCGACAGCGTGACTTCATAAATAGGGCGTTTGCGGTGCTCGACCCGCTTCTCCTCCACGACCGCGTCCGTCTTGTATAACCCAAGCGCAATCGTTGCGACATGCTTTGCCGCGCTCGGATTCTCCGTATGATAGAACAGAGCGGGCCTTGCGGAAATACGGATTCCTCCCGCGGTGAACGTCGCGCCGGAGAGCATGCAAAGCCGCTGCTCGGGATTCTTGACGCGAATGCGGATCAGTTCCTCTTTGCAGTTTGACGAAAAGCTCATATCTCCCTCTTCTTTGCGCGCAGCTCAATGTCCTGCAGTTCCCGCTTGATGTCGCGATGATAGATACGGACTGCCTGTCCGCGGCGGCGCAAACGCTCCGCCATCTCAACCGAAGCCGCAACGGAGCGGTGCCTTCCGCCCGTGCAGCCGAAACAGATCCTCAGGATATGCTTGTCCTGCTTTTCAAACAGCGGCAGCAGATCGGCGATGCTCTGTTCCAGATGATCCAGAAACTCCTTCACATAAGGCTGACTCAGAACAAAATCGCGCACCTTCTTATCAGTACCGGACAGATAACGCATATCTTCGTAATAGAACGGATTCTCCACAAAGCGCATATCGATCACGATATCCGCGTCAACCGGCACGCCGCGCTTATAACCGAAGCTTGAAAGCACGACCGTCATCTGTTCGCGATCCATTTCGGGAACAATCTTTTCAAGGCAGGAGGACAGCTCGCGCGAAGGGATATCGCTGGTGTCCAGCACAAAGTCCGCGGCATCACGTATCACGGACAGATAGCCGCGCTCCGTGCGGACGCCCGATTCCGCTTCTCCCGAAACGCCGAGCGGATGACGCTTTCTGGTTTCGTTGTAGCGGCGTTTCAGAATATCGTCGCGCGCGTCCAGAAAGAGGATCGTATGCGGCACGTCGATCTTTTTGATCTCCGTCAGTACCGTTTCGGGACTTCTCGAAAGCAGGCTTTCGCGCGAATCCATTGTGACCGCGGCGCGAAGGATCGGCGGATTCGCGTTATTGCACATCGCCACAAATTCTTTCAGCATCGGCGAGGGCAGGTTGTCCACGCAGTAGAAACCCATATCCTCGAGTGATTTCAGTGCGAGCGACTTTCCCGCTCCGCTCATACCGGTTACAATCAGAAGATCCATGCGTTTTTCCTTTCAGATTCGTTTGATCTCGGGTTCCAGAATCACGCCCGTTTGTTCCTTCACAACCTTCTGCACATGCGCAATCAGCGCCGAAATGTCCCGTTCCGTTGCGCCGCCCGTATTCACGACAAAGCCTGCATGCTTCGGAGAGACTTGCGCCCCGCCTACGGAATACCCTTTCAGCCCGCATTGATCGATCAGCGCGCCGGCAAAATGTCCCTCCGGGCGCTTGAACGTACTGCCCGCGGAAGGGAGTTCCAGCGGCTGTTTTGCGCGGCGTTTTTCCATGCACGACTGCATCGTCTCCGCCGCCGTTCCGTCATCCGGTCTGAGTTCGAATTCCGCTTCAAGCGCGATCGCGCCGGGGAACGTGAATGTGCTGCGCCGGTATCCGAGATCGCCGTCGTGTACGTTTACCCATTCATCCCTGCCGTTCCGATAGATCCGGATCCGTTTCAGGATCTGTTTGATCTCACCGTCGTATGCGCCCGCGTTCATCGCGCACGCGCCGCCGACCGTGCCGGGAATCCCGCAAAGGCATTCCATGCCGGACAGTCCGCGTTTCACCGTCTCCCGTGAAAGCTGCGTCAGCGAAGTGCCGCAGCAGGCTGTCACCGTCGTCCCGTTGAACATCGGCTCGTGCAGCGGCGTATCGAACCGGATCACAAGTCCGTCGAAGCCGCCGTCGGACGCAAGGATGTTCGTTCCCTTTCCGAGCAGCGCAACCGGCATGCCGACCGACGCGGCGTATTCGACCGCGAGGCAAATCTGTTCATATGAATTCGGACGCAGCACAAAACGCGCCGGCCCCCCGACCCGAAAGCTCGTCAGATCGGCAAGCGGCACATTCGCTTCAAACGCGAACGAATCCGGTATTTCCATAGTTCCCCGATTTTGTACCATATTTGTATTATAACAAATCCCGCGCAAAGGCACAACACCTATCTGAAACATTCCCGCAAACGATTTGTGAAGCGAGTGTGTGCTTCGCCGTCCCCTTTCCTTGCCTTCTGCGCATCTTCGCGCAGTGCGTCACAGTTCTGCTGCCATAAAAAAGGATCGACCGTCTGTATCGAACGGTACGTCTTGTATATCCGTTTCAGGATCGGATCGGGCGGCGTTTGTCGGACGTCTGATCGCACGGAAAACAGCCCGAGCGCATCCAGTGTCTGCTGCGATTCCGGCGTCAGCAGAAACGCAGTAAAATCCAGAATAGCGGCGGCTTTTGCTGCATCCGTCTCGCGATCGATCCCGAGCCAGCAGACCGCGTCCGTAAAGCTGTCGATCGGCTCAAGCTGTGAAAGTGCAAATCCGTCCTTATACCGGATCAGATCCCCTGCCCGCCGAAGATCCAGATACAGAATATCCGCTTTCTCCTCGGATGCCGTATTCTCACCCGCGTCCACTCTTGCGGCAAGGATCTCGTCCGCACAGTACGTTTTCTCTCCCGCGCCGTCCGGATGTTTCAGAAGCTTGCAGTAACCCGAAAAGCAGTACGGCACGCAGCGGTCTGCCTGAAACAATCCCTCACGCAGCGATATTCCGAGATCCGGAATCGTCTGCAGCCGATCGGGATAAAGACTTCCGGAAAAGAAGGAATACGCATCCGGACGTCTGCCGCCTTCCATGCGTTCCCGAAACGCTTTTTCGTCCATTCCTTCGACCTCGATATACGTCCCCTTATGTTTCTTTTCGTAAGTCTCCGCACGCGTTCTCAGCCACTGCGTCAGACTTCCGGAATACGGGCGATGCCGAACAATGTGATACAGCACGATCGATCCCGTGTACCGATCCGGATCCCTTTGAAAGCGCGCGTCGACATACGATTCCTGCGCGCCCTGTACAAGCTTGGAAGGCGAAAGCAGCAGGAAACAGATCATGCCTGCGCAAAGAATCATCCGTAAAATCTTCATGTAGTATCCTATTTGACAAAACAAGTCCGTATACGTCAGAGCCCGTCCCGTTTCTTAAAAGGATGCGGCTCGCAAACGGTGTATATATATCTGAACCAAAATTCGGAGGTGGAACTATGGAATTGAATGCACAGAAACGCGGTCCGCGTCTGTCGGTGCAGCTATCCGGTGAGCTCGATCATCACAGTGCCGAACAGACCCGCATCATGCTTGACACATTATTACGGGACGTTACCGTTCACGAGCTTGTGCTCGATCTGTCCGGAATGACGTTCATGGACAGCGCCGGGATCGGCGTGATCCTCGGACGGTTCCGGAAAATCTCCATGCGCGGCGGCAGAATGGTCGTCAAGGGAATGAATGCGTCGGTTGACCGGCTGTTGAAAATGTCGGGCATCTACGCGATTGTGGAAAGGCAGTAAGGAGGCACGCTATGCATAATGAATTGGAAATACGGTTCCTGTCCCTGTCCGGAAATGAAGCGCTTGCGCGCGCGGTTGCGGTTTCGTTTGCAGCGCAGATGAACCCGGGAATCGAAGAGCTGTCCGATATCCGAACTGCGGTTTCCGAAGCGGTTACGAACGCAATCATTCACGGCTACGATCAGAACAGCGACAGAGTTGTTACGATGCAGATGGAGATCGAAGGCGAGATCCTGACGGTAATCGTCAGGGATGACGGCTGCGGCATCGGCGATATCGATCTTGCCAGAAAACCGTTTTATACTTCAAAGCCTGAGCTGGAACGGTCCGGCATGGGATTCTCGGTCATGGAAGCATTTATGGACAGCGTCGATGTGCATTCCGCGCCGGAACGCGGAACGACCGTCACGATGCGAAAGCGCATCCGTCATGCCGACTGACCGGGACGCCTTTGCCTCCCTGCTGAAACGTGCGCAGGACGGCGATCCGAACGCCGAAAACGAGCTTCTCGAGGATAATCTCCCGCTTGTTACGGCGATCGCAAAGCGATATCAGGGCAGCGGGCTGGAAGCGGAAGATCTTCGTCAGCTCGGTTCCATCGGTCTTCTGAAGGCGATCCGACGGTTCGACACGCGGTACGACGTATGCTTTTCCACCTATGCCGTACCGCTGATCGCAGGCGAGATCCGAAGATTCTTACGCGACGACGGACTGATCAAGTTTTCGCGCGGCGCAAAGTCTTTGGCGCTTCGGATCCGGCAGGCAACAGCGGAGGATCCGCACGTTTCGATCGAATCGCTTGCCCAACAGCTTCAGGTCACAGTCGAAGAGATCGCCGCTGCGATCGCAAGCGACTCCCCCGTCTCCTCTTTGGATGAAACGCTCCCGGACGGCAGAGGAAACCGATTTGACCGGATCGGAACGGAGAGCGAGGAGGATGCCTCCGTGAAGCGTCTGACGCTGAATGCCGCACTTGAAACGCTGTCGGCGCGGGAACGTCTGATCGTGCGGCTTCGGTTCCGCGACGAAAAATCGCAGTCCGAAGTCGGACGTCTTTTGGGCGTGTCGCAGGTACAGATCTCGCGCCTTGAAAAAAAGATCCTGCTTCATCTCAGAAGCAGGATGCAGGATTAGTGTTTGTCGCCGGATGAGATCGCTTTCTCTTCGCCGCGCAAAAGCCGCTTGATATTGTCCTTATGCCGGATCAACAGCAGCAGCACGACAGGCGCGACAAAGAACAGCAGATATTGATCCGCATTTCCCGTCGCCCAGACGATATACGTGCCGATCAGATAGGAAATCGCGGTCAGGATCGACACGAGCGATACGCGCTTCCAGATCAAAAAGATGACGATCGCGATGATCGTTGAAACAAGCGCCGCCTGCCAGCAGAGACACCACGTCATGGCATAGGCGGACGCCGCGCCTTTTCCGCCGCGGAACTGGAACAGCACCGGATAGCAATGCCCCAGCACGACGCAGGCACTTGCGATATACCCGCCGAGCAGAACGGAAACCGCCGGGTCCGACGCGTTGATCCCGATCCATCCGCCGAGAAGACGCCCGATGAAGAACCCGGCAACGCATTTGCCCGCGTCGCCGAGAAACGTCAGCAGCCCGTAGATCTTCCCGTAAACACGTATCATATTGGTCGTTCCCGCATTACCGCTGCCGTAGAGACGCACGTCGTCGCGGAATCTCAGGCGGCTGATGATCAGCGCCGTCTGCATGTTTCCGATCAGATATCCGACGACGGCGACGGCTGCGATCGCAAGCGCGTTCCATTCTCCGATCATAAGTACGCGTTACTCCTCTCTTGCACGATTGCGGAACAGGATCCGGATCGGCGTTCCCGTAAAGCCGAAGGTCTTGCGGAAATAGTTTTCCAGATAGCGTTCGTAAGAAAAATGCATCAGCGTCGATTCGTTGACAAAGATCACGAACGTCGGCGGCTGGATTGCAACCTGCGTCGCATAATACAGCTTCAGCCGTCTGCCGTTCTGCGCGGGCGGTTCCGCCATGGAGACCGCCTCATTCAGCACGTCGTTCAGCATACCGGTCGGAATGCGGCGAATGCTTTGCGCATAGACTTCTTCGACGTTCTCAAGCACCTTCTGCACGCGCTGTCCGGTCTTTGCGCTGATGAACAGGAACGGCACATAGTTCATGAACGCGAGATCGTTCTCCATGTCCTTTTTGAACTTGTCCATGGTGTGCGTGTCCTTTTCGATCAGATCCCACTTGTTGACGATCACGACGGAAGGCTTCCCCTCCTCGTGCACAAATCCGGCGATCTTGACGTCCTGTTCGGACAATCCCTGTTCCGCGTCGCACACAAACAGCACGGCGTCGGCGCGGCGGATCGCGGCGAGCGATCGGATCACGCTGTACCGTTCGATGCTCTCGTCCTCGATCGCGCGTTTTCTGCGGATTCCCGCGGTGTCGATCAGCACATACTGCCGCCCGTTCTTCTCAAACGGCGTGTCGATTGCATCGCGCGTAGTGCCCGGCACGTCGGAAACGATCACGCGTTCCTCGCCCAAAAGCGCGTTGGTAAGACTCGATTTGCCTACGTTCGGCTTCCCGACGATCGCAATATGGATACGCGGATCCTCCTCCGTCTTTTCCGCCTGCGGAAAGTTGGCGCAGACCGCGTCCAGAAGATCGCCCAGCCCGATGCCCTGTCCGCCGGACAGAATGAACGGTTCGCCGAGCCCGAGCTCATAGAACTCGTAGATCGCTTCATGATATTTCGGCGCATCAAGCTTGTTGACGGCAAGCACAACGGGTTTGTTGCACTTCCGCAGCATGGCGGCAACTTCGCGGTCCGCGGAGGTCATACCGTCGCGTCCGTCCGTTAAAAAGATGATGACGTCCGCCGTCTCGATCGCAAGCTCCGCCTGCCGCCGCATCTGGACCGCGATCTTGTCCTCGCTCGCAGGTTCGATGCCGCCCGTGTCGATCAGCGTAAACTGATGATCCAGCCACTCCGCATCGCCGTAGATCCGGTCGCGCGTCACGCCCGGCGTATCCTCCACGATGGAGATCCGCTTGCCCGTCAGGCGATTGAATAAGGTCGATTTGCCGACATTCGGTCTGCCGACGATCGCTACCAAAGGTTTTGCCATAGTTTACTCCTCAAACAAACATGAAATGAGTTCCGTTCCGTCCGCAAAGGTCCGGATCGACACGCCGAGCGCGGATTCGACCTCCGGAAGCGTCATGCCGTCCAGAAAAACGTCCTCCGTCTCGCGCAGCATATTCTTCGGGATCAGCAGCGGATCGGAAAGATCCTTTCCGGAAAGCTCGGTCAGAAGATCGCTGCCCGTCACAAGACCCGCTACATGCACGTTTCCGCCGAACCAGCGGTTCGGAATCGGATGCAGGTCGGTCGTCACGCCGTACGGTTCCAGCGCGCGATACAGTTCCCGAAAGAATGGATACGCCGCCGTGCCGCCCGCAATCGACGCTTTGTGCGTATCTGTGCGCGGTCGCCTTTCTTCAAGCGCGTAGCGGAAGTCCTCCTCGAACATGCGCAGCAGTCCTACGCCGTTTTCGATCTGTTCGTATTCCTCATACGCTTCCGGTTCCGGCAGCTTCAGGTTCGCGTTCAGATACCACTCGTCCGACAGGAATACCAGCCTTGTGCCGAAGTGTTCGAGGTATTCCCGCTGCAGCGGCTCAACCGAGCGGATCACCGCCGCACTCTGCTGCGCATCGAAGGTGCCGAGCGCGGGAAGCCCCTCGCGGTATTTTGTGACGCCGACCGGAACGATCGCAACGGACGAGCACGCAGGCGCAAGCGAGGAAAGATCCGAAAGCGTTTTCATAAGGACGTCGCCGTCGTTCAGTCCGCGGCACAGCACGATCTGCGCATTGAACCGCAGCCCTTCGTCACGGAGCGCGGTCAGCCGTTCCATGATGCGTCCCGCCGAAGGATTGCGCATGATCCTTGTGCGGATTTCCGGATCGGTGGCATGCACGGACACATAAAGCGGGCTGACGCGGCGTTCGATGATGCGTGCAAATTCCGCATCGCTCACGTTCGTCAGCGTCACATAGTTGCCCATGATGAACGACATGCGCCAGTCGTCGTCCTTGACGTTCAGGCTGCTTCTGACTCCCTTCGGCATCTGATCGATGAAGCAGAACACGCAATGATTCCGACATGTCATCATGCGGCTCATCAACGTCGTTTCAAAGCACAGTCCGAGCGGTTCGTATTCGCCCTTGTGCAGCACGATCGAAAGCGGTTCTCCCCCGCGTTCGAGATCGAGTTTCAGCGCGCGCCTTGCCGTCAACGCTTCGTAGTCAATGAGGTCGATGACGGGTGTATCATTGATGCGAAACAGGACGTCGCCGACCTGTACGCCCGCACGCTTTGCAGGCGTATTCGGTTCCACAAATGTGATCGGTTTTCCTTTTACGCATACTTCCATGAATATACCTTACCACATTTTCCGGCCTTTTGCAAGACGGGCCAAACGAAAAAGCGTCCCCGAGGACGGAGACGCTTTGCATTCCGGAAATACCGAATTATTTCGCTTCCTTGATCGCTGCCTGCGCTGCGGCAAGACGTGCGATCGGTACGCGGAACGGCGAGCAGGACACATAGTCGAGACCGATCTCGTGGCAGAATTCAACAGACGTCGGATCGCCGCCGTGTTCGCCGCAGATACCGAGCTCGAGGTCCGGACGCGCTTCCTTGCCGAGCTTGACAGCCATCTTCATGAGCTTGCCGACGCCGTTCTGGTCGAGACGTGCAAACGGATCGGACTCATAGATCTTGGTGTCATAGTAGGCGGTCAGGAACTTGCCAGCGTCGTCACGGCTGAAGCCGAACGTCATCTGGGTCAGGTCGTTCGTGCCGAAGCAGAAGAACTCGGCGTCCTTCGCGATCTCATCCGCGATGAGGCACGCGCGCGGGATCTCGATCATGGTGCCGACCTCATACTTGAGCGCGATGCCGGAAGCCTTGATCTCCTCGTCCGCAACGGCGACGACGATGTCGCGCACAAAGCGGAACTCCTTGGAATCGCCGACGAGCGGGATCATGATCTCGGGTTCCATCTTCCATTCCGGATGCTTCTTCTGCACGTTGATCGCAGCGCGGATAACAGCCTTGGTCTGCATCTTCGCGATCTCCGGGAAGGTGACGGTAAGCCTGCAGCCGCGGTGACCCATCATCGGGTTGAACTCATGCAGTCCTGCGATGATGTTCTTGATCTCCTCAACGGTCTTGCCCTGCGTTTTTGCAAGCAGCTCGATGTCGGCTTCGTCGGTCGGTACGAACTCGTGAAGCGGCGGATCCAGGAAGCGGATGACGACCGGATAGCCTTCCATCGCCTCATAGATCGCTTCAAAGTCGCCCTGCTGCATCGGGAGCAGCTTATTGAGTGCATTCTCACGTTCTTCCACGGTGTCGGAGCAGATCATTTCACGGATCGCCGCGATGCGGTCGCCGTCAAAGAACATGTGCTCCGTACGGCAGAGACCGATGCCCTCTGCGCCGAGCTCGCGCGCCTTCTTCGCGTCGCGCGGGGTGTCTGCATTGGTGCGGACGGAAAGCCTTCTGTACTTGTCCGCCCAGCCCATGATGCGGCCGAACTCGCCTGCGATCTCTGCGTCGACGGTCGGGATGATGCCGTCATAGATGCAGCCGGTGGAACCGTCGATGGACAGCCAGTCGCCCTCGTGGTATTCCTTGCCTGCGAGAACAAAGCGCTTGTTCTCCTCGTCCATGGCGATTGCGGAGCAGCCGGAGACGCAGCAGGTGCCCATGCCGCGCGCGACGACCGCCGCGTGGGAGGTCATACCGCCGCGAACGGTCAGGATGCCCTGGGACGCCTTCATGCCTTCGATGTCCTCGGGAGAGGTCTCAAGACGGACCAGCAGGACTTTCTCGCCGCGTGCTTTCCATGCCTTTGCGTCCTCTGCGGTGAAAACGATCTTGCCGCATGCCGCGCCGGGAGACGCTGCGAGTGCCTTTGCGACGGGCGTTGCCGCCTTGATCGCTTTTGCGTCAAACTGCGGGTGGAGCAGCGTGTCGAGGTTTCTCGGGTCGATCATTGCAACCGCTTCCTGCTCGGTGCGCATACCCTCGTCAACGAGATCGCACGCGATCTTCAGCGCTGCCTTTGCGGTACGCTTGCCGTTGCGGGTCTGCAGCATGTACAGCTTGCCGTGCTCGACGGTGAACTCCATGTCCTGCATGTCGCGATAGTGACCTTCGAGGATCTTGCACACCTCGTTGAACTGCTCGAACGCCTCGGGGAACTTCTGTTCCATCTCGGCGATGTGCATCGGCGTGCGGACGCCTGCGACGACGTCTTCGCCCTGTGCATTGGTCAGGAACTCGCCGAACAGACCCTTTTCGCCGGTCGCGGGGTCACGCGTGAACGCAACGCCGGTGCCGCAATCGTCGCCCATGTTGCCGAATGCCATCGACTGCACGTTGACCGCGGTGCCCCAGGAATACGGGATGTCGTTGTCGCGGCGATAGACGTTTGCGCGCGGGTTGTCCCAGGAACGGAAAACGGCCTTGATTGCCTCGAACAGCTGTACCTTCGGATCGGACGGGAAGTCCTCGCCGATCTTCTCTTTGTACTCTGCCTTGAACTGATTCGCAAGCTCCTTGAGGTCTTCCGCGGTCAGATCGACGTCCTGCTTGACGCCCTTCTGTTCCTTCATGCGGTCGATCAGGATCTCGAAATACTTCTTGCCGACTTCCATAACGACGTCGGTGAACATCTGGATAAATCTGCGGTAGCAGTCCCATGCCCAACGGGGATTGTTGGACTTCTGCGCGATGACTTCGACGACTTCCTCGTTGAGACCGAGGTTCAGGATCGTGTCCATCATGCCGGGCATCGATGCGCGTGCGCCGGAACGAACGGAAACGAGAAGCGGGTTTTCGTGATCGCCGAACTTCTTGCCGGTGATCTTCTCCATCTTCTCGATGTATTCCATGATCTGTGCCTGGATCTCGGGGTTGATCGTGCGGCCGTCCTCATAATACTGCGTGCACGCTTCCGTCGTGATCGTAAAGCCCTGCGGAACCGGAAGACCTAGGTTGGTCATTTCGGCAAGGTTCGCGCCTTTGCCGCCCAGCAAGTTGCGCATTTCCGCATTGCCTTCACTGAACAGGTAGACATACTTTGTAGACATGTGTATCCTCCTAACAATTAGTAACAATTTATTATACCATAAAAATAAAACGATGCAAGAAAAATCTTGCATCTTTGAATATTTTATATAGATTTATCCGATCTGGTCGAGCAGTGCTGCGCTGCGGTCGTTCTGTCCGAGCATATGCAGGCATGCACGTTTGAGCAGCGGAAGCATCGCATCCCTGAGTTCCGTCTTCAGAACGACGCGCCGAAGCTCCTCGTGCGGGAGCAGCAGGATCCTTCGCATCGCTTCCAGTACAAGCTTATCGACCGGTTTCCCGCTGTGCGGACAAGCGGCGCACACAACGCCGCCCGCTTCTGCGGAATAATACAGCACGGCGTCCGCGCGGACGTCCCTGCGGCAGATCGCGCAGCGCGTCAGCGAAGGCCGATACCCCGCGTGGTCCAGATAGTGCAGCAGAAACGCGATCAGAAGATCGTTCGGATCGGAATCGGAATACGCAAGAAACGACAAAACATGATACAGCAGCGAAAACAGCTGTTCGTCTGCCGATTCATGCTCGATGACCGTATTGCAAAGCTGCGTGCAGATCGACGCCGTCATAAACCGGTCGACGTCCTCCCGCAGCGGATAAAACGTTTCGCGCACGTCACAGGCGTTTACGGTCACGCGGTCGTTGTTCACAAACAGCTCAAACTCGCCGAACACAAACGGCTGTGCGCATGCAAGCAGCTTCGAGGTCGGCTTGCGGCAGTTTCTTGCCTTGCAGTCGATCCTTCCGTGCGACGCCGAGAACAGCGTCAGCATGCGGTCGTTGTCCTTGTAGTCGGTATATCCCGTTACGATGGCTTGTGTGAGCTCTGTCGGCATTCCCTTTGCTTTGCCTTATAGGCAAGATAATCCTTTACGCTTCCGGAACGTACAAAGCGCTCCCATTCCTCTGTCAGTTGGTTCTTCATACGGACAGTATACCCGTTCCGTACGCGTTTCATGATCGGATGCGATCCGACCGAACGAAACGTCAATCGTCGCGGTAGCCGAGCTCGTTCAGCATCTGCTGCCGGTTGCGCCAATCCTCCTTGACCTTGATCCAGAGCTGCAGATTGACCTGCACGTCCAGCAGCCATTCAATATCCTTGCGCGCTTCGGAGCCGATGCGCTTCAGCATCTTGCCGCCTCTGCCGATGATGATCCCTTTATGGCTTTCACGTTCGCAGTAGATCGTCGCCCAAACGTCCATCAGCTTCCCGTCCGGACGCATCTGCATCTTGTCGATGCCGACGCCGATCCCGTGCGGGATCTCCTCGCGCAAAAGCTCGAGCGCCTTTTCACGGATCATTTCGGCACAGATCACGCGCTCCGGCTGATCGGTCACCATATCCTCGGGATAGTATTGCGGTCCCTCGGTCAGATAGTTTTTCAGAAGCTCCTCGAGCTTGTCGAGGTTTTCGCCGGTCTGTGCCGAGATTGCAAGCACGGTGTCGAATCCGGCTTCTTTGATCGCATCGCGCGCTTCCTGCATTTTGAGCGCGCTTGCCGCGTCGCATTTGTTGATCAGCACGATCGCGGGTGCGCGCTGCGCCTTCACGATCCGCATAACCTCCGCGTCACGTTCGCGTACGCCCTGCAGCGCATCAACGACAAGCAGGATCGCTTCTGTGTCCTTCGATGCGTCCTCCGCCGTTTTCTGCATGAACTCGCCGAGCTTGTTCCGCGGCTTCGTCATGCCCGGCGTATCAAGGAAGATCATCTGATAGTCCTTGCGCGTCAGAATGCCTGTGATGCGGTTGCGCGTGGTCTGTGCGCGGTCCGTCACGATCGCGATCTTCTGACCCACCAATCGGTTGATCAGCGTCGATTTTCCGACGTTCGGACAGCCGACGATGCTGAAGAACCCGCTTTTGTACCCCGTCGCGTTCATAGCAGATCCTTCGGTCCGAACCGATGCGGCATCATCTGATCGAGCGTTTCGGTCACGATTTCGCTTCCGTCGCGATTCGAAACGATAATCTCAAAGTCTCCATTGCAGAATTCGGACATCACCTGACGGCAGACGCCGCACGGAAATGCCGGAAGCTCGCCCGAACCGATGATCGCGATCGCGGAGAATGCACGGACGCCGTCATAGATCGCCTTGAAAAACGCGGTGCGCTCGGCGCAGATCGTCGGCGTGAACGACGCGTTTTCAATGTTGCAGCCTTGATAAATCTTTCCGTCCTTTGTGAGCAGTGCGGCGCCGACGCTGTAATGCGAATACGGCGAATACGAATGATCGCGCGCTTCCGCCGCAAGCTTCAGCAGGATCTCTTTCTGTTCCTGTTCCATTACCTTGTCACTCCTATTCCGTCCAGAATCGTCGTTTGTTTTTCGCGCATGATACGCTCGTCCGCTCCCGTCATGTGGTCATAGCCCAAAAGATGCAACACGCCGTGTACCGCAAGGAACGACAGCTCGCGCAGAAGCGAATGTCCGTACGTCTCCGCCTGTTCGACCGCGCGGTCGTAACAGATCATGATGTCGCCGAGATAGCCGTCCGCCGAAAGCGGGTCCTCCCCCTCCCACGCGGGAAAGGTCAGAACGTCGGTCACCGCGTCGACGTGCCGGAAATCGCGGTTCAGCGTCTGAATGCGTTCCGGCGTGTCGATCAGGATCGTCAGATCACCGTCGCGCCCTTCGGCGTCAAGCGCCGCCTGCGCCGCCCGTGCAATGCCTGTCCGCTCGGCTTCGGTGATTTCGACCGTTTCGGAAAAGACGTCAATCATTGCCGCGCTCCCTGTTCCTTGCGTTCTCGTGACGCTCGTACGCCTGAATGATGCGCTGCACCAGCTCGTGACGAACGACTTCCTTGTGCGTCAGCTTCACGACCGAAATGCCCTCTACGCCGTCGAGCACGCGGATCGCGTGGACAAGCCCGCTCATCTTCTCCTTCGGCAGGTCGATCTGCGTCACGTCGCCGGTTACGACGATGCGGCTGCCCTCGCCGAAGCGGGTCAGGAACATTTTCATCTGTTCGATCGAGCAGTTCTGCGCCTCGTCGAGGATGATGAACGCGTTGTTCAGCGTGCGGCCGCGCATGTATGCCAAAGGCGCAACTTCGATCGCGCCGCGCTCCATCAGCTGCTTATACGTTTCGAGCCCGAAGAACTCCTGCAGCGCATCGTACAGCGGACGCAGATACGGATCGACCTTGTTCTGCAGATCGCCCGGAAGAAAGCCGAGCTTTTCGCCCGCTTCGACCGCCGGACGCGTCAGAATGATGCGCTCGACCTCTTTATTCTTGAATGCGACCACCGCCATTGCAACGGCGAGGTACGTCTTTCCGGTGCCAGCGGGACCGACGCCGAACACAAGCTCGTGCGTTTTCAGCGCCTGAATATATTTCTTCTGTCCGAGCGTCTTGCATTTGATCTGCTTCCCGCGGTTCGTCAGCGCTACGACGTCGCCCATGATCTCCTTGATCAGCTCGGCGTTGCCGTCCTTGGCGATGTCGATCGCGTAGCGGATGCGTCCGCGATTGATCGGCTCGCCCCTTCGCTGCATGTCCAGCAGCTTTTCGAGCACCGTTCTGCAAAGATTGACCTGTTCCTCGTCGCCTTCGATCGCGATCCCATCCGAGCGGATCCGGATCCGAACTCCGATCTCCTCCTCGAATACGTTCAGGTTTTCGTCAAATACGCCGAACAAACCGATGGAATCGTCCATCGACTCCAGTTCGATCCGGGCAACCGACTTGCCCATTTCATCCGTCATGCGGGTCTTCCTCCGTTCTTCCGATCGTTTCTTCCGCGGTCACGGTCACGACGGCAAAGCGTTTGCCTTGTTTCGTTTGTACCGTACCGTATATGTTGATCACCGCCGCATCGCGCGGCACCTGTTCCAATGCCTGTTCCCGCGCCAGCATCAGCGCGTTCTGTTCGGCTTCCTCCTCGGAAAGCCTGCGCTCGCGGAATCCGATTTCCCGCGCCGTGTACGTTTCCAGCACAACCGGCAAAAGGTTCGTCACATACCGCGCATCCGCATCCGTCAGCCGATAATGCTCGAACGATGTTTTCGATCGCAGGATTTCCCACGGACCAATCCGGATCACGCGCACCGTTTCGGACGCATCCGTCTCATAGGGTTCCGTGACCGTGTCCGTCACCTCGACCGTGCTTTGATAGCACACCGACGCGCGTACCGTTCCGTCCGCATTGGTCTCGTAGCCCTTCTCCTTATAGAACACCGTTCCCGAGATCAGCACGTCGCCTGCCTTCACGGCGTCGCCGACCTTCACGCGCGCCTGCCCGCGCATCACCAGAACCGAGGTCACGACCCCGTCCTTTTGTGCGATCACGTCGGACGGAATGCGCGTTGTCTTCTTCGGCGTTTCGGGGATCGCTTCGACCACGTTGACCTTCAGCATCACGCCCTCACGGTCCAGTCCAATCCATGCGGCGTTCTTGATCTGTGCGGAAAGATCGTTCGCCGCCGTGATCAGGATCGGTCCCTCCGGGCGAAAGCCGGGTCTGATCTCTCGTTCCTCAAGCAGCGAAAGGATCTCGGCTTTGTCGATCCGTTTCGTTTCGTCGATCCGAATGATCCAGACTCTCGAAGACAGAATCAGCATCCCGCAGAACAGGAGCGGGATCCCGATCCAGAGCACCGGACGCCGATACGCTTTTTTCAGCAGAAACGGCAGTCCGCGACGCGACAGGATTCGCAGCTTAAGATGCAATCCGTGTCCCAGCCGGTGCAGCTGAAAGAACTGTCGGACGGAGATCGAAAGCTGCAGCGTGACCGCATCGATTCTGCGTACATTGCGTACGCGAACGTCCGCCGCCGCGAATCTTGCGAGCAGACGCGAAGCGGACAATCCCTCAATTTGAATTATAACATACCCTTTCAGAAATTGCCACATCAACTTTTTGCCTCAAGCACAACGGATGTGATCTTTCCGCCGATCTTCGCGCGCGAAACCGTCATCTGTTCCAGAATAAGATCCTCGCCGCAGACAGACAGCACGCCCTGTTCGGTCAGAAACCGGATCTCGCGAAGCGTAAAGCAAAGGATCCCGCGGTGCTGCTCGATCAGGCATTGACTGTCGCCGTACCACTGCAGGAAAAACCGATGCGGATCAAGGTCCATCGGAAGCTCCGCCGCCTTGATGATGCGATGAAAGAATAAACCGTTCCGTTTCATGCTGCAGTATATGCAGGCGTACGGAATCCGCATGCAAAAAGCCGCGAAAACTCGCGGCTTCGTTCATACATATTCAGATGACAATCCAGCTGTAAAGGTGTTTGAGCTTCAGCGTTTTGACGTTTTCCAGATACGCGATCAGCATATTGACGACCGGCGCTTCCTTGACCGTCTCGAATTCGTATGGTTCCGGAAGCGTCAGGTCCGCAATTACGCGATCCTCAAACGTCAGCCATTCCTCATCCAGATACGGACGCAGAAGCAGTTCGTCCTCCTGCCTTTCCCCGACGATCAGCGTGAACACCTCATCGTCCTCGACCGCACGTCCAGAACTGTGCTCCAGGAAGCCTACGGGCGTGTCCGGGTTGAGCGTATTCAGAAGATAGGACAACCCGTACAGAGAATATACGGTCTTCTCAGACAGGATCGATCCCGAATAGGCGGAGAGCCATGCGCGCAGCTCGCTGCCGCGGATCAGCATCAGCGTATACTGCGGCGTCTCCGGCTTTACGGAAAGCAGCTCACGGTAGCGGATCGGTCCCTCTCGCCTTGCGCCGAACGGCAGATACGGATATGCGATCGAAAGGATCTCATGCGGCATATCCAGTCCGTTCTCCTCGATGAACCTTCGTGCAGCATAGATCTGCATCTCATGCGTGATCTCCATACAGTCCGTCGTGCCGAGCGCGTTCGGTTCAAACGCATCGATCTTTTCGTCCGCCGTACAGACGACGCCGTCCATCAGTCCGGAAAACGCGTTGACATACGGCTTTACGGTCTTTTTGATCGTATCGTTCGGGACGCTGTTCTTTGTTTCGATGGGCTTGATCAGCACCGCCGGCCGCCCGTTCTGCCGCAGAGAAACGGATATCTTTGTGATGACTTCCGTTCCGCCCTTCAGAGAGATGATCGGAACTTCGACGCCGGACGCATTCTTTTCGGAACGAACGCCTTCCTTTTCGCCGTGCGCGGCTACGACCAGATCAATGCTGTCCGTCTTTTTCAGGAAATCGCGCAGCGAATAAACGCCTTCGCCGAGCGCATCCGTTTCCGTATTTCCGTGATACACAAGAACGGTGTAATCGACCTTATCCTTCAGCGCTTTTCGCAGTTTGGAATAGACGATGAGCGGATCGGCGGGAAGCACTTCGTCGTCGGACGGACACAGATCCGGCTGGGTCATACCGATGACGGCAACCCGCATCGGATCCTTTCCTTCTCCCTGCCGCACTTCAGAAATCACATAGGGAACAAGATCGTTCCAAAGCACATCGGCCGGATCGAAAATCGTCGGATCGGCTTTCTGCAGGTTCGCGCCGATCACGGGAATCTTTTTCAGGAGCAGTTCGTTGACTTCCTTGCGGACGCTCTGCGACGGATAGGACATTGCTTCGTCGCCCAAAAGAACGGCGTCGTAATCCATCTTGGTAAACAGCGCGGTGACGGGACCGTACATGCGATCCGTTTTGTCCGCATAGTCGTCCGAGATCGAGGATCCGAGCAGCGAGCCGCCCGCATCGAAGAACAGCAGATCCGGGTCCTCCTCCCGCAGCGCCGCGGCGCACGCCGCAACGTTCATAACGGTACTTGCGCCGCCTTCGTCCGTTACTGTCGGATCCCATGCAAAACCGCGCATGTCGGAGGTGAACAGCATGGAAAAGGATTGTGTCACCGGAACGACGAACTCCGTCGAAACAAACGAGTTGAGGATCAGCGACGCGTCGCGCTCGGTGACTTCGCCGTCGCCGTCGTAATCCGCGCGGGAAAGCCCTGCCGCATCCATTCTGTGAAAGCCGGCAAGGTGCCGGGAAATGCAGCTTGCATCCTGTGCGGTCAGTTCTCCGTCGCCGTCGGCGTCGCCGAAAATAACTGCATCCGGTTTATCCGTTTCTTCCGCAACGGAAACAAGCCCGCACAGAAGCAGGCAGGAAAGCAAAAGCAGGATTCCGTTGCGCAGCAGTTTTTTCATCGGTCTCATACGCGTTCTATTATATCCCAGGTTTATATAAAATGCAAGATTCCGGGGTGCAAAAAAGGGAGTCTTCGGACTCCCTTTACGGTATTCGGTTCCGTGCGGATCAATACATGCCGCCCATGCCTGCGCCGCCCATGTCGGGCGCTGCGGGTTCGGGCTTCGGAATGTCCGCAACGATGCTTTCGGTGGTCAGCACCATCGCAGCGACGGACGCCGCATTCTGCAGTGCGGAACGCGAAGTCGGAGGCCAAGCGGTCTTAGGAAGACAAGGATTTGGTTCAACTCCTTG
>JAZNHI010000236.1:0-3375 GCA_045576895.1 Clostridia bacterium | reverse complement strand
GGAGGCCAAGCGGTCTTAGGAAGACAAGGATTTGGTTCAACTCCTTGGCTCACAGAACGACATGGCTACGATCCGTCTTCGCCCCTCGGCTGCCGGTATCTTTTGCTTTTTCCTTTCTGTTGTGCCCGCATTATAAACCATAAAGGTGTAAGTCTTTTACCTGTTTAGAAAAGTAATTAGGAATTGATATGAATTTTAAATAGGATGCTTGCCTTCTTATAAATAATTATCATTTTGAGCACGCTATCTTAAAATAATAGATGAGGTGACTTATAATGAACGAATTTTCCAAGCCGCTTGCAGATGCGATCAAGAGAGCAAGGGGGAGACTCAAATTGACACAAGAACAGGTTGCTGAGCTTGCAAATACGGATCCGTCCAATATCATGAAGATGGAGAATATCAGCCGCAATGCAAACCCGGAGCTTGCTACTCTGTACCCTGTCATTCGTGCTTTGTCCATTGACCCTCAGGAAATCTTTTATCCGGAGATGAAGACCGAAGATCCAAATCTCCGTATCCTCCAGCAGCTTGTTTCCGAGTGCTCGGATGCTGAAGCTGAAGCATTGATTCCGATCATCCGTGAGCTTCTCTTCTTCATGCGTTCGACGAAAAAGACGGATATCACGGAATAAACAAAGAGCCTGCCTCTCTTTCGAGAAAGCAGGCTCTCCGCATCTAATCTGTTATGCGTCTGGCTCTTTGCTTTTTGTCATCTCAAACTGCATGACGTCTATCTTCACTTCTGTCTTGCATTTCGGACAGTATAGAGGAAACCGTAAAAGAACGGTGTCCTCATATACTTTTGTCCGAGTCTTTCCGCCACAAATCGGGCAGCGTATCCATCTGGAACTGTTAAGTTTTTCCATGTTCTCCTCATTTCATCTTCAGAATGCGTGCGAAGCGGGCAATCAAGATAACGGCAATAAGAATAATGATGATTGCGATTGCAACGAGCAGTGAGATCCACCATTGAGAAAGGGTTTGTTGCTCTTCCACCTTTTGCTTCTCACGTTCTTTTTCTTCATCTGTGATTTTGACGGGTTCTGTGATCGTCATTTTAACAGATTGGTATTCGGTTTGTTTCTCGCCATTAACATCCTCGTATGTTATTTCGATATTGCCATATGTCTCGCCGTATTTCTGCGAGCCGGACAGCGTGGTGACGAATACGGTCATTGCCTTGTTGGAGCTTTCCTGCGGTGAAAGGTTGCCAAGGAAGGCGGAAGAGCAGATCAGCCCATCACAATCCAACGAACAACGAATATTGAAGATCGGAGAGAATCCGGTATTGTAGACACAGACCGGAAGAGTGAAGCTTTCACCGCTTGTAATCGATTCCGGCAGACGCACCTCGTCATAGCCGAGCGATGCCTTCTGTACAACGGTCAGCGGATAATCCACGCCGTTTTCATAGGAACCGCTGTCGGCAGCATCCTTGTAGGAGCAACTGAACCGGAAGGAATGCTTGCCCTCCATAGCGCTCGGCAGCGCGCGCAGATCGAAGGTCACGGTCGTCGATTCGCCTTTTTTGAGACTTTCGATCGTCTGATGATCCTGAATACCCGTGTACCGGATCGAATCATCCTCCGAAATGTACTGTACCACGACATTCTTCGCGTCGCGCGTGCCGGAGTTTTTTACGGTCAGCGTAACCGTAAACCCGTCGCCGCCGTTGACCACGTCACTGTATTCGCAATCGACGATCTCAATCTTTGGTTGCGTAATATTGATCGTGTACTTGCCTTCCTCGGTGTATGCGCCGCCGTATTTGTCCTCATAGGTGATCTGAACGGTCATGATCGCCGCGCCTTCCGTTGCTCCCGGCGCAATCGCGAGATCAAAGTCCGCGTCAAGTTCGCCTTTGATCGGAAGCGCATCGAAGAACTTTGCGTTCAGATCACCGCGCAGCGTCACAGTATCCGATTCAGGAATCAGAGAGACCCGGATGTTCTTTGCGTCGTAGTTTCCGACATTGCTCATGGAGACGGCAACAGATGCTCTTTCGCCGCCGGACACTTCGGTCGGCGTGATCATGCAGTTCTGGATCAGAATGACCGGTTTTCGGACCGCTGTCGGCCCACCGCCGCCACCGCCGGAGGACGGTGTTTTGCCGCCTGTGATCTGAACCTGTATGGTGAAGGTCTGCTCGGTCGGATCGCCTGCAGGCGTCTTGTACGTTACGTGGAGCATGACGGTATAGGTGCCGTTGTAAAAGGTGCTCTTCAAAGGCGCATCGAACTTGATCAGATATGCATTCACCTTTCCGGTATTGTTCTGTCCCTGCGTGACGTCGTATGTCTGCTCGTGCACATCAAACTGCAGATTGGTCGGCGCAAACGGTCCGTCGGACGGGAATTCCGGAACGACGCGAATCGTATTGCCCTGCGTTTTGCCGAGCAGCGGCATAATGAACTGCACTGAGCCGTTTGCCTGTACCGGCATATATCCTCCCGCATAGCTCTTGTCCATGCCGGGATACTTCCAGTATGTGTCGATTTTCAGAGGATCGGTCGATTCGCCGGTCGGTTCCGGCGTCTCCTGCGCTGCAGTTGGCTGCGTTGTCGGCGAGGCAGTCGGTTTCTCACTCGGTGATGCTGTAGGCTGCTCCGTGGGCGGCGCAGTCGGCGGCGTTGTTGGAGGTGCCGAGGTTCTTCGCTCGGCGGTGCAGACGGCTCCGTGCTCGGCGAAGAAGAGGGCTCCGTCGAAGCGGTCGGCTCCGGTTCGTCACCTTCTGCAAATGCCAGCACCGGCGTCAATGCCAGTATCAATGCCAGAATCCATGCAAATACTCTCTGTTTCATACCGTTATCCTCAATTTCTGTGTTATAGCATTGTCATAACGCCTGCGTCCATTTCGCAGACCGTGTCGCAAAGGGCCTCGATGTCCGCAATGTTGTGGCTCGCGAGCAGGATCGTTCGACCGTCGGTGGCAAGCGATTTGAACAGCTCGCGCATTTCGGCGACACCGTTCTTATCGAGGCCGTTCATCGGCTCGTCAAGGATCATCAAGGACGGCTCCTCCATGATCGCCTGTGCAATACCGAGACGCTGCCGCATGCCGAGACTGTACTTTCCAACGGGTTTAGAACTCATCGGGTCGAGTCCCACGCGGCGGATCGTGTCGGCAATCTGCTTCAGGTTGATCTTGCGTTTCAGTGACGCGAGAATCTCGAGGTTTTTCAATCCCGAAAGCTGCGGCAAGAACCCCGGCGTTTCGATGATCAGCCCGATGTCCTCGGGAAAATCGACGTCCTTGCCGATCTGCTTGCCATTCACCAGCACCTTGCCGCTGGTCGGCTGCAAAAAACCGCAGATGCACTTGAACATGACGGTCTTGCCGCTGCCGTTGTTTCCGACGACGCCGTGGATCTT
>JAZNHI010000235.1:0-14488 GCA_045576895.1 Clostridia bacterium | reverse complement strand
GCTTTGTCGATGAAAACAACGAACGCGATCAGAGCGAGGATTGTCGCAAACGAAAGGACAAACACCACCCAAGTGCTGACAGCTGTCGGGTTCGCAGCGATTGCACGGAACCGTTCGATGATGAACTCATCAACACGGGAGACGATAGAAGCAAAGATCAGCAGTGAAATGCCGTTTCCGATTCCCTTCTCCGTGATGCGCTCACCGAGCCACATCAGGAATGCGGTACCTGCCGCAGCGCAGATCGCAATGATCGCGAGCCGCAGAACGAACAATCCGCCTTGCGTCGAAACGATCTCCACACCGCTGGCGGAGCCGTAGGAAATGACGATGCCGATCGACTGCACGACCGCGAGGCCGACGCCCGCATAGCGGGTGATGCGCTCGATCTTCTGACGGCCGTCCTCCTCCTTGCTCATCCGCTCGAGAGCGGGGATCGCAATCGTGAGGAGCTGCAGGATAATGGACGCCGTGATGTAAGGCGAGATACCCATTGCAAAGATCGTGAACTGCGAGAATGCAGAACCCGACATCAAGCTCATGAAGTCGGACATTGCCGACATCTGCTTGGTTGCTGCCTGCCAGCCGACCAGGTTCACGCCCGGGATCGGGATCGCGCTGCCGAGACGGTAGACCACGATCAGAAGGATCGTATAGAGGATCTTCTTCCTGAGGTCCTTGATCTTGAACGCGTTGATGAATGTGCTGAACATCAGATCACCTCAACGTTTCCGCCTGCGTTCCGGATGGCTTCCTCCGCGGATTTCGAGAACTTCGCAGCCTTCACGGTAAGCGTTTTCGTAAGCTCGCCGTTGCCAAGAACCTTCAGGCCGTCCTTTTCGAGCTTGCCGATGATGCCGAGTTCCTTCAGGAGCTCGCCGGTAACCTCGGTGCCGTTCTCCAACCCATTCAGGTCGGAAATGTTGATGATGGTGTATTCCTTCGCAAAGTGATTGTAGAAGCCGCGCTTCGGGAGACGACGCGCCAGAGGCATCTGGCCGCCTTCAAATCCGTTCTTCTTTGCACCGCTGCGGGCCTTCTGGCCCTTGTTGCCCTTTGCGGAGGTCTTGCCGATACCGGAACCCGTGCCGCGGCCGACTCTCTTGGAGTAGTGCTTGGCGCCTTCTGCCGGTCTCAATTCATGGATCTTCATACGTTGACCCTCCTCTTATGCTTCTTCGACTTCTTCGACCTTGACAAGGTGCTTTACCTTGAAGATCTGACCGCGGATGCAGGCATTGTCCGGCTTCACGACGCTCTGATTGAGCTTCTTGAGACCGAGCGCCTTGACCGTGTCCTGCTGATCGCGCAGGCTGGAAATCGGGCTCTTGACCAAAGTGACTTTCAACATTGCTTTGTCCTCCTCAGTTCAGGATCTCGTCCACGGTCTTGCCGCGGAGCGCAGCGATCTGTTCTGCGGTACGGAGCTGAGCAAGTCCGTTGAGCGTCGCCTTGACGCAGTTCGACGGGTTGTTGGAGCCATAGGACTTCGTGCGGATGTCACGGATGCCTGCAGCCTCGAGGACTGCACGCGCGGGACCGCCCGCGATAACGCCGGTACCTTCTTCTGCGGGGAGCAGACGAACGTGGCCCTTGCCGTACTTGCCCTCCACCTGATGCGGGATCGTCGTGCCGACGACCGGAACCTCGATCATGTGGCGCTTCGCGTCTTCAATGCCCTTGCGGACCGCCTCGGGAATTTCAACTGCCTTGCCGAGGCCAACGCCGACCTTGCCGTTCTCGTTGCCGACAACCATCAGCGCCGTGAAGCGGAAGTTCTTACCGCCCTTGACGACCTTCGCAACGCGGTTAATCGCTACGAGTCTTTCCTTGAATTCGGGAACTTCCTTCTCGAATTTTCTTTCTCTGTCGTTTCTCATTTCGCTTCCTCCATCAGAAGTCCAGTCCGGCTTCTCTCGCGCCCTCGGCAAGAGCCGCAACGCGACCGGTGTACAGATAACCGCCGCGGTCGAAAACGACCTTCTTCACGCCCTTTTCGAGCGCGCGCTCTCCGACGAGCTTTCCGACGAGCTTCGCAGCTTCCTTCTTGTCCTTGCCTTCGAGCTGACCTTTGATCTCTGCATCCAGAGTAGAAGCAGCAACCAGAGTGTTACCGTCGACGTCATTGATGATCTGCGCATAGATGTGGTTCGTGCTGCGATAGACGTTGAGACGCGGACGCTCGCACGTGCCGTTCAGATTCCTGCGCTGACGGTGATGACGCGCCTTGCGAACAGAATTCTTATCGATCTTAGAAAACATTCTACGTTACTCCTTTCTACCTTACTTGCCGGTCTTGCCTTCCTTGCGGCGGACGAATTCGCCTTCGTAACGGATGCCCTTGCCCTTGTAGGGTTCCGGCTCACGCGTCTTGCGGATGTCTGCTGCGATCTGGCCGACCTTCTGCTTGTCGATGCCCTTCACCGTAATCTTGGTGGGTGCGGGCGTTTCAAATTCGATACCGTCCATCTTCGGGAATCTGACCGGGTGGCTGTAACCGACGTTCAGAACGAGGTCCTTGCCGTCCATCTGCGCTCTGTAACCGGTACCGACGATCTCGAGCTTCTTTTCAAAGCCGGTCGAAACGCCGACGACCATGTTGTTGATGAGCGAGCGGGTCAGTCCGTGCAGTGCGCGGTGCTGCTTGTCGTCGCTGGGACGCTTAACGGTGAGAACACCGTTTTCCTGCTCCAGGATCATCTCGGGCGAAACACGCTGCGTGAGCTCGCCCTTGGGGCCTTTCACGGTCACGACATTGTGTTCGTCAACCGTGATTGTCACTCCGGACACGATGTGTACCGGAAGTTTTCCGATTCGAGACATTGTTTTTCCTCCTGTTGTATTACCAGACGTACGCGAGCACTTCGCCGCCGACGCCGAGCTTTCTTGCCTCGCGGTCCGTCATCACGCCGCGAGAGGTGGACAGGATCGCGATGCCGAGGCCGCCGAGGACCTTCGGGATCTCGTCCTTGCGGGCATAAACGCGAAGACCCGGACGGGAGATGCGCTTGATGCCGACGATGACGCGCTGCTTGTTGGGACCGTACTTGAGCTTGATGCGGATCGTCTTCACGATGCCGTCCTCAACGAGCTCATAGCCCTTGATGTAACCCTCTTCCACAAGGATCTCCGCGATCGCCTTTTTGATCGAGGAAGCCGGAACGTCGACCGTCTCGTGCTTCGCGACCAGCGCGTTGCGGATTCTGGTAAGCATATCTGCAATAGTATCTGTCATGGTTCTTTCCTCCTGATTACCAGCTTGCCTTGCGGACGCCGGGGATGTTGCCCTTGTACGCTTCTTCACGGAAGCATACGCGGCAGATGCCGTACTTGCGAAGGACCGCATGCGGACGACCGCAGATACGGCAGCGGGTGTAAGCGCGGGTGGAGAACTTGGGGGTTCTCTGCTGCTTCAGCTTCATGGATGTCTTTGCCATAGTGGTTCCTCCTTATCAGTCCTGAACGAACGGCATACCGAGGAGAGCAAGCAGCTCGCGCGCTTCTTCATCGGTCTTGGCGCTGGTGACGAACACGATGTTCATACCGCGCACCTTGTCAACGTCGTCATAGTTGATCTCGGGGAAGATCAGCTGTTCACGGACGCCCATCGCGTAGTTGCCGCGACCGTCGAACGACGTGTCGGACACACCGCGGAAGTCGCGGACGCGGGGCAGAACGATGTTCATCAGCTTGTCGGCGAAGTAGTACATCCGATCGCCGCGCAGGGTGACCTTTGCGCCGATGTTCATGCCCTCACGAACTTTGAAGTTCGCAACGGACTTCTTCGCCTTGGTGACGATTGCCTTCTGGCCGGCGATCGCGGAGAGCTCCGCAACTGCCTTCTCGATGCCCTTGGGGTTATCCTTCTCGGAACCGAGACCCATGTTGATGATGATCTTCTCGAGTTTCGGAATCATCATGACGTTCTCGTAGCGGAACTTCTCGTTCAGCGCGGAGACGACTTCTTCTCTGTACTTGGTCTTCAGACGGGGTTCGCCGCTGAAAGGCTTTGCTTGAACCGCAGTTTCTTTCTTTGCCATTTGTTATCTCCTTCCGTCTCAGTCCATGACCTTGCCGCACTTCTTGCAAACGCGGACTTTCTTGCCGTCGACGATCTGGTGTGCAACGCGGGTCGCTTTGCCGCACTTCGGGCAAACGAGCATGACGTTGGATGCGTCGATGGTGCCTTCCTGCTCGATCCGGCCGCCTGCCTCGCCCTGTCTCCTGGGCTTGACATGCTTGGTGATCATGTTGACGCCCTTGACCATGACGCGGTTATCCGCGGGCGCCGCATGCAGGATCTCGCCCTTGCTTCCCTTGTCCTTGCCGGAAATCACGACAACGGTATCGCCTTTTTTCACATTCAGCTTATTCATGTCATGCTCCTCCTTACAGTACTTCGGGTGCGAGAGAGACGATCTTCATGTAGTCTTTCTCACGCAGCTCGCGAGCGACCGGCCCGAAGATACGGGTGCCGCGCGGCTGCTTCTGATCGTTGATGATGACCGCAGCGTTGTCGTCGAAACGAATGTGGCTGCCGTCTGCACGGGTGGTCTCCGCAACGGTGCGGACCACGACCGCCTTCACGACGTCCTTCTTCTTCACCGCGCCGCCCGGCGTTGCCGTCTTGACGGACGCGACGATCACGTCGCCGATGCCTGCGGACTTGACCTTGCTGCCGCCGAGAACACGAATGCACATGATCTCCTTGGCGCCGCTGTTGTCCGCGACTTTCAATCTGGTTTGAGGCTGAATCATTTTATCTTCTCCTCTCCGTTACTTCGCCTTCTCGATGATTTCCACGATACGCCATCTCTTGTCCTTGGAAATCGGGCGGGTCTCCATGATGCGTACGGTGTCGCCGATGCCGCAGGCATTCTCTTCATCGTGCGCCTTGAATTTACGGGTGCGGTTGACCATCTTGCCGTACAGGGGATGGCGAACCTTGGTCTTGATGGCGACGACTGCCGTCTTATCCATCTTATCGCTGACGACGACGCCAACGCGGGTCTTACGATAACCTCTCTGTTCCATTGCCTATTCCTCCTTATTCGGCATCCTGACCGAGCTCACGGGAACGGAGAACGGTCTTGATTCTTGCAATGTCCTTCTTGCATGCGCTGATGCGGGAAGGATTGCTGATCTGTCCGGTCACTGCCTGGAAGCGGAGATTGAACAGCTCGGCTTTCAGTTCTTTTTCCTGCTTTTCCAACTCTTCGTTGGTCATAGCTCTCAGCTTATCGGCCTTCATGGTCATTCTCCTTTCTCCTCAGTTTCTTCTCTCTTGACGATCTTCGTCTTGAGCGGGAGCTTATGGCCCGCGAGACGGAGCGCTTCGTCTGCAACAGCCTTGTCGACGCCCGCGATCTCAAACATGACTCTGCCGGGCTTCACGACTGCCACCCAGTATTCCGGGGAACCTTTACCGGAACCCATGCGGGTCTCGGCGGGCTTTTCGGTAACGGGCTTATCGGGGAAGATCTTGATCCAGACCTGACCGCCGCGCTTGATATAACGGGTCATTGCGACACGCGCTGCCTCGATCTGGTTGCTGGTGACCCATGCGGGCTCCAGCGCGACGAGACCGTATTCACCGTAGGTCACGGTGTTGCCGCGGTGGGCGCTGCCCTTCATGCGGCCGCGGAACACTCTGCGGCGCTTAACTCTCTTCGGCATTAACATTGTTATTTGCCTCCTTCCATTCTCTTGGCCTTCTTGAGGACCTCACCCTTGTAGATCCAGACCTTGATTCCGATACGGCCGTACTGGGTGTGCGCTTCCGCGAAGCCGTAGTGGATGTCTGCGCGCATCGTCTGCAGCGGGATGGAACCGTCGTGGTATCCTTCGCTGCGCGCGATCTCGGCGCCGCCGAGGCGGCCTGCGCACATCAGCTTGATGCCCTTCACGCCCGGCTTCTGCATGGCGCGCTGCATTGCCTGCTTCATCGCGCGGCGATAGCTGATACGTTTTTCGAGCTGCGCTGCGATGTTCTCGGCGACGAGCTGCGCGTCTGCGTCCGCGTCGCGGATCTCCATGATGTTCACGGAGATGGGCTTGCCGATTTCCTTGGAAACCGCTGCCTTGATCTCTTCGATGCCTGCGCCGCCTTTGCCGATCAGCATGCCGGGACGGGCAGTGTAGATCGTGACGCTGACCTTGTCGGTCGCGCGGTCGATCGCGATGCGGGAGATGCAGGCTGCATAGTAAGTCTTCTTCACGAAGTCACGGATCTTGCGGTCCTCAACGAGGAAGTCTGCGAAATCTTTCTTCGCCGCGTACCAATGGGTGTTCCAATCTCTGATCACACCAACGCGGAATCCGTTCGGATTAACTTTCTGACCCATAGCTTTCCTCCTTACTTGACCTGATCAAGAATGACCGTGATGTGGCTCGTGCGCTTCCGGATGGGGGATGCGGAGCCGCGCGCTCTTGCGCGATAGCGCTTCAGGGTCGGACCCTGGTTCGCATAAGCCTCGGCGACAAAGAGATCGTCGCGGTTCATGTCGAGGTTGTTCTCCGCATTTGCGATCGCGGAGTTCAGGACCTTCAGGACCGGTTCGCAGGCAGCTTTCGGCGTGTAGGTGAGGATCGCTGCCGCTTCCTTTGCGCTCTTGCCGCGGATCATGTCGATGACGACCTTGACCTTGCGGGGAGACATTCTGATATAACGTGCGGTTGCGTGCGGACGCTTGTCTGCGTGCTCGCGACGATATGCCGTCTTTTCTTTACTTCTGGTTGCCATTGTGCTCCTCCTTATTTCGCGCCAGAGGACTTTTCGGAACCTCTGTGACCTCTGAACGTGCGCGTGGGTGCGAATTCGCCCAGCTTGTGTCCGACCATCTCCTCGGTGACGTATACCGGCACGTGCTTCTTGCCGTCGTGCACCGCAATGGTGTGACCGACGAACTCGGGGAAGATCGTGGAGGAACGGGACCAGGTCTTCACGACGGTCTTCTTGCCGCTCTCATTCATGGAAAGAATGCGGGCGTACAAGCGTTCTTCGACAAACGGACCTTTTTTAATCGATCTGCTCATGTGTTATTTCCTCCTGATTACTTACCACTCGTTCTGCGGCGAATGATGTACTTGTTGCTCTTGTTCTTCTTCTTGCGGGTCTTGTAACCCATCGCGGGCTTGCCCCAGGGAGTGACCGGGCCGGGACGGCCGATCGGGGATTTGCCCTCGCCGCCGCCGTGGGGGTGGTCATTCGGGTTCATGACGGAACCGCGGACGGTGGGACGGATGCCCATGTGACGCTTGCGGCCCGCTTTGCCGATCTGGATGTTCTGGAAGTCCAGATTGCCGACCTGACCGATCGTCGCCTTCGCGTTCATCGGGATCAGACGGACTTCGCCGCTGGGAAGACGAACCTGTGCGTACTTGCCTTCCTTCGCCATGAGCTGCGCCGCGTTGCCCGCCGAGCGGACCAGCTGCGCGCCCTTGCCGGGCTTCAGCTCGATGCAGTGGATCATCGTGCCGACCGGGATGTACTGGAGCTCCAGCGCGTTGCCGATCTTGATGTCCGCATCCTTGCCGGAAACGACGGTCTCGCCGACGTTCAGGCCGTACGGAGCGATGATGTAGCGCTTCTCGCCGTCTGCATAGTACAGAAGAGCGATATTCGCGGAACGGTTCGGATCGTATTCGATCGCTTTCACAGTCGCGGGAACGCCGTCCTTGTCGCGCTTGAAGTCGACCAGACGATACTTGCGCTTTGCGCCGCCGCCCTTGTGGCGAACCGTGATCTTACCGGTGAAGTTGCGGCCGGCTTTGCTCTTCAGATCGCACACCAGCGACTTTTCCGGAGTGGTTTTGGTGATCTCCTCATAGGTGGAGACGGACATATGTCTCGTACCCGGAGTGGTGGGGTTCAGTTTACGAATAGCCATTTGCTGCCTCCTTACTGCGCGATGCCGTCGAACAGCTCGATGCCCTTCGAATCGGCGGTCAGCTTGACGTACGCCTTTTTCTTGGAAGCGGTTCTGCCCTCGTAACGGCCCTGACGCTTGATCTTGCCGAGCTTGTTCACGGTGTGAACGCTCTCGACCTTGACGCCGAACAGCTCTTCGACCGCCTTCGCGATCTCGACCTTGTTCGCATTCTTCGCGACTTCAAACGTGTAGACGTGATGCGCGATGTAATCGTAGCTCTTCTCGGTGAGAATCGGAGCCTTGATGATGTCGTATCCGCTCTTCATTACGCGTACACCTCCTCGATCTTTTCAACCGATGCCTTCGTGAGGATCAGCTTCTCATACTTGAGAATCTCATAGACGTTGAGCGTGCCGACCAGCGTGGTCTTGACGCCCTGGATGTTTGCGCTCGCGCGCTCCACCGCTTCGTCCTTGTCCGCCAGAACGATCAGTGCCTTGTTGACGTCGACCGCCTTCAGGACCTTGACCATTTCCTTCGTCTTCGGCGCTTCGATGTTGAGCGCGTCGAACACGATCACTTCATTCTCCTCCACCTTGCTGGACAGCGCGGACTTCATCGCGAGGCGCTTGACCTTCTTGTTCACGCGGATCGTGTAGTCGCGGGGCTTCGGCGCAAAGACGACGCCGCCGTGTCTCCACTGCGGGGAACGGGTGGAACCCTGACGCGCGCGGCCGGTGCCCTTCTGTCTCCACGGCTTCTTGCCGCCGCCGGAAACTTCGGAACGGGTCTTGGCGCTCTGCGTGCCCTGACGGCAGTTCGCGAGGTGCGCTACGACGACCTCATGCATGACCGCCGTGTTGACGGGCTGACCGAAAACATTCTCGGAAAGGGCGATATCGCCGATGTTCTGGCCCTTGATATCATACAATGCTACGTTAGGCATAGTTCTTTCCTCCTTACTTTACTGTGCTCTTGACAGTCACAAGACCGCCCTTCGCACCGGGAACCGCACCCTTGATGAGCAGCAGGTTCCGCTCTGCGTCCACACGCACGACCTCGAGGTTCTGCACGGTGACGTGCTCGCTGCCCATATGACCGGGCAGGTTCTTGGTCTTGAACACGCGGCTCGGATCAGAGCAGGCGCTCATGGAGCCGGGCGCTCTGTGGAAGTGGGAACCGTGGGTCATACGACCGCGGCCCTGACCGTGACGCTTGACGACGCCCTGGAATCCGTGGCCCTTGCTGGTGCCGGAAACGTCGACCTTGTCGCCCTCGGCGAACACGTCCGCCTTGACGATCTGACCGACTTCATAGGAAGCGGCGTCTTCGAGTCTGAATTCGCGAAGGTAGCGCATCGCCTTGACGTTCGCCTTTGCAAAGTGACCCTTGCGCGGCTTGTTGGCGAGCTTGTCGCGGAGCTCGGCAAATCCGAGCTGGACGGAATCGTAACCTTCGTTTGCGACGGTTTTCTTCTGAACGACGGGGCACGGACCGGCTTCGATGACAGTGACGGGAATCATGGTACCGTCAGCTCTGAAGAACTGCGTCATACCGATCTTCTTGCCCAAAATGGCTTTCTTCATTGGTACATACCTCCGTTTGGGATTACAGCTTGATTTCGATGTCTACGCCCGCGGGCAGATCCAGCTTCATCAGCGCTTCCACAGTCTTGTTGGAGGGCTGGATGATGTCGATCAGACGCCTGTGCGTTCTCATCTCGAATTGCTCACGAGAATCCTTATACTTGTGCGTTGCACGAAGGATGGTGACGATTTCCTTCTCAGTGGGCAGGGGGATCGGGCCGGAAACCTGTGCGCCCGTTCTCTTGGCGGCGTCGACGATCTTTTCGGCGCTCTGGTCGATCAGACTGTGTTCATAAGCCTTGAGTTTGATACGAATTCTTTGGTTTGCCATACTTTTTTCTTCCTCCTAAAATTGTTGTTGGGCAGTACACAGAGCCGTGTGTTTCCCTCTCATTTTTTTACACAGCCTTTTCGGCTGTGTTCGGCGGGACGGCACGGGAAACTGCTATTTTTGCCCCGTCCGTTCGGACGTCGGATGTGTGCGAAATTACCCGGAATGGCAACCGGCAACCTCCGCTGCACTCCTGCGCCGCTCGACGAATGACGCCCATGCGGCGCGAACATTTGAACTATACACCATCCCTTTCAAAAATGCAAGCATTATTTTTGATTTTTCAAAATATATTTTTGTCAAAAAACCGTTTTCGCGCTGTTGAAAATCGTCGACAGGTATGATATATTATAGGAGACAAAATATCGGAGGTGAATTACATGGAGCAGAAAATTCGTCGTATCGGCATTCTCACGAGCGGCGGCGACGCGCCCGGCATGAACGCTGCCGTTCGCGCAGCGGTGCGCACCTGTCTTTTGAACAAGGTCATCCCCGTCGGCATCCGCCGCGGGTATCAGGGACTGATTCATGCAGACGTCATGGAAATGAACGCACGCAGCGTCAACGGCATCATCCACCGCGGCGGCACGATCCTGTACACCGCCCGCAGCGAGGACTTCATGACCGAAGCCGGTCAGCACCGTGCGGCGCAGACCTGCCGCTATCTCGGTCTGGACGCGGTCGTCTGCATCGGCGGCGACGGCACGTTCCGCGGCGCGCTCGCGCTTTCCAAGCAGGGCGTCAAGGTCATGGGCATCCCTGCAACGATCGACAACGACATCGGCTGCAGCCACTACACGATCGGCTTTGACACGGCGGCGAACACCGCGGTGGAAGCGATCGACAAGCTCGCCGACACGATGCAGTCGCATGAACGCGTTTCCGTCGTCGAGGTCATGGGACGGCACGCCGGTCACCTTGCGGTTTACGTCGGCGTCGCAGTCGGCGCAACGTCGATCATCATCCCCGAGTTCCCCTACAGTTTCGAGCACGACGTCATCGAGAAGATCCGCGAGGGCCGCATGCACGACAAGCATCACCACCTGATCATCGTCGCGGAGGGCGTCGGCAAGTGCGACGAGATCTGCCACCGCATCAGCGAGGAGACCGGTCTTGAAGCGCGCGTCTCGATCATCGGCTACATCCAGCGCGGCGGCGCGCCGACCGCGCGTGACCGCGTTATGGCGTCCCGCATGGGTCACTACGCCGTGGAGCAGCTCCTTGCCGGCAACACGAACCAGGTCGTCTGCTACCGTGATTCGCACATCCTGCTGACGCCGATCGAGGAAGCGCTCGAGATGAAGAAGAACCTCGACGCGTACATGTACCGCGTCGCAGGCGACATCGCGCTGTAAGAAACAAACAAAAACGGAGGCTGTTCCAGAGAAGGGAACAGCCTCTTTCTTCATATATATAGTGTTCTCTCAGCGCATCGATCACAGCATCTTCCGTTACGAGTTGAGAAATGCTTCGAGATCGTGATAGTAGAAGTAAATCAGTCCGAAGAAATACATCTGCCGTTTAACCGCATAGGTATCGTCGTACAGGTCCTTCGCCATCAGGGGCGTTGCAAGTGCGGTCTTCAGACCGGTCTTCCAGTTCAGCCGCAGTTTCTTGTCCTCCTTGATAACCTCCGGCGCGGGCATGGCGTTGAGCTCATTGAGAAATGCTTCGTAAACACCTTTTCCGTGAATCTTGCGAAGATCGGCATGGATGTACGCGACATTTCCGATCCAGCCGTACCGTATGCCGTACCCGTCAAAGCGAATGTCCATCACCTTCACACCGTTTTCCGTACCCTTGCAGTCGCCGATCACGATTACCTTGGTGTCAACCGTCTCCGTTTTGCTGCGATACAGCCACTTCTGCTCCTCCCATCGCACGATCCGTACGGTGCCATCCTTCGTGCCGATCGTGACCTCCTCACTCTCATCGTCGTCGGTTTCGACCAGCTTTTTGATCTGCTGATACAGCAGTTCATCCTTCGTCACGATTGCAAGATTTCTCTTGCCTTCCTCCACCCGGTCTCCCTCGGCAAATGCCGCGTTGCGTGCCGCAATGACGTTCGCGCGGTGCGTCACAAGCATATTGACGAGATGATCCGGCGACGCTATCAGGGAAAATCCGAGGATTTTGGACAGCGTCTCGTCCGGCACCGCGCTGCAGAGTCCTGCGACGATCGCCGTCGGCGGGAAGATCGACAGCACAGTCACCAGCGTGTTCTTTGCTGCCTGCGGATGCTTCCGATTCAGTTCATATAGGTCGAGATGCCTGATGATATCGGCGGCATTCTGCCATGAATTCAGATCGACGTCCTGCAAATGGAGCTCCTCACGCAAAAATCTCTTCCGTTCCTGATCAAGCTTAAATTCCTGCGACTCCTGCGCAAACACGCCGAAGATTGTTTTTACACCTTCCGGATCCATCTTATCGACCAACTTTGTCAGGGAATCGCCTATCTTTGTGAACGTTCCTCCTGCATTGGTACTGCCAGTTTTTGCCATAGAAATGCCCTCCTGTGCTTTATTTCATAACGGCAGATGTTTTTTACGCGAATTCAGTCGAACAGATAGCGGTACAGCGCATCCGGCGTATCGAAATACAGCGGACAGTTCTCCACGAGATACGCCCGGATCTCCGGAATATCGTATGCCCAGCCCGCCGCCGCAAACGGCACGCCCCGGGTCTTTGCCATGTCGTACCCCGGTTTCAGATCGTCGACCATCAGAAGATCCTCCGGCTGCAGGTTCAGAATACGCATGATCTCGTCAAGCGCGTAGGGATTCGGCTTGCGAAGCTCGCGTGGCAGCTCCCAGCCGTAGACAAGCGTCGGCTCCGGAAGCCCGTTCGCCCTGTAGTCACGCAGGATGTTGTGTTTGAACGAATGTGACGCAACGCACACGTACCCGCCGCACGCGATCTGCTCGCAGATGATCCGCGCCACGCCCGGGAAGACCTCCGGCACGTGGTCCTTGACGTACGCCTGCCAGATCTCGAGCTCGCGGGAAAGCTCCTCCGGCGTAAAGTGCAGCACGTCCTCGCAGTACGGCAGAAAGCCCGGATCGAAATTGATGCGGAAATACGTGTCGACGTCCATCGTCATGCCGGGACGCAGTTCTTCCAAAGCGACAAGGAACGACGGATGATGCACGTGCTTCGTGCTGTTCATCACGGTATCGTCGTGGTCAAGCACCAGACATTTGTATTTCAGCATCCTTCGTCCCCTTTCCGCAAAGTTTTCCAAAGTATAACACAAAGCGGCTGCCGTTGCAACCGCTTTATGATGTTCATGCAATGCGTTCACCATAGGTCGATGCATGTAATAAAAAGCTTATTATCCTCTACGCTCACCGTATAGAAAATGCCTGTCGCACCGAAGTTTAATCCCAAAGAAATGTCATACGTGTTTTCGTTTGTTTGCTCTATCTCTCCGCAATAGAACGCCGGATCATTTTGATATTCGTTTTGTATGATTGCAACAACCCCATCAAACAGTTTCCGTGTCTCCTCCCTCTCCATCATAGGGAAAACAAAATGAATTTCCGTCAGATAGGAATCATCTGAAAAATAACAATCTGTTTGCGCTTTTGTTCCCAGAACAACAGTATCAAAAGAATAGACCGTCTTGTTTGTAATACGAGAAAGATCCGTTCTTTCAACTGTTTCGCCTGCGATATTCGGTATCGCCTTTCTCGGAGGATCTCCGAAATATATATGATCGGGTTTGAAAAACGGTATTTCATATTTCTGTGTAACAGGAATTCGTCGAAGATTATAATAATGCGATAACACAATATAGGACATAAGCAAGATGATTGCGGTTGCAGCAAAAATCAACAACGCAATCAAAACTCTCTTCCGCGCATTATAATGCACTTTGCTGTATTTGTCTGTTTCCTGCACAATCTCAATCGTTTCCTGCGACATTTTCTGTTTAGTCTGTTCACCGTTCAACAACGCGCGCAAATCAACCTCGTAAAAATCAGCAAGCTGCAGAAGGACGTCAAGATCGGGCGTCGCAGTGCCGGTCTCCCATCGGGAAACGGTGCGCTGCGAGACGCTGAACCGCTCCGCAAGTTGTTCTTGCGTCAGTCCTTTTTCTTTCCGAAGGTCGCGTAAGCATGCGCCGATCTTCTGTAAATCCATCGTCACTCCTCCTTTCTGCACAAAATCATACACGAAACAGCCCAAGAAGTACAGGACACAGACCGTCTAAACCCGGTTTTGATTGTAGCACAGCCGCAATAACCCGTCAATTCCGGTTCCGCGTGTCATTCTGAGGCGAAGTCGAAGAATCTTTAAGATCCTTCACTTCCACTTCGTTACAGAGGCAGATCGCGCACTTCCCTCGCGTACCATGTTCAGGATGACGCAGCGCAAGAAGCCGGACCGTAGGGGCGGATCGCATCCGCCCGTTGAAACAACCCTTCAGTCGGCTGTGCCGACAGCTTCCCTTACACAGGGAAGCCAAGCAGCAACGCGGGAAGATGTTATCTTCCCCTACGGCTTGTAGGGGGCGATGTCCCCTGCAATATCGGCGACGAAAAAAAGAGACACTCGTTTGAGTGTCTCATGGATCCCGGCAGCTGCCTATCTTCCCGGGCCGTCTCCAGCCAAGTATTGTCGGTGTATGTGCGCTTAACTTCTGTGTTCGGGATGGGAACAGGTGGAACCGCACAGCTTAACCACCGGAAAGGTGT
>JAZNHI010000234.1:0-2988 GCA_045576895.1 Clostridia bacterium | reverse complement strand
CTGCCGATCGTGATGGCGGCGGCGTTCATCCTGATGTGGCTCACCGAAAAGCGCCGCATGCAGGGCGACGCGGCGATCGCGGTGCTCTCGACCGGCGCGATCGCGATCGGTACGCTGCTGTTCCGTCTCTCGGACAACCAGTACCAGGACATCTGTAATTCCCTGTTCGGAACGGCGTCGATGGCGCTGCTCTCCGACGCCGACATGTGGATCACCGTCGCGGTGTCGGTCGTGGTGGTCGTCCTGTTCATCCTGTTCTATACGCGCATCTTCAGCGTGACGTTCGACCAAAGCTTTGCCAAGGCGACCGGCGTGCACGTCAACGTGTACACGATGATGCTTGCCGCGCTCACGGCGGTCACGGTCGTGATCGGCATGAAGATGGTCGGCGCGATCATGGTGTCGGGGCTTATCATCTTCCCGGCGCTGTCGGCGATGCGCGTCGCAAAGCGCTTCCGCTCGGTCATGATCACGTCCGCCGCGCTGTCGCTCGGCTGCTTCTTCCTGGGCTTCTTCCTGTCGCTTCTGATCGAAGCGCAGCCCGGTCCCGCGATCATCGCCGTGCATGTGCTCGCGTTTCTCATCTGCTGCCTCATCGGCTTTCTCAGAACCCGCATCCGCACGCGCAAAGCCCGCGGCATCGTGGTCGAACCCCCGTGCAAGGTGCAGTGATATCCGCGCGGGTGAAATATGCCTTCGGCGTGTGATATATATCCCTGCGGAATGTTCAGGAAGATTCTCCTTGCGGAGAATCAAACTTATTCATTTCGCAGCGCAAGCCGCATATCGGGTCCCGAAGGGACATATCGGGCTGCAGGCATATCGAGGTGAAGCCATATCGTGCCCCGCAGGGAATGAAATGCCCTTGCGGGGCATAAAATATCTGTTGCTCTTTTGAATCGCCGGTGCTATAATATATTCCGTAAAAAATCCATAAGGGGGTTCAAACATGAAGAAATTCTTATCCGAATTCAAAGCGTTTGCTCTGAAGGGCAACGTGGTCGACATGGCGGTCGGCGTTATCATCGGCGGCGCGTTCGGCGCGATCGTATCCTCGCTGATCAACGACATCATCATGCCGCTTCTCGGTCTTCTCATCAAGGTCGACTTCAGCAGCTGGGGCGTCGTGCTCGGCGACAATCCCGAAAACCTCGCACCCGGCGCAGCAGCGGAAGCAGGGCTTACCGTGTTCTATTACGGCAAATTCATCTCCGCGATCGTGTACTTCATCCTGATCGCGCTTGCAATCTTCATCGTGATCCGCGCTTTGAGAAAGGCGGAGGAGAAGGCAAAGAAAAAGGAAGAGCCCGCGCCCGAAAAGAAGCCGCGTCTCTGCCCGTACTGCAAGCAGGAAGTTGCCGACGACGCAACCCGCTGCCCGCACTGCACCAGCGAGCTGCCGAAGGAATAAACATCGCATAACATCGAAAAGGGCGTTTTAACGGCGCCCTTTTTTCGTCAGGCGCGCTGCCTGCCGTCAAAGGAACGGCATGCGCTGCAGAAGAGAAAGGAGGCGGACGACACGGAATACGTAGAACCACATCTCATAACGGCAAGACGCAGCATACCGGTAACGGTTTCATATAAGTGCTCGTACTGCGGGCACATGAACAACAACCTTCCTGCCAAGATCCGCGTGGAAGAAACGGTGAAAGGCTACAGAGGCGATAGGGAAAAAGAAACAGAAGCGGAACTCAAAGCGGATCTGAAGATGCAGGAAATCCGGTCGCAGGCAGCTTCCGGCACGTACAAAGGCGACGGACTCGTCGTTCGGTGCGAGAAGTGTCACAGACAGGAACCGTGGTCAAGGGTCAACAGCCGCGTGCCGCTTGTCGTACTGACCGTCAGCCTGATCGTCGCAGTGGCAGCCTTTGTGATCGGCACCCTGAAATCGAAAGGGGACGGAGCGATATACCTGTTTGCGTTCGCTGCGCTGGGATCTATCGTGATATTTCTGGTGCATATAAGGGCCAGAAATGCTCGCTGCAAAGAGCAGATCGAAAAGCTTCCCGTCGACAGCCTTCCGCGCGTGCAGTTTAAGAAGAGAAAGTAATAATTCCCTAAGCAGAAGGGCGTTTACTTCGCCCTTTTCTTATTTTTTGAAAAAGGATGTAACACTTTTGCGTTCCGGATTGTCTACTGTACAGAGACACCGAAAGGCGTCGAAGAAACGGAGGAGAACGTATGCATAAGAAAAAGAAGATCATCGTTTGGATCGCCGTCGCTGCGGTCGTGCTGACGCTTTCCGTGCTGTGCTTTCCGATCAGATATCAATACAAGGACGGAGGTACGGTCGTTTACGAGGCAATCCTGTATCAAGTGTATCGTTCCCATTCCATAGAGGCGCACACCACGGACGGGGACAATACGTTTCTCATCGGCACGATCGTGGAGATCCTCGGGAAAAAGGTCTATGACGGCACCTGTCTGGAAGCCGGTTCCGAGCCGCTGCCGACGTTCCGACCCGGCGAGACGGCGGCGCTGTACGTGCGCGATCCGTCCGGCGCGGTGCATACCTATCATTATGAGGGGTACGGGATGAACAGGATCGAGCTCGATCATACGCTGTGGTTCCGTGCGGAAAAGAACGGCTGCATCGTGGATTACAACGACGGGCACAAAGGGTATGATATCTGGGTCACGCTGAAGGTCGGCGAGGAATACGTCGCCCGCATCGGCGACGAACCGGACGTTACGGAATACCGGCTGTACTTTGCCGCCGACGGCGCGCCGCTCCCCGCAGGCTGGTAAGCGATCCGCGCATCTTTTTCAGGCTTTCCGATCCCGGAGAGCCTTTATATTTTGTCCTGCAGGAGAATCAAGGGGTGGTATGCAGGACTTCACAGCTACCCCACCACCGCAAGCGGTCCCCCTCCCCTGACAAGGGAAGGTCGGAAACTGCGCCAATGTTTTACCTCCACCTGATGGGGGAGGTGCCGAGCGAAGCGAGGCGGAGGGAAGTCGGATCGTAGCCATGTCGTTCTGTGA
>JAZNHI010000233.1:0-11223 GCA_045576895.1 Clostridia bacterium | reverse complement strand
CTCGGTCATCACCGCGTTCTGGTAGCGCGTGACGATCTGCACGCACTGGTTATAGCTGTGATCCGCGAGCGCGCCGATCATGCGGCTGCCCCAGTAGAAATCCTCCGTCGAAGCGTCGAGCGTGACGTCGCTGAGGTAGTTTGGCATTTTCTTTACGTTCGGATAGACCGGCAGCAGCGCGTCGAAGGTTGTGGAGCCGAAGCAGATCCACTCGAGACCTTTCGCGCAGTCCGGCGCATCCGGTCGGATCTGACAAACGGAGGTCCCACCGGTGCGGTTGATGCCGATCGAGCGGTACTTGCCGCGCACGCCGGTATCGCGGTTCAGGTACGGATCGAACGGCGTGCCCTTGTAGTTCGAGGACAAAAGCTCCTTGACCTCCTCGACCGCGATCTTGCGATCCGGCACAAAGCTCCACGGGATGTTGTCGCTTTCGGGCGTAAAATCGGCGTCCGGACCGTCCCAGCGGTACTTTCTCGGCGCAAGGTATCTGCCCATGTACCATGCACGCGGCGTGTTGTAAACGTGGTCCTGATCGGAATGCGAGCCGAAGACGAGCCGCGGATTGAACGCGCCGCCCTGGTTGCAGTCGAGATGATAGGTTTCGATGAATTCACGAAGGTCCTTCGAGCAGAGATGCGCCTCCTGCTTTCCGAACGCGTCGTCGAAATCGAAGCTGTCCATGCCGAACTGGTTGGGCATGACGACCACGACGTCGTCCGGCACGCGCTTTGCCATCCAGTGATGCCCGCCGATCGTTTCCATCCACCAGATCTCATTTTCGTCGTTGAACGCGATCCCGTTGGATTCATAAGTACCGTACTGTTCCAGAAGCGCCGCAAGCCGCAGGACGCCCTCTCTGGCGGTGCGGATGTACGGCAGCACGAGCACGACGATGTCCTCCTCGCCGATGCCGCCCGGAACGTCCTTTTCCTTTTTCGTCTTCGCCTTTTGATATTTCACAAGCGGATCCGCCGCAAGCACGCGCGGGTTCGAGGTGATCGTTTCCGTCGCCGTCATGCCGACGTTCGCCGCGTTGATGCCGGTCGCCGCCCAGATTCCGTTTTTCGGATCGACGCTCGGGCACGCCGTATAGCGCATGGGATTGTCGGGCAGTTCGATCGTGAGATGTCCGATCTCGGAGGTATAGGCCCGCTTCTGATCCTTCGGTTCGACGACAATGAGTTTTTTGACGTCGAAGTGTCCGTCGTCGGTGCGGGCGATCATCGTGGAATTGTCGTTTGCGGCCTTTCTGCCGACCAATACCGTTGTACAGGGCATGATTATCTCCTCTTTTCTTTCGTTACGAGCGGAACGGCTCGGTTGTGTTCTTGCGGATGACGTCGTGCGCGCCGCCCTCGACGATGCTCGTCGCCGACACCAGCGTGAGCTTTGCCTTCTTCTGAAACTCGGCGATCGTCAGCGCGCCGCAGTTGCACATGGTGGACTTGACCTTACTTAGAGTCAGCGCCACGTTGTCGCGCAGGGAGCCCGCGTACGGAACGTAGGAATCGACGCCTTCCTCGAAGCTCAGCTTCTTGTCGCCGCCGAGGTCGTAGCGCTGCCAGTTGCGCGCGCGCGCCGAGCCCTCGCCCCAGTATTCCTTATAATATGTGCCGTTCAGATTGACCTTGCGGGACGGGCTTTCATCGAACCGTGCGAAGTATCTGCCGAGCATGATGAAGTCCGCGCCCATCGCAAGCGCGAGCGTGATGTGGTGGTCGTATACGATGCCGCCGTCGGAGCAGACCGGAACGTAGACGCCGGTTTCCTCATATTACGCGTCGCGCGCCTTGCAGCCGTCGATCAGCGCGGTCGCCTGGCCCCTGCCGATGCCCTTCGTTTCACGCGTGATGCAGATGGAGCCGCCGCCGATGCCGACCTTGACAAAGTCTGCGCCGGATTCCGCCAGGAAGCGGAAGCCGTCCGCGTCGACCACGTTGCCTGCGCCGACCTTCACGGAATCGCCGTAACGGGAACGGATCCACGCAAGGGTCCTTGCCTGCCACTCGGAAAAGCCCTCGGACGAGTCGATGCACAGTACGTCCGCGCCCGCCTCGATGAGCGCGGGAACGCGGGTCTCGTAGTCGCGCGTGTTGATGCCCGCGCCGACGACGTAGCGCTTGTGCTCGTCCAGCAGCTCGTCTTTGTTCTCCTTGTGCGAATCGTAATCTTTGCGGAATACGAAGTAGCAAAGCTGTCCTTTTTCGTTGATGATCGGAAGCGTGTTGAGCTTGTGATCCCAGATGATGTCGTTCGCTTCTTTGAGCGACGTGCCCTCCGGCGCGCAGACCAGTTTGCTGAGCGGCGTCATAAAGGTGAATACCGGCGTGTCCGGCGCCATGCGGGAGACGCGGTAGTCGCGGCTCGTGACCATGCCGACAAGTCTGCCCTCGGGCGTGCCGTCGTCGGTGACCGCCATGGTGGAATGCCCGGTGCGATCCTTGAGCGCGATCACGTCCGCCAGCGTCTGATCGGGACGGAGGTTCGAATCGCTGCGCACGAAGCCCGCCTTGTAGTCCTTGGCGCGCTTGACCATCGCCGCCTCGTCCTCGACCGTCTGCGAGCCGTAGATGAAGCTGACGCCGCCCTGCGTGGCGAGCGCGACAGCCATCCGGTCGTCGGAGACCGCCTGCATGATCGCGGAGACCAGCGGGATGTTCAGCGAGATCGCGGACTCCTCCCCGCGGCGGAACTTCACCATCGGGGTGCGGAGGCTGACGTTTGCGGGGATGCATTCCGAGGAGGAATAGCCGGGGATCAGAAGATACTCGTTGAAGGTGCGGGAGGGATCACTGATAAACGTTGCCATACATGCTCCTTTCCTGTGCGTGAAATGATGATTGATAAACGTATGATAATTTATTATACCGCTTCGCGGGACGCGCCGCAAGCCTTGATTTCATCCTTTCACGGTTTTTCGACCCCTTGCGGACCGCGCCGGATTCATGTATACTATATATAAATTGAAACGGGGAGGTTTTTGTATGAAAAAGGGTTGGGGTAAATGGGCGGCGGCGCTTGCCGTGCTGCTCTGCGTCACGTTCGTCGCGCTGTTCTTTGCGGACCGCATTCAGCGGGCGGGCGGCGCAATCGCGATCACCGAAGGGTATCTTCCGAGCGAGGTCGGCGATCTCTTTTATAAGCTCTATACCCCGTCCGGCTTGAAGGACGGAGAAAAAGCCCCGGGCGTGCTGCTGCTGCACGGGTACCAGAACGATCACGAGACCAACGCGGCGTACGCGATCGAGCTCGCGAAACGCGGCGTCGTGGTGCTTTCGATCGACGAATACGGCCACGGCGCAAGCAAGCCGGGCTTAAAGGAACGCGGCTACGTCAATCACATGGTCAAGGTGAACTACGGCGAGGACAGCGTCGAGGATCGCACGTTCCGTCCGGTCGGCGGCTCGGTGCGCTACCGGCTTTTGATGAACTTCTCGAACCTTTCGTTCTTCGACGATCACTATACGAAGGACGAAGCGGGCAACGCCGTGAAGGACAGCTCCTGCGGCGGCACGGCGGCGTATAAATTCCTGTCGGAGCTTCCGAACGTGGACAAAACCAAGCTCGGCATCAGCGGGCACTCGATGGGCACCTGGGCGGGCTGGAGCGTCGCCGCAGCGTACGCCGGCACCGACATCGAGCCGAAGGCGACCGTGCTGCAGTGCGGCGAGCTGTTCCGCGATTCGGCATACGACGCCGCAAACATTCATTTCAACAACGTCCTGCTGCTGCAGGCGAAGTGGGACGAATTCAGTTACTTCCGCGACTATAAGCGCGTTGTGAACGACGAACTTCTGCGTTCGCCGCTGCGCACCGAATTCCTCGGCACGACGGCGGAACAGGCGGCATGGGACAAGACCTTCGGCGACTTTGCGGACGGCTCCGCGCGGCGCATGGAGCTCCTCTATACGAATCACCGGCTCACCACGCACAACGCGCGCGGGCTCACCGTTTCGCTCGACTGGTTCGATCGGGCGTTCGGCGGCAATGTGCTGAAAGGTCCCGCGCCCGAATCGCAGACCGCCATGGGCAAGGAATGGCTGGTGCTGCTCGCCATGCTCTGCACGCTCGCAGCGCTCATCCCGTTCTTTGAGCTGCTTGTGAAGATCCCGTTCTTTGCGAAGGCCGTGCAGCCGTTGCCCGACGCGGTCGGCATCAAGCCCGCCGGCAAGTGGTGGCGCGGCGCGCTGATCACGATCCTGCTTGCGGGCGCGACCTATCCGTTTATGACGCAGCTCGGTCACGCGCTGCTGCCGCTGCCCGAGGGGATCTTCCGCATGACCGTCGGCAACGGCTTTATCGGCTGGTATCTGCTGCTGATCCTGATCATGGTGATCACCTCGCTCATCGGCGCGCGCGCGGCAAAGAAGAAGGGCACGTACGACGGCTTCTACGGCATGGGGCTCGGCTCCAAAGAAAAGCCGAACCGGATCGCGTGGGGACTGCTCCTGCGCGCGGCGCTCCTCGTCCTGTGCCTGCTTCTTCTGCTGTACCTTGTCGTGTTCCTTGCGGGGGTGTTCTTCAAGCTCGATCTCCGGTTCATCTGGCCGTTCTTCAAGACCTTCACATGGACGCGGCTCGGTCAGTTCTGCGTCTATATCCCGGTGTTCGCCCTGTTCTTCCTGCTGAACAACTCCAAGATCATGGCGTCCATGCGCACAAAGGCGACCTATCAAACGGGCATCAAGGGCTTCCTTTCGAACTGGTGGCGCAACGCGCTCCTGATGGTCGGCGGCATCCTGCTCATTGTGCTGATCGAGTACATCCCGTTCTTCCTCGGCGTCGGACCGGGCGCGGACGTGTTCTTCGGCTCCACCTTCGGCGGACCGTTCATGTCGCTTCTCATACTGTTCGTGCCGCAGGTCGTCGTGTTCAGCGTGCTCTGCACGTACTTCTACCGCCGCACGGGCAGCGTCTATACGGGCGCGCTGCTCGTCGCCTCCCTCGCCGCCTGGATCGTCACCGGCGGCTCGTCCATGCTCTGATCCAAAACCGACCAAGAGCCTGCCGTCCCCGGCAGGCTCTTGTTTTTTTTGTATTCTCTCGGTCAGTTGCCGTCCTCACTCATATAACGCGCGCGGTTGAAGCGGTCGTTCAGATCGACGACGTTCTCTGTGTCGTCCCTGACCGCGACAGCCGGATTCCGCTTCGTCGCAAGGTATACGATGATCCCCGTCACGACGATCGCCGCAAGAATTGCAAGCGACACGACCAAAATCCATCCGAGCATTTCCTTCGACCTCCTCTTTTCTTCACCCGGTTCCCGTGCAGGCGTGTTCGCTTCTGCGCCTGCCGCCGAGGCTTTCCGAACGGTTCCATGTTCCTTTGCGTCCCCCGTTCCTTCATCCTCTGATCAGAGTATACCGCAGATTCTCCAAAACGTACAGGGAATCCTCTCCGAATTGATCGCGTGTAAAGGGGGCGTTCTGCGGATTTAGACGGTCCTATTTTGCAGGAAAGGGAGGAGAATCCTGCTCCCGCTCCCCGGTCAGTCGCCGTAAAGCTTCTTTTGACAATCCTTGCAGAGGATGATCCAGTCCTCCGTCATGTTGCTGCTTGCGGGCTGTTTGACTTCCTTCCCGCAGCCGTCACAATGCAGCGTGATCGTCTTCCCGCAGCCGGAAAACAGCAGCGCAAGAAACAGCACGATCACACAAATAACGATTTTCTTCATATGCCTGCCTCCTGTCTTCATTCATCGACCCGCTGCGTTTCGTTCGGCAGCGCGCACCGACCGCCCGCCTGTCCGCATACGGGACAGGTCCGGAGCGGCTCTTGCGATCCGGTATCGGAACTGCCCGATCGCTCGTTTATGCCTTTACGCGCTTCGGGAATCTCGCCGGCGCGACAAACAGAATCAGCCCGTACATCAGAAACGCGAACGTCTTGAAGATCGGCCAGTACGAAACGGCTGCGGAAAGCGGGAGCCGATTCAGCCGGGCCTTCAGGAATTGCCCGATCGGCAGTCCTGCCGGAAGCGAGCCGGCGTGCATTCCCGCCATGGCGGCGCTCACTGCGGGCGACGCCAGTGCAAGCAGCACGAAAAACACGCCGAGCACGATCGCAAAGCCCTTCTTTTTCGCGCCGAGCGCGATGCAGGCAAGCACGAGCATGAGCGTCTCCACCGCGAACGGGATCGCTGCATACACGTTGATCAACGGCATGCGCGACACGAACCGCACCAGCACGATTCCGACGGCGGTGATTCCGGAAACGACCGCACAGACGATCAGCGGAATCGCTCTGTGACGAAGCACCGCACACAGCACCGGCAGCAGGAACAGGATCAGATACGGCAGCCAGCGCAAAGCATACGGCAGGATCTCCCGCGGCATGATCGACATCCAGTTCAGCACCAGCGTGGGGATCGCCCACAGCGGAACCGCCTCGTCGCCGAAGCCGCGAAGGATCTGATTCGCGACGATTTCCGGACGTTCCGCCATGCGCGTGTTTATGATCACGTTAAACAGTTTCAAAAGGATCTCGCAGGTCATTCCGATCAGAAAAACGATCAGCAGAATGATCAGCAGCGCCCAGATCGGTCTGTTCTTTTGCCTTTCCATGATGGTATCTCCTATTCTGTATTCTGCTCTGTTTCAGAGAACAAACAGCCCTTCCCGCTTCTTGCGGCGCACATCGGCGACGCCGTCCCGGTCACCCCGCCGCAGAAGAATTCCGGGTTGAAAAGAAAGAAGGAGGCAGCTTACCTCCTCCTTCCGATCTTATTTGAAATATCTCTCCAGCAGTCCCTTCAGCGCCTTGCCGTGTCTTGCCTCGTCGCGGGCCATTTCATGGACGGTGTCGTGAATGGCGTCAAGACCGAGCTCCTTCGCACGCTTTGCAAGGTCCGTCTTGCCCGCGGTTGCGCCGTATTCGGCTTCCACGCGCATTTCGAGGTTCTTCTTGGTGGAATCGGTCACGACTTCGCCGAGGAGCTCTGCGAACTTTGCCGCATGCTCGGCTTCTTCAAACGCCGCCTTTTCCCAATAGAGACCGATCTCCGGATAACCCTCGCGGTGCGCAACGCGTGCCATGGCAAGGTACATACCGACTTCGGTGCATTCGCCCTGGAAGTTGGCTCGCAGATCGTCGAGAATGTCTTCGCGAACGCCCTTGGCAACGCCGACGACGTGCTCCGCCGCCCAGACCATTTCTTCCTTCACCTCGTTGAACTTCGACGCAGGCTGCTTGCAGACCGGGCAGAACTCCGGCGGGGTCGCTCCCTCATGAACATAACCGCAAACGCTGCAAATCCACTTTTTGATCATGTGATAAAACCTCCGTTTTTTGTTTTGTAAACCTGCATTTACAATAGTATAGTGTAACGTATTTTTGTCCCGCCGTCAATCACGGATTGCAACTTTCCCGCAGGATATTCACAACTTTTCCGCAGGATATTCGTTTCTTGACAGGCACCCTTCGGCGTGATATCATATCGGTGTTTCCGACGGGTCTCCGTAGCTCAGCAGGATAAAGCATTCGCCTCCTAAGAGTCGATAGTAGTTGGGATGGCGAGTAATTGAAAAGTGCATAAGTCTCCGTACCTCAGCAGGATAGAGCATTCGCCTCCTAAGAATCTTGCCTATGGTTCGCCGGAGAATGCATAAAAGTGAATAAGTCCCCGTAGCTCAGCAGGATAGAGCGATCGCCTCCTAAGCGATAGGTCGTGGGTTCGAATCCCGCCGGAGACGCCAAAATCCCCGAAAACACTACGTTTACGGGGATTTTCTTTGCTCTCCTTTTTGCTTTCGTTTTACTACATTCTGGGAATATTGCCAGCTATCTAAATGCATAACAAACGGAAATATGCAGCAACGGATTAGCGATAATAATGCTAATGAAACCGATTTTACTACATTTTACTACATTTTCAAAAAAACTCATTGAACAAATAGATCAGCATTGACCGATTTATTGACCCAAATCCTTCTTTAAAATATGCTCCATTTTGATAAGCAAGCTTTCGACTTTCACTCTCCTTTTGGTTTGCCACGAGAATATGGGGCTTTTTCTCTCCAAACTCGTCCCTCTTTTGTGTTATAGTGTTGTCCCTTAGCAATAACAATGTGTTCGCACGGAGATGCTCTTTTTACTGTTTCTCCCGCATCAACATTGGCATTTACTGATGGGGAAGAACTTGTACTCATGACTGATTTCGAAGAGCCAATAGAAGCTGCTGTGGACTTTTGAACCGTACTTGCGCTGGTGGCGCCTGCTTTTGTCCTATTAAGCGAACCGTCGATTACTTTTGAAGCACCATAGGTTACAGCAAGCTCAAAAGCCCTTTTTGAACCCTCGGTTATTACTGTCGCAAGAAACGGATGATTGGATTCAAAATTTTTCCATCCATTGACCGCACGATGAAAACCGCGAATGATAAACGGCTCTGATTCTATGGGTGATGTTGGAGGAGTGTTGCTCCGCTTAGATATCGTCTGAGACTTTGATTGATCTGGTTTTCTGTTAGTTTCTTCTTTGGGTGAACTATCAGTATTGTCTTCACATCGTTTTCCTTGCGGCTCTCCCCCTTCAGACAAGTGCCCTGTATTCGATGAACCAATCGGAGCACTTAACTCGATTACTTCACATGGTATGTATTTGCCATTTCCAAAGTCGCGATATTCCTGAGTAACTGGATCATAGTACCAATTAGTTGGATTTTGCCAACTTCCTTTATGGGCCTCAAGATGTTCTTGATGTGTTAGAAACTGGATGTTTTCCGGATCACCTTGATATTCTGGATACTCTGCAGCACTTTTCATGTGCTGGCCTTCAAAAGCTTTCCCGTCAGAATCATGTGCCTTTCCGCTTTCAAGAATGTCTCTCTGTTGATCCGGAGTCCAATCGCGAGTGCCTTTCCCTTCAACCACCAGTTTTTGCTCATTCTCCCAAGCAATCCTGATAGCTTTGGCTGCTTCGGCTGTTCTTCTTGACATTGCTTTAATCCTCGATCCCAAGAAGATTATACAGATCGTTTAAAAACGCCGGGAAATTAGCATATGTCTCATCTTCTTCAATTACACCAGCTTCAAGGTTATAGATGGAAATTTTTTCACAAGACTTTTCACATAAAATTGGATCCCCTGACGCCAATGCCCCGATGACGATATAGTTTTCATCGGGTCGATCATTATCATCAACGTCAATTGTCGGCTGGTGAGCAACGCCGTAGAACTGTACCCCTGCAGGCAAAAAGCATTCACCGCCATCAGAGAATTGTAACCACTCTTTATACTTCTGAGGAAGCACGATATCGTGTTCATTTTCAAAAAGAGATATTTGTTCTGCTGTAGCGCCATCGAGAAAAGACATCTTTCCCAGTTGACAAATTCTTTCTACGATGCTTTTAAGCTCTTCAGAAATCATATTTATCCTCCATTATTATTCGGTCCTATTAACATTTACCACCGTACTCAAGGAGAGTTTTAATCGCTTAGTTTGTTGATTCTCGCTTCAATTCTAGTTATTTCATTCTCAACACTTTCAACTATTCTTGTAGGATAGCTGTATTTTGATAATGTGGCTACATCACCCTTGAGATTTCCTTTATCAGATAACTCAAGTATAGTGTAATGCGCAGATAGTTCCGACAATTCTTCGCGTAATTTCGTGTTCGAAACTACGTTTGAATGATTGATGATTAGTTCATTAAGTTGGTTATCATTATCGAGTATTTGGCTGAAAATAATCGCAGCATTACCAGAGAATTCGTTTCCCTCTAGTAGAAAAGAGACACATCCGTTTTCCTCATTCTCCCATTGCATTAATGATTTTAGCGCAGCATATAATTGAGTTGTTTTTTTTTGCGTGAAGCAGAGTTCTGGGTGTCAAGGGGACGGTTCTCTTGACACACTCATGCTCTCAAAACGACGCCTCTGTTGATCCCCGTCAAACGCTCGATCTGCCGGACGGACAGCCCTTCGTCTTTTAGCAGCCGTAAAGCTTCGTCCCGTTCTTCCTTGTTCATCTTTTGAAGCTGCGTCCCGGATTTCAGCTTCAACACCGTTCTGATGATTTCCTGTCCCTGCGCGTCCGAAATTCGATCTTTTCGGTCGTCATCCAGAAAGTGCCCTTCGTCTGCGCTTTGGCTAAACGTCAAAAAAGCATCCTTCCCGCCCACGATATCGAGAACAAGATTGGGAACAACCATGTTCGCCCTCTCAACATACTCGCGCCAACTGCTCCATGCGTATTCTTCACGCCGACAAATTCCTGCTTTTTGCGGATTGTTGTGTATGTACCGTACTGTCGCAAGCAGTTGCTTGTCATCCTTGATCGCCTCGCTCCGATACCTTTCTTGAAACAGATGCCCGGTTCGTCCATACTTCTCATTATAGTAGTACGCATAACTGCAGCAGATTCGCTTCATGATCCGGTCAAGTCCTGTTTCCGTGTGCACCAACAGATGGAAATGATTCTCCATCAGACAATAGCATATCAGTTCAAAGTGTTCCTCTTCTGAATATCGCTTCAGAGTATCAAGAAATCGTTGGTTATCGTCCGCGTCTTCGAACAAAATCTGCTTGCCGATTCCTCTGTTAATCACATGATAATACCCGCTCTCGCTCAAAGCTCTCGCCTGTCTCGGCATTTTCATCACCTCGAGGGTATTCTATCATGTATTCCTGAATGTGTCAAGAGAACCGTCCCCTTGACACACGTTTTCTTCTGCCGCAATCCATCCTCATTGTATTCAAACGTCAAGGTGTTCGTGCCGTTGCTTGCAGACATCATCTGCTTACCGCGCCATGTAAAGGTGTAATTGCTGCGGTACGTCAGCGGATTGCCCATGCTGTCGTAGGTAATCGACTGTCCGTTGTAGCTTGTCAGCTGATCGCCCCAGTCGGTATTGCCATACGTATAGGTGTTCGTCCCGGTTGGTGTTCCCGGATTCACTGCTGTGGTGTACGGATAGACCGTTTTGCTCTGAATGTTGCCCCAAAGATCGTTTGTATAGTCGTAAACGATCGTCTGATTGGTGACGCCGTTGTTTTCGCAAATCAGACGGTTCGCGGCGTCATACTCGTAGGTGATACTTGTCGTTCCCTGCGTGATCTCCGTAATGTTGCCGACGGCGTGGTAGGTATAGGCATACGCGGCGTCGCTGCCGTTCTGATACGTCGCAACAAGTCCGGTCGTCTTGCTGCTGTTTGCGACATCGACATATCCGACCGTTGTCTCCAGAACCGTCGTGTTGCCCTGCTTGATCGTGCGCTTTTG
>JAZNHI010000232.1:0-6989 GCA_045576895.1 Clostridia bacterium | reverse complement strand
TGCCGGACGATAAGCACGGCGTTCTGCAGGATTCGCACTGGGCAGGAGGGCTTTTCGGCTACTTCCCCTCCTACGCGGTGGGAAGCGCATACGGCGCGCAGCTCATCAAACGCATGGAACAGGACCTCGACGTGTGGCGCTTTGTCCGCGAGGGCAATCTGAAGCCGCACGTGGAGTGGCTCACCGAGCACATCTATCGCTTCGGCTGCAGGAAGGAGCCGGGCAAGCTGATGGAGGAGGCCTTCGGCGCGCCGTTCGACCCGACCTACTACACGGACTACCTGACGAAGAAATACAGCGAGCTCTATCATCTGAGCTGACGAAGACACAACAGGGACGGAGGGATCCGTCCCTTTTCTGTACGCAAAAGTGCCAAACAGCGCGCCGTATTTCGCGCTTTTTTCTCTTTTCGAGCGTACAGATGCGGTGTATACTGTTCATGAAAAGGGGAAGAGGGAGAAGAAATGTCGGTCGTGAAAAAGAGTCTGTCCGTCCTTTCTGTTCTGTTTTCCGTACTGATGATTTCCTTTCTCGGAAAACAGGCGATTGTCAACTGGCAAAGAAACCGTTTGATTCCGGAGCCGGACGGATACGCCGTCTTGCAGGAAGAAAGCACCCCGAGAAGCGAACTCGGAGAGAAAGACTGGATCGCGGCGGATCGGAAGCTCTTTGTTCTGCTGGAAGAAGCGGCGCAGGTGAACGTGTACGATCCGGACGGTCGGTTTTTATACGCAATTCGGTTTGCACACGGACCGAACGGAAAAGCGGAGATCGGATATCGGAACGGACAGCTGATAATCGTGACACGAACCGCATATATCCATGTGTTCGAGGGAGAACGGCAGGTCGCCTGTTATCCGCCGACGATGGATGAAAAGAACGAAAGGCTTCCGGAATATCGGGAACTCAGTTCCTTCATCCGGCTTGTTCACTCGGACAGCACGGAACAGGAACGCGGATTTGCACGGAAAGGAAATCGGCTGTATCGGGTCGACGGAACGGATGCGCCGAAGTGCATCGTCAGCATCCCCGATTCCCACACATCGCTGCATTTCTGGTCGTCCGTCAGCCTCGGCGTGATCTGTGTGATTCTCGGCGCGGTGCAATTCTGCGCAAAACAGCGTGAAAACAGCCTTCCGGTTTGCAAAGACCGGGAACGGACAAATGGAGAAAAGGGATTTCGGATTTTGCCGTACCGCATGAAGCTGATGCCGAACTGCTCGGAAGAAGCGCTCTTGGAGCGGGTCGGATTCCGCGCAAGGAATCTCGGCTATTCAAAGCCCGTGATCCGGGAAACAAAGGCGGGGGAGCGGGAACTGTATCTGAAACCGGAAGCGTTCTCCAGAGCCGGGGTGTGTATCTCCATGAATTTGTCCGAGCTGAAGAACACCGGAGAGCTGCCCGTCTGCTGCCGGCATCCGCTGTATTTTACGATCTTCTGGCTGGTGTTCGACGCGGCGCTTCTTGCGTTCAACGTGCTTGCTGTCGTCGGGACAGTCGCCGACTGGAAACCGGCAAATCTCATTCTCTATGCAGTGCTTTTGGTGTTTGACGCCGCGTGGGTTTTCATGTACCGTTATCCGCTGCGCCGCGAAGGAAACGCCGTGATCGGCAGCCTGCTGAGCGATTCCGAATCGCCGTTTTGAATCCAAAATTTATAAAGCGAAACGGGAAGATGCGATCTTCCCCTATGGGTATGCGATATAAATTCCTGCGGGATTCACGATATGCCTTGCGGCACGATATGCGCCTTCGGCGCGCAAACATGCCGTAGGGGCGGATCGTATCCGCCCGCCGCATCGGAATTCGTTACGCCGCATCCCCGCTGTGTCATCCTGAGAAGCCGGGACGGCGACGAAGGATCTTTTCGTATTATAAATTGACTGCGGTCGTGAATTGCGCTTCTGCAGCTATTCTTCGGCGAACCATCGTCCGGCGAACAGAAAACTCAAGCCGTACAGGATGGGAATGCAAGGAATCAGACAATCGGGCAGATAAACGGAAAACCAATACAACAGATCAGGCGCGGACCATAACGAACCAGAGTTAACAATCAAGACGTCGAGCCATGCCGCCATGCCGAAAAGCAAATACGGAAACGCCGGAAGAAACCACAGCTTTTTACGCAAGCGTACGCAACGGCGCTGAAGCACCATCGCCGCGACGATCAGCAGAAGAATTGCCGATAACAGATGCGCGATTTCTATTCCCTGCATCGAGCCTGCGATGATTCGGAACACCAAGCGCAAACCTTGCACTCCGATCAGTCCGCCGAGCGTGACGGTCGTCCATAGCTTGCTTTTCAATAACAAAGGAAGAACCAATAGGGCAGGCAGCAGATTCCAAAGGAGATATTTGGCGTTATCCGGATTTCCCATGGATGTGCGAACCAGCAGAACGGTCGGGAAGAGCAGTACTGCGCCGATTGTCAGGAATACTGCAGCAAGGATCGGATTGAACTGCAGAGATGCTTTGTACTGCGCTTTGCTGTAGCTTGCCGCCTGTTGTACGGTTTCCTTCGTGTCCGCTGTCATTCGGCTGTTCTCACGTTCGCCCTGCAAAAGCGCACGGAGATCGACCTCGTAGAAATCCGTAAGCTCCAGAAGAAGGCTCAGATCGGGCATATGGACGCCGTTTTCCCAGCGGGAGACCGTCTTTACGGAAACGTTAAAACGCTCCGCAAGCTGCTCCTGCGTGAGCGCTTTTTCCTTGCGAAGCTCCTTGAGACACGCGCCGATCTTCTGTAAATCCATTCTGAATCCTCCTTTTGAAGGAGATCATACCCCAAATCGCCTGAAAAGAACAGGACGAAGAACGTCCGGTCGGGGGATTTCTATCATAAATGCACATACCGTAGGGGCGGATCGCATCCGCCCGCAGCATCGGAATTCGTTACGCCGCGTCCCCCGCTGTGTCATCCTGAGAAGCCGGGACGGCGACGAAGAATCTTTTCGTATTATGAATTGGCTGCGCCGTGAATTGACCTTGCGGTCATGCGGGGCGTCCGTGAGGACGCCCCCTACACGCGCATGACAGAATTACGGGTTGTAATGCGTTTCCGGGCGGTAATGCTCGAAGATGCGGCAGTCGTAGCGCTTCGCAAGAAGCTCGTGATCGGAATCCGGACGCTCGGTCCAGAAGACCGTCATCGTGCCGAGCCGTCTGCCCAAAAGCATGCAAAGCGGACGTCGCCCTCTGCCGAACGCGATGAACTGCGGATGCGTCAGAAAGTTGATGCAGAGCGTGTGCATCAAAAGACACCGCCAAAGCGGCAGCCCCGCCTTGCGCCAGTAGGAGTACGCCTCGGTCAGCTGTCCGCGCACAATGTCCGGCGCATGCAGATAGAACCAGCGCACGATGCGCGGGTCGAAGCTTTCGACGCAGTACGGCCCCTTTAATGTCCGCAGGATCGCAAGCGTTTTTTCGCAGAGCTCCCTATAGTTCGGCGTGGACTTCAATTCCACGATCGTGGGGGAAACGCCGTCGAGCACCGCCATCACGTCGGTAAACAGCGGCATGCGATGCTCCGTGCCCATCAGCGGCATTGCCTGCAGTTCCGCAAGCGTGAAGCTGTCCACACGCCCCTTTTCGGTCGTCATGCGGTCGACGGTGTCGTCGTGGAACACGACCACCGCGCCGTCCTTACTTAGCTGCACGTCAAGCTCCACGCCGCACCCGTATGCGGCGGCACGCCGGAACGCCTCAAGCGAGTTTTCCGGTACGCTCTGATCCTTTTCATACAGTCCCCGATGCGCTGCCATCAGCCCGCGAAACGGCGCGGCGCCGGCTTTGCCCGGTCGGCGCGGAAGCACCGCCAGCACATAAACGATAAACAGAAAAACGATCGTGATTCCTGCGAAAAGCCAACCCATTTTTGTTCTCCTTTTGATAATATAAGATTGTAGCCTATTGAGATTATAACGCATTTCCGCTATAATGAAAAGGTAAAAATATGACTTTCGGTCGATCGGGGGCAATTATGAAACTGAACTATAAGCGCACGATCTGCGTCGGATTCGCATTTTTCCTCATCTGTGCCTTCTGGCAGGCTTACGACACGATCGTTCCGAAGATTCTGACCGACAAATTCGGCATGGCACAGGGCTGGTCCGGCGTCGTTATGGCGCTCGACAACGTGCTCGCGCTGTTCATGCTACCGATCTTCGGCGCGCTTTCCGACAAGTGCAAGTCCCGCATGGGAAAAAGAACCCCGTACATTTTGATCGGCACGATTGTCGCCGTGATCGCGTTCGTCGGGCTTTCCTTCATCGACAACGCGCAGCTTGCCAACATCGGCAAGGCGGCGGAAATGTCGGAACAGGGCGTTGAGACGGTCTATGCGGACGCCGAGATCTCGAACGCAACGCTCAAGACGCATGACGGCGACGAGTATGTGCTGTCCGAGAAGTTCTCCGAGGACGAGATGAAGGCGATCGCGACCGGCGCCGTGCAGGGCGACAAGGACGCGCTTGAGGCGTGGGATACCTATTTCGTGCCCGCGCGCCAGGCAGTCGCGGCAAAGACCACGGCGTCGCATCGCTCGATTCTGGTCCTGTTTATGGCGGTGCTGCTTGTGACCCTCATTTCGATGAGCCTCTTCCGTTCGCCCGCCGTCGCGCTGATGCCGGACGTTACGATCAAGCCGCTCAGAAGCAAGGCGAACGCCGTCATCAATCTGATGGGCACGTTCGGCGGCATTCTGGTGCTGGTGCTCGGCATCGTGTTCGGCACGGGCAAGGCGAAGAACTCCATGATGAGCTATACGCTGTTCTTTACCGTCATCGCCGCGGTCATGGTGATCGCGCTCGTGATCTTCCTGCTTACGGTGCGCGAGCCGCGGTTCGTACAGGAGATGGAGGAGGAGAGCAAGCGCTTCGGCATCGACAACGGCGAGGACGACGACGGCTCCGGCAGCCGAAAGCTTTCGAAGGGCGAGCGTATCTCCCTGCTGCTGATCCTGGCGTCCGTCGTGCTCTGGTTCTTCGGCTATAACGCCGTCACCAGCAAGTATTCCGTCTATGCGGGCAAGGTCCTGAATCTGGACTACAACAACACGCTGATGATCGCGAATGCGGCGGCAATCGTCTCCTACCTGCCGGTCGGCTTTATCTCTTCGAAGATCGGCCGCAAAAAGGCGATCCTCGCCGGCGTCGTGATCCTTGCGACCGCGTTCGGCGTCGCGTCGTTTTTGCGCGAAGGCAGCTCCGCGATCCTGATGAACATCCTGTTCGCACTGGCGGGCATCGGCTGGGCAACGATCAACGTCAACTCCTTCCCGATGGTCGTGGAGCTCGCGAAGGGCGGCAACATCGGCAAGTACACCGGCTATTATTACACCGCGTCCATGGCAGCGCAGGTGCTGACGCCGATCTTCTCCGGCTTCCTGATGGACGGAATGGGGCTTACGGTTCTGTTCCCCTACGCAACGGTGTTCGTGATCCTCGCATTCTTCACGATGCTCTTCGTGAAGCACGGCGACAGCAAGCCGATCGCAAAGAAAGGCTTAGAGGCGCTGGACGTCGACGACTGATACAAAAGGACAGCTTCGGCTGTCTTTTTCATATATCATATAATCCAACCGTTTGAAACGGAAACTGTAAGAAAGGCGGAATAAAACATGGATCCTGTATTGCTTTCCGGCAACGAAGCGATCGCGCGCGGCGCGTTCGAAGCGGGCGTCAAGGTCTGCTCGGCATATCCGGGCACGCCCAGCACGGAAATCTTTGAAAACCTCCCGCAGTATAAGGACAGTCTGTACTGCGAGTGGGCGCCCAACGAGAAGGTCGCGGTCGAGGTCGCGTACGGCGCGTCGATCGCGGGCGTTCGTTCTCTCTCGGCAATGAAACACGTCGGCGTGAACGTCGCGGCGGACCCGATCTTTACGGCGGCGTACAACGGCGTCTGCGGCGGCTTCGTCATCGTTTCGGCGGACGACCCCAGCATGCACTCCTCGCAGAACGAGCAGGACAACCGGCACTATGCCCGCGCGGCAAAGATGGCGATGGTGGAGCCCTCCGATTCGCAGGAATGCCTCGACTTTCTGAAGGAGGCGTACGAGATCTCCGAGAAGTTCGACATGCCGGTGCTGTACCGCATCACGACCCGCGTCGCGCACAGTAAGAGCCTCGTCACGTTCGGCGAGCGCACGGAGCGCGAGGTTCCCGCCTACAAGCGCAATATGAAATACGTCTCGAGCCCGGCAAACGCGTACAAGAATCACGCGAAGGTCGAAAAGAACCTCAAGGCGCTCGAGGCGTATGCAAACACTTCGAAGCTTAACAAAGAGGAAATCAACGGCTCCGAGATCGGCGTCGTCACCGCTTCGATCGCGTACGAGTATGCGAAGGACGCGTTCCCCGAGGGCACGTCGTTTTTGAAGCTCGGTCTCACCAATCCGCTTCCGATGGAACTCATCAAGTCCTTCGCGAAGAAGGTGAAAAAGCTCTATGTCGTCGAGGAGCTCGATCCGTTCATGGAGGAGCAGATCAAAGCGGCGGGCGTCGAGTGCATCGGCAAGGAGCTGATCGGCAATCTTTACGAGCTGAATCCGCAGCTTCTCCGGGAACGTCTGTTCGGCGAGAAGCCCGAAACGGTCGACGTCGGCGTCAAGCCCGTCTCCCGTCCGCCGGCTCTGTGCCCGGGCTGCCCGCACCGCGGCTTCTTCTATACGGTCGGCCGTCACAAGAACTACGTTGTGGCGGGCGACATCGGCTGCTACACGCTCGGGTTTGCGCCGCCTCTGGACGCTTTGGATTCGGTCGTCTGCATGGGCGGCGGCTTCACGGTGGCGATGGGTATGGCAAAGGCGTTTGAAGCGTCCGGTCAGACCGACAAGAAGGTCTTCGGCGTGGTCGGCGACTCCACGTTCTTCCACTCCGGCATGACCGGCGCGGCAGAGATCATCTACAACAAGGGCAACGTCATCCCCGTGGTGCTCGACAACTCGATCACCGGCATGACCGGGCATCAGGACAACCCCGGCAGCGGCT
>JAZNHI010000231.1:0-9551 GCA_045576895.1 Clostridia bacterium | reverse complement strand
TGCGGTCGCGCCCGCGCCGGATTACATGTCGATGTCGAGAGAAGCGTTCTCGGCATTGGAACAGCAGTACAGAAACGCCGCGCACAACGGCAAACGAGTTCACATCTAAAAGGAGGAACCTATGAACACCAATACCACTCTGAACACCGTAAACAATGCGTATTTCAACAAGCAGTTCTATGACAAGAAGCTGCTCGAAACCGCAAAGACGCGCCTGGTCCATGCAAACTTCGGGCAGAAGCGCAGCATCCCGCGGCACGGCGGCAAGCGCGTGGAGTTCCGCAAGTACAATCTCTTCACGCCCGACGTCGACGCGCTGACGCTCGTGGAGGGCGTCACGCCCACCGGACAGACGCTTTCGCAGTCCAACGTGGAGGCGGAGGTCAGCCAGTACGGCGCGTACGTTGAGGTCAGCGATCTTCTGGACCTCACCGCGTACGACGAGGTGCTTGCGGATTCTGCGGAGCTGCTGGGCGAACAGCTCGGCACCGTGATCGAATGGGTCACGCGCGACGCGATGTGCGCCACGACCAACGTGCAGTACGCAAACGGCAAGAGCCAGCGCGAAGAGCTCGGCGACACCGAGTACCTGACCGTCGCGGAGATCCGCAAGGCGGTCCGCACGCTGAAGAAGAACAAGGCGCGCATGTTCACGAGCGCGATCGACGGCTCCGTGCGCCGTCCGCACTACGTCTGCATCTGCTCGCCGGACGCGACGTACGACCTGCAGAACGACCCGCTGTGGCAGGACGTTTCGAAATACAGCAACGCGGAGCAGATCTATTCCGGCGAGATCGGACGTCTCTTCGGCGTCGTGTTCGTCGAATCGACCGAGGCGAAGGTTTATCGTCAGACGGTTTACCTCATGCCGAAGCAGGGCAGCAACAACCTTTCGATCACCAGCATCCAGTTCAGGACGACCCCGACCGAGGAGCAGATCCGCTATCTGTCGGTCGCCGGCAACAAGATCTACTGTGATGATGACGAGTACACGATCGCGTCCTACAACCGCGAGACGAACACGATGACGCTCACGTCCGGCGTGACGTTCACGATCCGCGATCCGTTCTACACGATCGACGGCGGCGCGTTCGACGACAGCCATCACATGAAGGACGTCCATGCAACGCTGGTGTTCGGCGCGGACGCCTACGGCGTGATCGACGTCGACGGTTCCGGCACGATGGAAACGATCATCAAGCCGCACGGCAGCGAGGGCAGCGGCGATCCGCTGAACCAGCGCGCAACGGTCGGCGCAAAGGTCGCGGCGTACGCGGCGAAGGTGCTGAATCCGCTGTGGATCGTGCGCATCGAGCACACGGTCTCCGCGTAACGGGAAACGAGCGGGGGAAGGCTTGTCCTTCCCCCGGATGAAAGAAAGGAGCAATACCGATGGAAAACAAAAAGAAAACTGCGCCGAACGCGCGCACGGACGGCGATACGCCCGTCTCCGTATACATCCCCTCCGACGGGACCGGCGCGTTTCTGGAAGGCGCGCTGAACGGCGTGAGCTTCCGGATCCCGACCGATACGGTCGTCGAGGTTCCGAAGCGCATCGCAAAGGTGATTGCCGAAAGCCGCAGACAGATCCCGGAAGGCCGCAGCGCGGTGGAATCGTTCTCCGGCGTCGGCGGCAGAAAGATCGGGTGATCGGTTTGACGGTATCGGAACTCATTCAAAACGCGCTTGCGGAGCTGGATCATCCCGAAGATACCGCCGCGCTGCCGCTGTGGAAGGAAAAGCTCCTTCGCTTTGCGAACGAGGCGGTGGTCGACCTCTACGAGACCTTCCGTCCGTGGCGGCGCGATCCTCTGATGCTTCGGAACGGCGTCCTTGACCTGTCCGCGCTTCCGTATACGGTTGCCAAGGTGCTGGGCGCGGAACGCGGCGGCATGCGCGTGCCGTTCTTCTACGGAACGGACACGAACACGCTTCGCGTGCCGGGCGTGCAGGACGGACTGATGACGGTCGTATACCGGTATCTGCCGAGGACGCTCGTCCTTGACGACGACGAACCGGAGCTGCCATCCGCCTGCGATCCGCTGATTGTGCTGTACATGACGGGACGGTTCTGTCTGACCAACGACGCGCAGGGCATGAACCACGCCGCCTCCGCGCTGTCGCTCTATGAAACGCGGAAGCGCAGGCTGAAGCTCGATTTTGACGAACCGACCGACTACCGGATCGTCAACCGCTTCTGAAGGGAGGCGTCTATGGCATATCAGACCATGACGCTGCCGTCGTTCGGCAGCGTGCGGATGGACCTTTCCGAAGGGCTGCTGAAGCAGGACATGAGCCCGGAGGCAGTTAACGCAGACACGCGCTCCGGCGCGCTCTGCTCCGCAAAGGGCTTTTCGCGCGTGATGCCGGAGGCGGTCGAAGCGGACACGCGGTTCGAGCGAATGTACGTCTATGCCGCCGAGCGCGGGAACCGGTATCTTGCCGCCTCGCAGGACATGCTGTTTCTTTACGATGCGAACGCCGGGATCTGGCGTCCGCTGTATCAGTTCGAGCGCGGCGTGACGGGCGAGCGGATGGATTTCCTGAAGGCGCGCATCGGCACGTCGGACCGGCTTCTCATTGCCTGCGGGACCGAACCGATGCTCGCGTTCGACCCGGACACGGGGCTGGTCGACGTGTTCGGCACGGAGGAAAAGCAGTCCGACAGAAAGGTGAGCTATGCGGAGCTGTATTTCGGACGGCTGTTTGCGGCGGGCGATCCGCTTGCGCCGAGCCGTCTCTACTGGAGTAAGGCGCCGGGCGGCGGACGCACGATCGACGACTGGCGGTCGGACCCCGCGAGCGAAAATGTTTCGGGCGGGTTTGCGGACGTCGGCGTGGACGACGATCCGATCACGGGACTGTTCGCGCTGTCGAATCAGCTGTTGATCTTCAAGCGCGACTCCCTGTACCGCCTTCTGGGCGATCGCCCGTCGAACTACCGCATCGTCGCCGTGGACGCGGCGTTCCGTCAGCCGCTGCACACCGCCTGCGTGCGCTATGCGGACCGCCTGTTCTTTCTGACGGACGGCGGGCTGTGCTTTTACGACGGACAGACCGTGCGCAAAAGCGCGGCGTTCCGCGCGCTGGAGCCGCTGCTCCGGCAGTCGAATCTCGGCGGCGTGCGCGCCGCGGCATGCGACGACACGCTGTACTTTGCAACCCGTACGCGGTACGGCGCGCCGTACAACGATACGGTGATCGAATACGACGTTTTGCGGGACCGGTTCATGCTGAAACGAGGGTTCACGACGGCGGATCTTTTGACCGTTCACGGCGAGCTGCATGTGCTGACCGGGGAAGGGAAGCTCGTCGTATTCGACAGCAATACGAGCTATGACGGCGATCCGATCGACGTCAGCTACAAAACGCCTGCGATCGATCTCGGGCGCAAGGACACGAACAAGACGCTTCTGCGGCTCACGGCAAGCGGAGAGGGGCAGATCCGTGTGCGCGTCGGTGCGGACGGCGGCGTGTATGAAACGACGGCGTGGCTTTCCTCCGTGCCGGAGGGCGTAACGGAGATCCCGCTGAGAGGCGTCGGACGCGTATTCCGCCTGACGTTTTCCTCCGTCGGCGGCAGACCGTTCCGGCTCGACGTGCCGCTGACCCTGCTGTTCGATCAGCAGAAGCGGCCCGGATAAGGAGGGATCGCCGTGGCATACACACCGACGGGCATGCAGGCGCTGTTTCCGGTCTATCTCGGACGAATGCCGTCTCCGGCGGACGACCGGGACGGATACGACAGCAGCGTCGCCCAGAACGAGAACAATCTGAATCAGAATCTGGAGCTTTTGTACTGCAAGCTTCTGGAATTGGAAACGGCTTTTGCCAATCATACGGAAGGAGAATAATCATATGATCAAACCACCCATCATTCCCTGGACGCCGCCGATTCCGGCGATTTCGCCGGACGTCACGACGCCCGACCGTACGGACACTTCTTCGCATGGCGGATCCGGCTCGTACGGCGGGTCCTCCCCCGAACAGCCGGAGGTGACGTTCGAGTCCCTGTTCGAAGAACTGCTGCAGCAGTATCTGCCCGAAACGGTCGAGTTCACGCCGCTCTCCGAGGAGGTCCTTTCGGAGACGATCCGCAACTGGATCCGTCCCGCGTACGAGCAGGCGATCCAAAGCCGCCGCGAGCAGACGCAGCGGATCAACGCGGAGCTGGATGCGGACGCGTGGTCGCGAGGGATGGGACAAAGCACCTATCTCTCCGACGTCAAGGAGCGCCAGTATCAGGGCGAACAGCGCGACGTCGATACGCTCGAAAGCAACTATGCCTCCGCGCTTGCCGGTCAGCTTTACGACGCGATGAAGGCGCAGCAGGAGAAGAAGATCGAGGTCGACGAGTTCAACGCCGAGCAGATCAACCATGCGCGCGAGCTTGCGATGAAGGCAGCGCGGGAGCTGTACGACGCGTACCTGTCCGCGCAGAGCCACGGCGGCGGAGGCGGCGGCGGAACGCGCTCGACGGGCGACAGAAAATCGTTTGCCGAGATGGCGCTTGCGGGCGCGGCGGACCGTCTGCCGAAAACGGATTACCGCACGGCGGAGGAGCTGATCGCGCGGATGTCGCCGAAGGAACGCGCAAGGCTGTATAACCGCACCGACCCGAAGTATCTGAAGCTTCGCAGCGAGCTCAGCTACAGCCTCGGCAGCGGCGGGCTTTCCTCGCTGATGCGCAAGTACCCGGCACGGTAACCGGCGGCGTATGTGAATAAAGCGAAAACGGTGTAACCGTGCAATTGCGAAATTGCGGGAACCATGATATAATATCAAAAACGGCTCAATCGAAGGAAGACGTTATGAATATTTATCTTGCGTTCACACTGTTTTCGCTTGTCATTCTGATTTACTGGGTGATCTCGGAGCTGTTCGCCATGTTGTTCCGGTTCACCGGATTGCCCGATGAAAAGGCGCGGTTTCAGGTCATTTCGCTGCTGACCGGCTGCGGCTTCACGACGCGGGAGAGCGAGCTGCTCCTCACCAACAGATCGAGAAGACGGCTTGCGCGTATCACGATGCTGTTCGGATTCGTCTTCAACATCACGATCGTATCCACCATGGTCAACGTTCTCTTTTCGATCAACCTGTCCGTGATCTCCAACCTGTTCAGCATCCTGATCCCGATGATCGTCGTTGCGATCATCATCGTCTTCATGCGCGTACCGAAGGTGCGCGCGTGGGGCGACAGCCTGATCGAGCGGATCGCGGGAAGGCTTGCGCACCGTGAAACGGGGAACTCCGTTCTGCTTCTGGATTATCTCGGCGAGGATTCCATCGCACAGGTCAAGATCGTCGAGGTCCCCGCGGCGTTCCGGGAGAAGCCGCTTGCCAAGATGGGACTGAAGGCGGATTACAATATCCTTGTGATGCTGATCGAAAAGCCCGGCAAAAAAGCGGTTGCGGCAGGCGCGCAGACCGTGTTCAATACGGGAGACAAGCTGACCGTATTCGGCGATTATAAGAAGATCTGCAAAGCCTTTGAGGCGACGGAGCATCTCGAAGAAGAGATCTGAACTGCCGTCCGAAAGGAAGCCCAATATGTATCGGGAAAGATTGCGTGAAAAACTGATTGAAGCGCTGAAGGCGGTGCTGCCGATCGTCTGCATCGTGCTGCTGCTTTCCTTTACGATCGCGCCGCTGCCCGCGAGCATTCTGCTCGCCTATCTGTTCGGCGGTCTGCTGCTGATCCTTGGCATGATGTTCTTCTCGCTCGGCGCGGAGCTTGCCATGCAGCCGATGGGCGAACAGGTCGGCGCGGGCGTCACCAAATCGCGCAAGCTGTGGCTGATCCTGCCGGTCGGCTTTGTGCTCGGTACGCTGATCACGGTTTCCGAACCGGACCTCAAGGTCCTTGCGGATCAGGTCCCGTCCATTCCGTCCCCGATCCTGATCTGGGGTGTGGCGATCGGCGTCGGTCTCTTTCTGCTGCTCGCACTGATCCGCATGCTGTTCGGCGTGTCCCTGAACGTGCTGCTGATCGCCTGCTACGGATTGACCTTCGTGCTTGCGATCTTTGCCCCGCACAACTTCCTTGCTGTTGCGTTCGACTCCGGCGGCGTGACCACCGGACCGATGACCGTTCCGTTCATCATGGCGTTCGGCATCGGTATTTCCTCAATCCGAAGCGACCGGAAAGCGGCGGAGGACAGCTTCGGTCTCATTGCGCTCTGTTCGGTCGGACCGATCCTGACGGTCATGATCCTGTCGCTGATCTTCCACCCCGAAAACGCGGACTATACGCCCGCCGTCATTCCCGTCATTGAGGATTCCGCAAAGCTTGCGAAACTGTTCACCGACGCGTTCCCGGACTATTTCAAGGAGATCGCGATCTCGGTGCTGCCGATCGTTCTGTTCTATTTCTTCTACCGGCTCATCCACCTGTATGTGAACCGGATGCAGAAGAACCGCCGCTCCGCGCGCAGGATCCTCGTCGGGCTTTTGTACGCGTACATCGGTCTGGTCCTGTTCCTCACGGGATCGAGCGTCGGGTTCATGCCTGCCGGCGCTTATCTCGGGAAGGCGCTTGCGGGGCTTCCGTACCGCTGGATCATCATTCCGCTCGGCATGGTCATCGGTTACTTCATCGTAGCCGCCGAGCCTGCCGTCTATGTTTTGATGAGGCAGGTCGAGGAGCTCACAAGTGGCGCGATCCGCGGAAAAACGCTACGGATCTCGCTTTCGATCGGCGTTTCCACGTCCATCGGACTGGCGATGCTCAGGGTACTCACCGGCGTGTCCGTGCTGTGGATGCTCGTTCCCGGGTACGGGATCGCGCTGCTTTTGTCATTCTTTGTGCCGAAGCTGTTCACGGCGATCGCGTTCGACTCCGGCGGCGTCGTTTCCGGTCCGATGACCGCGGCGTTTCTGCTGCCGTTCGCGATGGGCGCATGCAGCGCTGTCGGCGGGAATTTCCTGACGGACGCGTTCGGTGTCGTGGCGATGGTCGCGATGACGCCTCTGATTACGATTCAGGTCCTCGGGCTTGTTTCGGCGCTGAGATCGAAGCAGTGCAAGCATGCGCCGGAGACGGAAGCGCCGGACGACAACTATACGATCATTGAACTGTAAGGAGGAACGCGCATGAGCAAGCTGTATCTAATGTGCACCGTGCTGAACCGCGCGCGGCTTCCGGAAATTCTGTCCCTGTACCGAGGAGAGGGATTGGACCGCAACCTAATCATGCTGGCGCACGGCACGGCGACGAGCGCGGTGCTGAACCTGTTCGGGCTTGAGAATTGCGAAAAGGCGGTTGCGCTGAGCGTTGTATCGGATCCGGTGTGGAAAGAGGTCAAAAAGGGTCTGGAACGAAAGATCCGCATCGACGTTCCCGGCACGGGCATCGCGTTTCTGGTGCCGATCTCCAGCATTGGCGGCAGGCGTGAGCTGGCATATTTCACGGAGGATCTGAACTTTACGAAAGACGAGGAGGAAACCAAATTGAAGGGCACGAAACAGGAACTGCTGATCGTCATCGGCAACCGCGGTTACAGCGAACAGATCATGGACGCAGCGCGCGAAGCCGGCGCAACGGGTGGCACGGTGATCCATGCGAACGGCACCGGCATGAAGCGGGCGGAGAAATTCTTCGGGATTTCCCTTTCGTCCGAGCGCGAGCTGATCCTGATCGTTACGGCAACGCCGAAAAAGAACGCGATCATGCAGAGCATCATGAAAAAGGCAGGGCTCGAGACCGACGCAAAGGCGATCGTCTTCTCGCTGCCGGTCACCGATACCGCAGGGCTGAAGCTTCTGGAGCCGGAAGAGCCGGAGGAACACGACGGCACGGCGCAGACGGAGCCGAAGGCGGAACCTGCAAACTCCTGAGCTTTGAAATGCATTACGGCTGTCCTGCGGGTCAGCCGTTTTTCTTTACAGGACGGTCCGCATCTGCTATACTGAACGCAGAAGACGAAGGGGAGGGATCCGCATGACGCCGATCGACAGGGAAGACTATCTGGAGCCGCGCTGCCTTCTGTGCGAGGAGCCGTACGGCGCGGAGGCAAAGATCAGGACCGTGCCGCAGCAGCGGATCATGGAGAAGGTCGACGAATACATGTCCCGCCGCGACTACGCGGGCGTGGAACGGCATCTCCTGTACTGGCTCGAGGAGGCAAGGCTCGGCAGGGACGAGAAGGGCGAGCTGATGATCCGCAACGAGCTCATCGGGCATTACCGCAAGACCGGCGAAAAGGACAAGTCGTTTGCGCAGGCGGACGCCGCGCTCGATCTGCTGGACCGGATGGACTTCGACGGCTCGATCTCGGCGGGCACGACGTACGTGAACGCCGCGACGGCGTTTCAGGCGTTCGGCGAAAACGCCCGCGCGATCGAAACGTTCGAAAACGCCCGCGCGGTCTATGAGGCGATCCCGTCGCTGAAGCCGGCGCTTTTGGGCGGACTCTATAACAACATGGCGCTGTCGCTCGTTTCCCTGAAACGCTTTGACGAGGCGAACGCGCTCTATGAAAAGGCGATCGAAACGATGGCGAACGCCGAGCACGGCGCGCTGGAGCAGGCGATCACGTACCTCAACATGGCGAACGCCGCCGAGGACGAAAAGGGACTTCTGGACGCCTGTGAAACGATCGACGCGTATCTCGAAACGGCGCAGCGGCTTTTGGACGCGCCGGGCATTCCGCACGAGGGATATTACGCGTTCGTGTGCGAAAAGTGCGCGCCGACCTTTGAATACTACGGCTGGTTTCAGGCGGCGAACGAACTGAACGAACGGGCGAGGGCATGGTATGAACGGACTTGAGCTTTCCGAACGGTTTTATGCGGAATGCGGGGAACCGATGCTCAAAGAGCAGTTTCCGGATCTGCTGCCGCATCTTGCGATCGGGCTTTTCGGCAGCGGCTCCGAATGCGCGGGCTTCGACGACGAGCTGAGCCGTGATCACGATTTTGAGCCGGGATTTATGCTGCTGCTGCCGGGCGAGGACGTCGTCGACCGACAGACGGCGTTTCGGCTCGAGCGCGCGTATGCAAAGCTTCCGAAGGAATTTCTGGGATTCCGGCGAAGTCAGATCGCGCCGGTCGGCGGCGTGCGGCACGGCGTGATCCGCACGGCGGAGTTCTTTTCCGAAAAGGTCGGCGCGCCGGACGGCATCCTCACCGTTTCGCAGTGGCTGACCGTGCCCGAGCAGGCGCTGTTCGAGGCGACGAACGGCAGACTGTTCTTCGACGGGTCCGGCGAAGTGACGCGCATCCGCGCGGAGCTTGCGCACTATCCGGAGGACGTCCGCAGAAAGAAGCTTGCGGGGAACCTGCTTTTTATGGCGCAGGCGGGGCAGTACAACTATACGCGCTGCCTCCGTCACGGCGAGACCGGCGCGGCGCAGCTGGCGGCAGGGGAGTTCGTGCGCGCGCTGATGCGCACGGCGTTTCTGCTCAACGGCGCGTACATGCCGTACTATAAATGGAGCTTCCGCGCGATGCGGGCTTTGCCGAAGCTCTCGCTGCTTGCGGAAACGGCGGAGTATCTCCTCACGACGGACAACGAACCGGAGATCGCCGAAACGAAGTACGACATGATCGAG
>JAZNHI010000230.1:0-4732 GCA_045576895.1 Clostridia bacterium | reverse complement strand
ACGCACAAAGGGCTGTGGTTGGAGCCTTGATAAAACCGTTATACGGTAGGGGACGGTAACCAATCCACAGCATCCCAAACAGTGTAGCACATGACCCTGTCAAAGGTCACTAATAACTACGAATTTTATTATACGAGGGGACGATTAGCGTGAAAACGAAAGACGAGTGATGATGTATGGCAAGCCAAGAAATCCCGCGCGATAAGCGATTACATATGCGTATATTATGGATAGGAGCAATGTATTTTTACATTGGACTAAACTATTTTATAAGCGGGGCTTTACAACCAAACGCCTATTCCAGGCGGTTATGCTTCTCTCTTGGCGGAAGTATGATAATTATGGCATTACTGTCTTGGATCCTGGAAAGGAGAAAGGAGATGTGCTCAATAGTATATGTAATTCTTATTACTATAGTTTATTTTGTGCACATTCCTATATTGCTAAAACTAGGCAATACAATCCAGTACCTCATACTTGAATACGGTGTTGAATTAAGTATCATCAGTATTGTGATGCTAATATTAAAACACCATTGGAACACAAAGGGACGGTTTCGTCGAGTTGGATAAATTTGGGTAAGTATTGAAATAGGTGCGATCCGCAATGTTTGAATTGCAGACCGCACCTTTTTATTGCATGAACCGGCTGAATTGAGAAGTCTTCTCATTCAATTATGAAAAACCCTCTCGACAAAACGCTTCTTCTGCCCACTTTTCGGGCAGCGCTGTTTCTTTATTCTTCTGTTTTTTGCTTTCCCTTTTTGAGCCCCAGCCAGACGATCAGCACGCCCGCCGCGACCAGCGCTTCGCACACGATAAGCGTCGGTCCGACGCCGAGTTTTTCAAGCGAGATCCCGCCGAGCAGCATGCTGATTACGCCCGCCGCAAGTCCCGCTTCGGTCAGAAGCATCTGCCCCTTGACGCGGTCCGCCTCCGAAACGACGTCGTTCGCGTAATAGGACGCCGCGGGCACGAAGATCGCGTAGCACAGCATCTGCAGCGCGGACGAAACGTACGCCGCCCACGCGCCGAGCGGCAGATACGCCGCAAGCAGCAAAAGCCCCGTCTTCAAAAGATACACCGACGCGCTCGCTACGAGCAGCACACGGTCCGGGATCCGCTTGCGGATATGCGAATACGCCATCATCGCGGGAAACTCCACGATCGCGGCGATTGCGATCATGACGCTCATGTCTCCGCCGGTGACCTTTGTGATGCTTGCAAGATAGGCGTTCAGCACCATATGCGGCACCACTAAAACGAGATTCCCGATGCAGAACAGCACAAACGCCGGATACCGCCGGAACAGCCCGAAAAAGTCTCCGCCCGTTTCCCGCACCCGGATGCCGCTCCGGTGCGGCGCAAAGAACAGCGTGATCCCAAGCAGCCCCGCCTGTACGGCGATGAACACCCAGAGCATCGCATCAATGCGTCGGTTCGCCAGCATGCCAAAAAGCAGCGACGCCAGCGCATAGGCGATGCTTGCCGCGCCGCGCGCAAAGGAGTAGTCCAGCTCCATGCCGCGGTTGATGTAGTGAAATCCGACCGCGTTGACGAGCGGCTGCACCGTCAGCGTCACGCTCGAAAGCGCGCCGAGCAGCACCGCAAACACGACGAGCGAACGCGTCGTAAACAGCGCGCAGACCGCAAACCCGGCGGCAAGCAGCGTGCATACGGCGATCGCCGTGCGCAGCGTCACGCGACGTTCCCGGTCCGCAGCGGCGGCAAGCGCGGGCTGCAGCAGCATGGCGGAAAGGTATGCCGCGGCAAGGATCGCGCCGATCGTGCCGGTTTTGAATCCGTACGACAGCAGCAGCCGCTCCATATAGGAGTATACCAGACACGCGCCGAACCAGTAGCACGCCTGCATCCATGCATATTTGAACGTTCGAAGTTTCATGCGTCGATCATATCACATTTGAAAAAAACCTGCAATCCGACCGGTATACATTTTTTCACCCGTGTCCATACTACAGCCGAGGTGATAAAAATGGAAGAAATGAAAAACGATCGCATGGAACGGCTTCGTCTGTTTCTGAGGAACAACGGATTCTACATTGCGCTGGTCGTCTGCCTTATCGTGATCGGCGGCGCGATCCTGCTGCTTGCGCTCGACAAAACGCCGGAGTCCGAGGCGAACGCGGAACGGGAGGAGGATCCCGGCAAGATCGTGATCGTCGGTCAGTCGGAGGACGAACGCCTTTCCGGGATCCTGTCCGCGCCGACCGCAAAGCCCGTTGCCGTCGCAACGCCGGTCCCGACGATGATCCCGCTGCCGACGCCGATCCCCGTGCCGACATCCGCACCGACCGCAAAGCCCGCAAGCGCGCCGAGCAAAGCCGCGCCGCCCGTGGACGGCGAGATCGTGTTCGGCTTCGCGGTCGACAAGCTTCTGTATTCGGTGACGCTCGACCAGTGGACCACGCACCCCGCCGTGGACATCAAAGCCGATGCCGGCACGCCGGTTAAGTGCGTGTTTGCCGGAACGGTCGAACGCGTCTATCAGGACGACGCGCTGGGCTATACCGTCGTGGTGCAGCACGCGAATGACCGTACTACGGTCTACGGCAACCTCGGCGAGAACGTGCGCGTGAAGGTCGGCGACCGGCTGAACGCGGGCGACGTCGTCGGAACCGTCGGCACGAGCGCGATCTCGGAATGCGCGCTGCCCGCGCACCTGCACTTTGCCGTCCTCGTCGACGGCAAGGCAAAGGACCCCGCAAAATATGTGCGGCTCGGATGATCCTCCCCACACCGCAGCCGCAGCAGAAAAACCGCATCCGGTCACCCGGGTGCGGTTTTCGTTTGCATACGGTTTTATGAAAGCATTGTTCTTCGTTACTCTGACCAGTTATAGAGGACGTGGAAATCGTAGCCCTCGTTGATCATTTCCACGATCGCGTAAAACGCCTCCTCGTCGCTCATTTCGAGCACGATCTTCGTAAGCTTCTTGCAGCCCTTCAGATTATAAAACTGCTCTTCCGGGATCGGGCATCTTCCGAGGTCCAGCTTTTTCAGCGCGGAGAAGTTCTTGAAATAGCTCAGATCGCTGACCTTCGTGTGGTTCAGGCGCAGCTGTGTGAGCTTCTTCAGCTTCGTCAGCGGCTTGACGTTCTTCAGCTTGCTGTTGCGTCCGATGTGCAAAAACGTCAGCTTCGAAAGTTTGGAAAGCGGCGTGACGTCCGTGACCTTCTTGAGATCGTACAGATACAGCGTCTCCAGATTCGTAAGGTTTGAAAGCGGCTCCAGATCCTCGTCCGTAAGCGGATTGCCCGCAAGGTTCAGATAGGTGAGCTTTTTGAGTCCGGACAGCGCTTCGGTATCGTCGATCTTGTTGTGCGAAAGGTTCAGCCTGCGCAGTTCCGTAAGGTCCTCCAGCCAGTCGATGTCCGTGATCGCGTTTCCGTCGCCCGTGCCGCAGTATGTGAACGCCAGCTTCCTGAGCTTCGTCAGATTCCCGATCGGCGAATAATCCTCCAGGCTGCAGTATTCAAGCTCGAGCTCCTCAAGATCCGGGCACAGCTCGACCAGATCCTGCACCTCTTCCTTGGTAATGTGCCTCGGCTTTTTGCTCTTGCCGTTGATGCCGAGCTTCTTGCCGGAGATCTTCTTCTCGCCGCGCTTGATCGTCTTGCCGCCGAACAGGAACGTGTCCGGCTTCTCCGTGGGCGCCTGCGTCGGCGCATCGGTCGGCTCCGACGTTTGTACCTCGATCGGCTCCGGGGTCGGCGCTTCGCTCGTTGAAACGACGATCGGCTCCGGCGTGGACGACTCTTCCTCCGGATCTCCCGAATCCTCCTGATAGTCCGGATCGTCCGGATCTATGTTTCCCGGATCCGTATATCCCGGCTGTTCCGGATCCTGCGGCTGCTGTTCCGGATTGCCCGAACGCTGTTCCTCATCCGAGTCCGGCGCAGACGTCTCGACGTTCTTCGTCTCCGAAGATCTGTTCGGACCGCACTGAATGACCTTAAAGTGCAGCAGCACAAAGAACGCTGCCGCAAGCGCCATCGAAAAGATGACGGTACAAAGCAGAATAAAAAGCCAAAGCGGTATGCCGTTTTCGCCCTTTTGATTCCGCGATCCGAATGAATAATCCATAACCCCTCCTTATGATTCGCACATGCGCGGATTCTGTTTACAGTATATCATATCGTTTTGTATTTGCAATGGAATTCCGGCGTTTCCGAACGAAAAACAGAAAGATTTTACAGGCGCTGCATGCAAAAACGGCGGAAGCCATGCGCTTCCGCCGTCGTTCTGTCGAATCTGCTGTGCTTATGCCTTCGGACCTGCGTTCTTGATCGCCTCGGGCATATCGGGATATTTCTTCTCGAAATTATCATGGAACATGCCGGCAAGCTTCTTCGCCTGCGCGTCGTACGCTTCCTTGTCCGCCCAGAGATTTCTGGGATCCATGATCTCCGCGGGGACGTCCGCACCGGGCACGAACGCCGGCACGTCGAGGTTGAACACATTGTTGTGCGTGAACGGGACGTTCTCCTTCGCATACGCGTCGTTCAGCGCGGCGGTGATCATCGCGCGGGTATAGCGCAGCTTCATGCGCGGGTTCTTGGTGCCGTCCGGATTGACCGCGGGACCGGAAACCCAACCGGTGTTCACGAGGTAGACCTTCGTGTTGTACTTTTCGATGCGCTCGCCGAGCATACCCGCGTAGACGGACGCGCGGAGCGGCATGAACGGCTCGCCGAACAGCGTGGAGAACGTCG
>JAZNHI010000229.1:0-7150 GCA_045576895.1 Clostridia bacterium | reverse complement strand
CTTGGCTCACAGAACGACATGGCTACGATCCGACTTCGCAGTTCTACCGCTTCAAGAATCAGGAATACATTCTTGCGGCAAGAACGCTCGGCGCAAAGGACCTCCGCCTGATGTTCCGCCACATCTTCCCGAACGCGATCGGCACGATCATTACGAGCTCCGTCTTCGCGATCCCCAGCGTTATTCTGAGCGAGTCCACGTTCTCCTACCTGGGCATCGTTAACCTGAACAGTCGTGGCGCCGTATCCCTCGGTACCATGATGGCAGACGGCAAGGAGTTCCTCTCCGAGTTCCCGCATATTCTGCTGATCCCCGCGGCGGTTATCGCGCTTATGATGATTGCCTTCAACCTGTTCGGCAACGGTCTGCGCGATGCCTTCAATCCTTCGCTGAGAGGAGCTGACGAATAATGGCTAAGAAACTCGAAGTTAAAAACCTAATTATTTCCTTCCGCACCAACAACGGTACGGTCAAGGCGGTTCGTGATATCTCCTTCGACCTCGAACGCGGCGAAACGCTGGCGATCGTCGGCGAATCCGGTTCCGGTAAATCCGTTACGGCAAGAGCCATCATGGGCATTCTTGCGAAGAACGCGATCCCCGAGGGCGGCGAGATCATCTATGACGGTCAGGACCTCATGAAGATCAATGAGGAGGATTTCCACAAGATCCGCGGCAATCGAATCTCCATGATCTTCCAGGATCCGCTTTCCAGCTTGAACCCGATCGTTCGTATCGGCAAGCAGCTGACCGAAGCGATGATCCTGAACGGCAAAGCGAATCAGCGTGAAGCGGGCCGCATCTATAAGCAGAAGGGCAAGCTGCTTCGTGCTGAAATGAAAGAAGCCGGCGTTGCGGATGTTGACGCAAAATTCGCTGTTTTCGACAACGTCACGAAACTGGGAAGCAAGATCGAGAGCGATTACAACTATTCGCGCGAACGTGCGGAATCCATGATCAAGAACATTGAAGCCGTTCTGATCGACTCCATTGACAAGGAACCCAAAAAGGTTGCCAAGGAAATGAAGCTGATCAAGAAGGACGCTGAAAATGTTTACAACGAGTACCTGATTGACGAGCACAAGAGCGAACTGCCCGGTCTCATGCGGAAATTCCGGGAAGCGATCCCCGGATACGTTTCCACGGGCAAGCATGATCAGACAGACGCCGTGCTGAAGGAGCTCCTTGTTCCGCTGAAGAAAGCGCTCGAGACGACCGCTCCCGACTTCTACGCGATGACGTACTGCAAGATCAACAACGTCATGCCCGCCTACAACGGCGACAACGACGAGCTGAACGCGCAGACGCAGGCGATCTTCAACGAGAAGTTCCTTGACAGTTTCCGCAAGGATATCGCTGCCGGTCTTGCAAACTCCGACAAGAAGTCCTTTGACAAGAAGGACAACATTGTCGACAGCCTGACGGCCGCTCTCGATAAGATCAAGAACAATCGGATCGACATTAAGGTCGCGAAGGAAGAAGCCAAGAAGTGCTCGACCGAGATCGAGAACGCACTGGATCGTCTTGCGATCAGCAAGGACAGTGTTGCTTATACGTTCAAGTCCAATATCACTTCGGCCATCAACACCTATGCACAGGCGCTGAAAGTCGAAAAGATGAAGCATCCGAACAAGAAGAACCGGATGTTCAAGGACAGAATGGATATCGATCTGTACCAAAACAATATCCGGCTTGCCATGACCCGCGCAAGAGATTCGTTCCAGAGTCAGATCGACAAGGCGGAACAGCTCAATTACGACAAGCTGTCCGGCGAGATGGTCGATTATCTGTGCGAAGAATCCTCCAAGCGTGTGTATAAGGTCACGAAGCGCAAGGCGCAGATCCGTGCAATCGAGCTGATGGAGGAAGTTGGTATCTCGAATGCGCGTGAGCGTTTCCGTCAGTACCCGTTCGAGTTCTCCGGCGGTATGCGCCAGCGTATCGTTATCGCGATCGCGCTTGCTGCGAACCCGGACATCCTGATCTGCGACGAGCCGACCACCGCTCTGGACGTTACGATCCAGGCACAGATCCTCGAGCTGATCAACAAACTGAAGGCACAGCGTCATCTGTCCATCATCTTCATTACGCATGACCTCGGTGTCGTTGCGAACATGGCGGATAAGATTGCCGTAATGTATGCAGGCAAGATCGTTGAATGCGGTACCGCGAACGAGATCTTCTATGATCCGCGTCATCCGTACACTTGGGCGCTGCTGGCATCCATGCCGGACCTCGACACGAAGGAAAAGCTCGACGCGATCCCCGGTACACCGCCGAACATGATCTACCCGCCGAAGGGCGATGCGTTTGCAGAGCGTAACAAATACGCGATGCAGATCGACCTTGAAGAGCAGCCGCCGATGTTTAAGATCTCGGATACGCACTATGCTGCGACTTGGCTGCTGCATCCCAATGCGCCGAAAGTCGAGCCGCCGAAACTCGTTACGGATCGTATTGCGCGCATGAAGAAGCTGAACGAGGAGAGCAGAGGTGATACGAATGAGTGAGAAACTGGTGGGCAGAGAGCTGAAAGAAAACAAGCTCGATACGTTGCTTCGGGTCGACAATTACACCCCAGACTTTGATCCCGAAAAGGAACCCATTCTTCGCGTTGAGCATCTGAAGCAGTACTTCAAGAGCACCAAGGCAGTCGACGACGTCAGCTTCACAATCCAAAAAGGCGAGGTATTCGGCTTGGTCGGTGAGTCCGGCTGCGGCAAGACCACGACCGGACGTTCGATCATCGGTCTCTATGAGATCACCGACGGTGACGTCTTCTTCCGCGGCAAGCGCATCGGCATGGGCGTCGACGCCATGAAGCGTTGGAAAAAAGCCTATGCCGAAGCGAAAGCGGCCGGCGATAGGGCGAAGATGGAAGAGCTGAAAAAGGACAAGGTCATTCACAAAGATCTGATGACCAAGATCCAGATGATCTTCCAGGACCCGGTCGGATCGCTTGATCCCCGTATGACGGTCCGTGAGATCATCGCGGAAGGTCTGAAGATCCGCGGCATCCGCGACAAGAGATTCATCGAAGATCGCGTGGCGGAGGTCCTTGAAAAGGTCGGTCTGGTTCCGGAGCATGCAGAGCGTTATCCGCATGAGTTTTCCGGCGGTCAGAGACAGCGTATCGGCATTGCACGCGCAATCGTCCTGCAGCCCGATCTGATCATCGCGGACGAACCGATCAGCGCACTCGACGTTTCCATTCAGGCACAGGTCATCAACCTGATGAACGATCTGCGCGACGAGATGGGTCTGACGATCATGTTCATCGCACACGACCTCAGCGTCGTCAAGTACTTCTCCGATCGTATCGGCGTTATGTATTACGGCAAGATGGTTGAGCTTGCGGATTCCGATGAGCTCTTCGCGCACCCGCTGCATCCGTATACCAGATCGCTGCTGTCCGCTATTCCTCTGCCGGACCCGAATTATGAGAAACGGCGTAAACGTATCACCTACGTCCCGTCGCTTACCCATGATTACACCAAAGAAGGTCCGACGTTCAAGGAAGTGCTTCCCGGTCATTTCGTCCTTTGCAACACCGCAGAGTTCGAGAAGTATCAGGCGGAAATAGTTGAGATGGATGCAAATGCAAGAAGAAAACAGCAATAAGAAACCCTGGCTCAAGTATCTCATAACAGCGGTCTTCGGTCTGGTTGTCGCATTTCTCGTTTGTTTGCTGAAAGGCGTCTTCCAAATGACGGAGGCGAAGGAGATCGTCCGCGTCGTTTGCGACGGATTCACATTCTCCGGATTGATGATGACCGGCTTCGGGCTGCTAACCTTGCTCAACAAGGCAGGCGCATTCGACGGTCTCGCATACAGCTTCAAGTCCATGCTGCTGGTTTTGCGGAATTATCGTGACGACGGTAGGACGCCCAGAACGTATTATGACTACAAAAAAGCTGCTTACGAGAAGAGAAAGCGCAGATGGCATCTGGTCATTGTCGGAGCCGGATATCTGGTTGTCTCGATCGTATTGGCTGTCATCCACGGCACAATGGCTTGACGGAACGATCTGCTTGCGCTGAAAAGTCACTGACGGCGGAACCTGTGCGCATATCGCATGGGTTCCGCTTTTTCTGTCACGGCGGCGGGATTGCGGACGCTTTATCGAGCGGACAGACAAAAACCGGGTTTTTTCAAAAAAACTTTTGCGGAAATCAAACTTTTTCGTTGACAAACCGCGTGTGTTGTGGTAACTTATTCAAGGTGCCCCCGTTGGGGGCTCGTTTTTGATGGATATTTTTTAGGAGGAGCATCATAATGCGCGTTAAGATCACTTTGGCCTGCACCGAATGCAAGCAGAGAAATTACAACACGTTCAAGAACAAGAAGAACGACCCCGATCGTCTTGAGTTCAACAAGTACTGCCGTTTCTGCCGCAAGCACACGCTTCACAGAGAGTCCAAGTAACGGGAGAAAACCATGGCTAACGTACAGGATATGAAAGCAGAGAAAGCCGCAAAGACGCTTCGTCTCTTTACGATTCTGCTGCTGGTTGTCGGGATCGTCACGCTTGCGGTCTCGATCTATGACATGGTGACCGGTTCTTCGCTGCTGAAGCTGTTCGATGCAAAGGCGGAGGAAACCGCGCAGGCGACCGTGGACACGAACCACGGCGGTCAGACCGTCGCATACGTGATGCTGGCTGTGTCTGCGCTGCTGCTTGTCATCGGTGCGGTCATGCACCTTTGGAAGGGCAAGTATCAGGCATTCCAGGCAAGCTGCATCGCGGCGATCATCTTTGCGCTGTACCCGCTGATCTTCTTCGCGGTCAACATCGGTTCGCATCTCTTTGCGCTGATCTATGCGCTGCTTGCGCTTGCGATCATCGTGCTTGCGATCATTGCGATGAAGTCTCGCTGGCAGGTCTACATCAAGGAGATGACCGGCGAGGTCAAAAAGCTCACGTGGCTCAACATGAAGGAGCTCGTGAAAGCGACCGCCGTCGTTCTGGTGTTCGTCCTTGCATTTGCACTGCTCATCTACGTTCTGGATCTGATCTTCTACACGCCGGTGAGAGCGCTGCTGACCGGTTCCAAGACGGAACAGACAACGACGACAGAGCCCATCGAACTGCCCGAGATCGGCGACAGCACGGAAGAGGGCGGGGAGAATAACGGTTAACGCCCATGAGTCAGGAAACGAAAGGATCCGTTGTGGGTCAGGAAACGAAATGGTACGTGGTTCATACCTATTCCGGGTATGAAAACAAGGTCAAGGAAGACCTGATCAAGGCCGTCGACAATGCGGGACTTTCGGATATCATTCTGGACGTCATGTATCCGACGGAAGAGACCATTGAGATCCAGCCGAACGGAAAGCGCAAATCAGTTACGCATAAGGTATATCCCGGCTACGTCATGGTCAAGATGATCGTCGACGTTGTTGAGAAGGAACGCCCCGAAGAAAAGGGCGGCGGCGTATCGCGCGATCTGGAGATGAATCCGCGCGCATGGTACATCATCCGCAACACCCGCGGCGTCACGGGCTTTGTCGGTCCGGGAAGCAAGCCGGTGCCGCTGAAGGATGAAGAGGTCGTGGCGATGGGCGTTGAGCGCATCCCGATCGTCCTCAACATCGAAGTCGGCGAAACGGTTCGTGTCGTGTCCGGCCCGCTCGAGAACTTCCTCGGACGTGTCGACAAGATCGATCCCGAACGGCAGAAGGTCAAGCTGTCCGTTTCCATGTTCGGCAGGGAAACGCCGGTCGAGCTGGATTTCATCCAGGTCCAAAAAATCTGAAAAAACGAGTCGCATTCGGTTTTCAACAGACTGAACGCGAAGCGTTTCGTGGGAGGGGAGGCACCCCGCACCACAACTATAAATAATACATATAGGAGAAACAGCAATGGCAAAGAAAATCACAGGTTATGTGAAGCTGCAGATCCCCGCCGGTAAGGCAACGCCGGCGCCGCCCGTAGGTCCCGCACTGGGCCAGCATGGCGTGAACATCATGGGTTTCTGCAAAGAGTTCAATGAGCGCACGAACAAGCAGGCGGGTCTCATTATCCCCGTCGTGATCACGGTTTACGCGGATCACAGCTTCTCGTTCATCACCAAGACGCCTCCGGCGGCGGTCCTCATCAAGAAGGCCTGCAACCTTGAAAAGGCGTCCGGCGTTCCGAACAAGACCAAGGTCGCAAAGATCACGAAGCAGCAGGTCCGCGAGATCGCGGAGCTGAAGATGCCCGACCTCAACGCAGCTTCCGTCGAATCGGCGATGAGCATGGTCGCCGGCACGGCACGCTCGATGGGTATTGTCGTCGAGGACTGAGGAGGAACGAACGATGAAGCACGGTAAGAATTATATCGAGAGCAAGAAGCTGATCGACAGCACCAAGCAGTACGACGTCCGCGAGGGCCTCGAAGCGGTGCTCGAGAGCGCAAAGGCAAAGTTTGACGAAACGATCGAAGTCTCCGTCCGTCTGGGCGTCGACTCCCGTCACGCAGACCAGCAGGTCCGCGGTGCGATCGTTCTGCCGCACGGCACGGGCAAGACCGTCCGCGTCCTCGTTTTCGCAAAGGCCGACAAGGCGCGCGAAGCACTCGAGGCAGGCGCAGATTTCGTCGGCGATGAAGACATGGTCAAGAAGATCCAGACCGAGAACTGGTTTGGATTCGACGTCTGCGTCGCGACCCCGGACATGATGGGTATCGTCGGCCGCATCGGCCGCGTCCTCGGTCCGAAGGGCTTGATGCCGAACCCGAAGAGCGGTACGGTCACCATGGACGTCACCAAGGCGATCCACGACATCAAAGCCGGTAAGGTCGAGTATCGTGTCGACAAGACCAACATCATCCATTGCCCGATCGGCAAGAAGTCCTTCGGCGTCGACAAGCTCGAAGAGAACCTCAACACCCTGATGGATGCGATCATCAAGGCGAAGCCGGCAGCGGCGAAGGGTACCTACCTCCGCAGCATCGTGGTTTCCTCCACGATGGGCCCGGGCGTCAAGTTCAACTCGCTGAAGTTCTGAGCGTAACCACGAAAGAGACGGTTCAAAGCCCAATGTCATTAAGTTAAGAAACAAGAACGAGCAGGCGAGAGGAAAAACTCGCCTGCTCATTTCATGTAAAAGAAAAAGGAGCATGCCGAAACAGAGCAGCGAAAGGCTGTTCAAAGGGATGTACAAAGGG
>JAZNHI010000228.1:0-7620 GCA_045576895.1 Clostridia bacterium | reverse complement strand
TAAGAAGAGGAGGAAACGAACATGGCTATTACGCAGTATCTTGGCACCGGCAGACGCAAGAAGTCCGTCGCTCGCGTTCGCTTGCTCCCCGGCACCGGCAACATCACCATCAACAAGCGTGATCTCGATAACTACTTCGGTCTCGAGACCCTCAAGATGATCGTCCGTGCACCCCTCGTGCTCACCGACACCCTCGGCAAGTACGATGTCCGCGTCAACGTTTACGGCGGCGGCACGACCGGTCAGGCAGGCGCAATCCGTCACGGCATTTCCCGTGCGCTGCTCACCGCCGATCCGGAGCTTCGCGGCACGCTGAAGAAGGCGGGTTTCCTTACCCGCGATCCGAGAATGAAGGAACGCAAAAAGTACGGTCTGCATGCAGCCCGCCGTGCGCCCCAGTTCTCCAAGAGATAATCGTCTCAAACAAAAAGTCCTGTGCTTCTGCACGGGACTTTTGCTTTTTATGCTTCGGTTTCGAGGAACGGATATTTCTTTTTGAGAAAATATCGGTAATCCGGCGCGTCGGCGGCGTTCCGGTATTCGTCGAACGTCGTTTTGCGGATCCATTGGAGCCCGCGCTCGGAAAGCTCGGAAAAGCGGGTAATGACGATTTTTCCTTCCCGCTCGGCTTTCAAGAGCGCTTCCAGCGCGTCCGGAACGATCTCACATGCGGCGACCCTTTGCGGCGTTTCGGCATAGAAGCAGTTGCGGATCTTTTCAAACGGAATCACGGCTTCGGACGGCTCGACCGTATAGATATAGCTTCGCACGCCCGCATAGGTGTCCTCAAGTGCGTTTTCGTAATACTCCGAAAAATGCAGCAGTCCGTCGCTTGTAAAGCCGTAGCTTGCCCATTTCTGCCACTTGCCGGTATGCGCAAAGCCGTTTTCGCGGCAGGTCTTTTCGACCGCGTTTGACAGATAGACCAGCACGTTTTCCCGCTTGTCCGAAAAATAGATGCGCGGGACGCCCTCGTTGGAGGTGCGCGGTTCAAGCGTTTCGATTCCCGGCGTCTGCGATGCGTGATACAGCATATGCAATCTCTCCTCTTTTGTCTTTCTTTCATCATAGCGGGATTCACGGAAAAAGGAAAGACTTGAAATCGTTTACCGGATGTGCTATACTATTACCGTTGAAACGGGATCCTTGACAGCGCGAAAGGATCCTTTTTTTTATGCCGTGCGATGCGCTTGCACAACGACGGGAAATATGATAATATAATATTCGTAAAAATCTGTGCGGAGGCGAGAGCATGCAGATCCTGATCAAAAACGGAACGGTCGTCCGGTCGACCGGCAGAAAAAAAGCGGACGTTCTCATCAAGGACGGCAAGATCAGAAGGATCGCGCCGGAGATCGACGCAAAGGCGGACCGCGTGATCGACGCGGCGGGCTGTTATATCTTTGCGGGATTCATCGACACGCATACGCATTTCGACCTCGATCTGGGCGTGACCGTCACGGCGGATAACTTCGAGACCGGCACCAAGGCGGCAATCGTCGGCGGCACGACCACGGTGCTCGACTTTGCGACGCAGGATCACGGCATGACGATGCACGACGCGCTCGAGCTCTGGCACAAAAAGGCGGAGAAGAGCTCCTCGAATTACGGCTTCCACATGGCGGTCTCCGAGTGGAACGACGCGCGCAAAGCCGAGGTCGACGACATGTTCAAAGCGGGCGTCAGCTCGTTCAAGATGTACATGGTCTATGACGCGATGAAGGTCAACGACGGACAGATCTACGACGCGCAGAAGTTCATCGGCGAACGCGGCGGCGTGATCGGCGTGCATTGCGAAAACTATGACGTGCTGCAGGCAAGGATCGCCGAGGAAAAGGCAAAGGGGCACATGGACCCGACGGCGCATCCGGTCACGCGTCCGCAGGCGGTCGAAGCCGAAGGCGTTGCGCGGCTGATGCGGATCGCGGAGCTGTCCGGTTCTCCCGCATGGGTGGTGCATCTTTCCACGGCAGACGGACTCGAGGAGGTCCGCGCGGCGCGGAAACGCGGGGTGGAGGTCTATGCCGAAACGTGCCCGCAGTACATCACGCTCGACGTAAAACACTATGCCGATCCGGACGGCGCAAAGTTCGTGATGTCGCCGCCGCTTCGGGAAGCGCGGGACCGCGCCGCGATCCTCGACGGCATGAAAAAGAAGGATATCGACTTTATCGGCACGGATCACTGCTCGTTCACGATGGCGCAGAAGGCGCTGGGGAAGGACGACTTTTCAAAGATCCCGAACGGCGGCGCGGGGGTTCAGAACCGTGCGGAGCTCGTCTATACCTACGCGGTGAAAACCGGCGCAATCACGCTTGAGCAGATGGCGCTGCTTCTCTCCGAGCGGGCGGCGCGGCTGTTCGGCATGTTCCCCGAGAAGGGTGCGCTGCGCGTCGGCAGCGACGCGGACATCGTGATCTTCGATCCGGACGACAAACATACGATTTCGTGGAAAACGAATCTGCATGCCTGCGACAACTCGCCGTACGAGGGTATGGAAGTCCTCGGACGCACGCGCGACGTGGTTCTGAACGGCGAGCTCGTTGTGGAGAACGGAACGCTCGTGAAGCCGTACTGTGGGAAATACGTGTTCCGCAAGCCCTCGGAAAGGTACAGAAAATGAAGATCGCATTGGTACTGACGGCTGCCGGCAGCAGCAAGCGCTTCGGCAGCGACAAGCTGGCTTACCCGATCGACGGAAAGCCGATGCTCCTGCATGCGCTGGAGCTCTATGACCGGCTTTCCGATCGGTTCGTTTCGCGCACCGTCGTGCTGAAGACCGGCGCGGAGGAGCGCCGCATGGTCGCCGAGCGCATGGAGTACATCGTTGCCGAGAATCCGGATCCGGAGCGCGGCATCGCTTCAAGCGTCGTGATCGGCACGGAGAGCGCCGTAAAGAGCGATCCGGACGGGATTCTGTATGCGGTGGGGGATCAGCCCCGCGTGACCGAAACGACCGTCAACGCGCTTTTAAATACGTTTCTCAAAGACCCTACGCGCATCGTGGCGCCGGCGGCAAACGGCAGACGCGGCAATCCCGTGCTGTTTCCGAAGGATCTGTTCCCGGAACTGCTTGCGCTTTCCGGCGACGTCGGCGGCAGTCAGGTCATTGCAAAGCACCTCGATCGGCTCATAACGGTTGAGACGCCGTCTGCGGAGCTCGACGACATCGACACGCGCGCCGCAAGCAAGGATCGCTGGTACGTGCTGCACGGCAATATCCTGACCGTTCCGAAGCTCGGCGAGCTCGACGCGGTGAAGAGCGGTTACATCGTACTGAACGCCGACGGCGTGATCGAGGGCGTCTTCGAGACGCTTCCCGAACGGTTCAAAGGCGGGATGCTTGCCGATTACGGCGACGCGCTCATCATGCAGTCGTTCTGCGACATGCACCTGCATGCGCCGCAATACCCGATGCTCGGCATGGGCATGGACCTGCCGCTTCTGGACTGGCTGAATACCTACACGTTCCGCACCGAGGCGCGGTTTGCCGATCTCGATTACGCGCGGATGCACTATCGTTCGCTTGCCGAACGGCTCGTCGGCTACGGCACGACGCGGGTGTGCATGTTCTCCTCGATCCATGCGGACGCAACGCTGATCCTGATGGAGGAGCTGGAGCGCGCGGGGATCTCGGGCTTCGTCGGCAAGGTCAATATGGACCGCAACGGCGCCGACTATTACTGCGAGACGGCGGAGGAGAGCAAGCGCGAAACGCTCCGCTGGCTCGACGCGTGCGATCGTTTCAGCCGCATCCGCCCCATGATCACGCCGCGGTTCACGCCGTCCTGTTCGAACGAGCTGATGGAATGGCTCGGGAAGATCGCAAACGAGCGGAATCTGCCGGTGCAGTCGCATCTGTCCGAGAACACGAGCGAGATCGCGTGGGTGCATTCGCTGCATCCGGACTGCAAACAGTATTGGGAGACCTACGCAAAGTACGGGCTGTGGAAGAACGACACGCTGATGGCGCACTGCGTATACAGCGACGAGCGCGAACGCGCCGCGATCAGGGAGCACGGCGTGACGGTCGTGCACTGTGCGGATTCGAATACGAATCTTTCGAGCGGCGTCGCGTCGGTCCGCACGATGCTGGATGAGGGACTGAAGGTGGTTCTGGGAAGCGACATTGCGGGCGGCGCGCATCTTTCGATGCTGAACGTGATCCAGATGTCGATCCGCACGTCCAAGATCAGACGGATCGAAAGCGAATGGAAGACGCCGTTCCTCTCGGTTGCGGAGGGGTATTACCTCGGCACGACCGCAGGCGCGCTGTACTTCGGCGCAAAACCGGGCTTCCAAAGGGGCGACAGACTGCATGCCGTGGTCATCGATGACCGCGAATATCCGGACACCGCGCGGCTGACGCTGCGCGAACGCTTCGACCGCGCGGTCTATATCGCCGAGCCGAAGGACATCGTTGCGGTGTACGGCGAGGGCAAGCGCCTGAAATAACGCATACAATCAAACGAAAATCACATCCTAACCGAAAAAATAACCGGGGATGTGATTTTTCATGATGTGGACGGCGCGGATCGCGCTTCTGACGACGCTTTTGCTCACTGCAGGCGGGTGGTTTGACATGCTGCTGCCCGGATGGAAGAAACGAACGGTTCTGCTTCTGCTGCCGGTCGTGTTCGGGCTGACCTTTGTTCCGACGCTGCGTACGCCCTCCGTGCGGCTCTGCTTTGCGCCGTGCGCGTTTGCACTGCTGACGGCGCTGCTTTGCCCGACGGATCACCCGTTCCGCGCGCTGTTTGCCTCTGTGCTCGGCGGCTATCTCGGGTGGAAGCTTTGCGATCTTCTTCCGCTGTTTCCGGAACAGGGGCTTCTGATCGCCGCGCCGACGCTGATATTCGCCGCGCTTTTCTGCCGCGAAGCAAACGCAAAGGCGCTCGCGATCGCCGCGGCGCCTTTCGGAATGCTGTTATGGAGAGCGTTCGGGGATTATACGCTTTTTCAGAGCGCGGTTTTAGAGCTCGGAAACGCGGATGCGCTGACCGCCGAAGCGGTGGGACTGTTAGTTCTTCTGGCGGGCGGCTGCGCTTGGGAGCGCCTGAGATCGATTCGGCTACGCAAGTGCGCATCCGCGCTGCCTATACGGAAAATGTGATCCTCTGCTCTGCCGCATGGACTGTTGCGGGAACCCCGAACGGCACGATGCAGCGCGGCAGCGCGTGACCGGCATTGACGTTGTATACGACGGGCAGAGCCGGATCGTTGATGACCTCCAGTAGGATCGAAGAATATTCGTCGTAATACATCTCATTGATCGGCTTGCCGACCAGAACGCCGGAGACCTGTTCAAATACGCCGTGCCGTTTCAGCGCAAGAAGCGCTTTTCGATACGTCTCCGGCTCGGGTTGTTCTTCGCTGGTTTCGAGAAGCAGGATACGTCCCTTCCAATCCTCGGACGCGGGGAACAGGCCGTATTGTTTGCATACGGCGGTCATTTGACGCTCCGCCGTGTGATCGAGCGTTTCGTCGAGCATTTCGCCCATGGAATCGACGCAGCCGCCGAGGATCGGTCCGGAAAAGACCGGCGCGCCCTGCAGCAGCACAAAGCCGTGATCGGGGCAGGGAGTCAGCGGGACGCCGACCTGATCGGGACGGAATGAAACACGATCCCGGTACCAGACGGCCGAGGGACGGATCGTTTGGATCGTACCGGTCGATAAAAGCTCGCGGAAATACTGCTCGGTATACGGCAGCATGTGTTGGCTGAGTTCGCAGACATCAGTCAGAAACGCCTGCCCGTAAAAGGTGGGGAGTCCGAGCTTATGCAGCATGAAATGGTTGACCGTCGTATCCGAAAAGCCGAGGAACAGCTTGCGGGACAGCGCCTGCCGGAGCTCGTCATGATCGAACAGATACGGCGCAAGGCGATAGGTGTCGTTTCCGCCGATCGCGCAGAGGATCAGGTCGACCTCCGGATCGGAAAACGCAGCCAAAAGATCTGCAGCGCGATCCTCCGGATGCGCGTTGAGCTGCTGTAACCCGTCCAGGGCATGCGAACCGAATCGGACGTCCAGTCCGTATTCATTAAGCCTCCGGACGCCGATTTCAAGCTCGTGCTTCACGCGCGGCTCGCCGAGAAGACCCCTCGACAGGCTGACGATGCAAACTGTTTTTACCATGAGATACCTCAGTTCCTGGAACGCTTTTGATTGGCTTCGGCAACAGACGCCGGACGGTCTGAAACCGGCTGCGCGCGCCCGCATAACGCCGCGGCGATCAGTGCGGTCAGCGGCACGGCAAGGATCAGACCGATGCTGCCGGAGATGCCGGTGATGACCTCGTGCGTGATGTAATCGCCGGAGAGGATCGCCTTCCAGTCCCAGTTATAATATTTGATGAGCAGCAGGTTGACGAGCGCGCCGCCGGTGAAGGCGAGGATCAGCGTGTTCGTCATCGTGCCAACTGCATCGCGTCCGATGCGCATGCCGCTTTTGAACAGCGCGGAAAAGCCCATGCCCGGATTGACGGTTTTGAGCTCGTTGACCGAGGACGAAATGCTCATCGCCACGTCCATGACCGCGCCGAGTGCCGAGATGATGATGCCGGACACGAACAGCCCGCGGATGTTGATCAGCGTGCCCTGATACTTCGCCTGGATCAGCGTGTCGGTCTCGGCGACGTTGTATTCCAGCCCGTCGAGATGCGCGATCCGGCTTGCGATCAGAGCGAAGACACAGGCGACGGAGAACCCGGCGACCGTGCCGAGGATCGCGGAAAGCGTCTTGCGGGAGAGCCCGTCGAGCAGAAGGAAGCAGACGACCGTGACAAAGATGCACAAAACCAGCGTGATCGGAATCGCATAGAAGCCCCGGAGCAGGGCGGGAACCAGGATGAAGCAGACCGCGGCGAGCGTCAGCGCAAGCCCGAGGATCGAACGCAGACCGACCTTTCCGCCGACCAGTGCCGTGACGAGCAGGAAGAGCAGAAGCAGGGCAAGGAGCAGCCACGTGCGGTTGTAGTTCATGACCGAAAGCGAGATCGCGGGAAGTCCGTCCGTCAGATTCGTGCGGTCGGTCAGCACGTAGACGAGAAGCGACGTGCCCTTTTCGGCGTGCTTGTCGAAGAGCTTGCTCATGTAGTTCGTAAGCTCGACGCGCCGTCCCTTGTGCTCGCCGGTCGTGATCTCGACCAGAAGCCGCTGCGATCCGACGTGAACGTTCTCGGTCTGCGGATCCCTGTGCGAATCGTCGCTGAGCACCTCAAGCACCGTTGCATGCGCATACGAGGTCGTCTTCAGCTCGTCGTCCCGGTCGATATAGCCCTCCGGCAGCGTGCCGGTCTCGAACAGGATGCGGTTGCTGTCCGCCGCGCGCGCAAGATGCTCGAAATACACCTGCGCCGCATCGCTGCGGTCCGCGTTGTACTTTGCCATCGGCCGATGCAGACCGAACGCAAGCCAGACGCCCGCGGCGACGATCAGCGCGAAAATCGCAGCGGCGATCCATGTTTTCGGATTTTTCAGGTTTTGAAACCGATTCTTCATACCCGTTATTATAGCGTCAGGCAGGCGCATCCGTCAAGAAAAAACGCCGTCCCGAAGGACGGCGTTTCCGTTATCTTTTTTCATACACGCGCGGAACGCGGTCGGAGAACGAAAGCAGG
>JAZNHI010000227.1:0-7268 GCA_045576895.1 Clostridia bacterium | reverse complement strand
CCGTAAGCTTTCGTTTCTTTCATTCTTTCCGCTCCTTTTTGCATGGTCTGTCGTGCTGTGGGTTTCAAATGTCGTTGTGATATGTTCAGCGTTCATATTCCAAAGTTTCCTTTCTGAGTTCGCGATCCTCCGTCAGATACGGCTTCAGCTTCCTCTCAATCTGCGGACGTTCCGCGAGAATCCGTTTGCAAAGATTCTGTTCGATTCTGAGGGCGCGAAGATCGCAGTTTTGCCTTACGAGGTCAGCATACAGCGTATTCCGCTCGGTGTTGAGGATGTCGATGGAATGGTTTTGTAAAATTTCATGTGCTTTTTTGAGTTTTTCCTGCTCCTCAACCGTCAGCGGGAACGCCTCTGTATCCCGATCCGCATACATTGCCACGAGCTGCAGCGCGTCATACAGCGGCTTTTGACGCTTCTTCTTCACGTTCAGAATCGTCCGCTCTTTCGTCAGCGCGGCGATTCTGCCGTCGATCACGTCGATGCGATTCCAAAGCTGCGCTGCCGTTTCGATCCCGTTGTCCGTCAGATACTTCGCCTGCGCTTTCAGCTGTGTAAACCGTTTCAGTTCCTCCGGCGAAACGTAATACTGCATTTTGACGCCGTCGTTGACAAGTCCGAGAATGTACGTCCACGCGAGGATCAGCGCACGGATGCCTGTGATCTTGCCACGCGGGAAATACACCCGCTGCTGCCGCGGCATGATGACCTCGAAGGTCGGATCGCGCATCGCACGGTCGATGTATGCGGCAAGATCGTCCTCGGTCATGGACTGCCGCTTTTGCTTCACGCGGTACGAGCGCTCCCCGCCGTAGGGCAGGAAGGTCGGGTACTTGCTGCCATGCCGGACCGTGTAACCGCGATCCTCCATCCGCGCGTAAAAGCTGCCGACGTCAATTGCCAAAGACAGACATTCCTCCGCGTCCCGATCGAACAGCTCGCGCTGTGTTTTGACGCCGCATTTCTGCATGCGCCATTCGATGTACGTCAGCGCCTTTCTCTGCGGCTCGTCAACGGTCGATATGCCGTATTCGCGGCAAAGCCGATCCGAAAGCGTCCGGATCTCGTTGAAATACGTTTGCGGGGACGAGTGGTATTTGGTTCCGTCCCGATCGGAAACTGAATTGAAAATGATGTGGTTGTGAATGTGATGCCGGTCGGTATGGGTGCCGACGATCACCTCGTAGCCGTCGAGATACTCCTCCGCAAGGCGGGTTCCGATCTCGTGCGCCAGCTCCGGCGTGAGCTCGTCCGGCTTGAAGCTTTGGATCAGGTGATACGCCTGCACGCCGTCGGTCTTGCCGTACCGGCGCTTGGTCTCCATCCATGTTTTCGCCGCCGTTTCCCGCTCGCAGCCGATACAGGAAACGAACACGCGCTCGCTCGTTTTCGCGGGATTGCAGACGTAAGCGATCAGCCGGTCGAGCCGCATATTTTTCGCAAGAATCTTTGTTACCGCCATTTTTGGATCTCCTCCTTGAGGGCGGTCATCAGCGCCGTTGTTCTGTCCCATTCGCTCTTTTCGAGGACGCCTGCGGTGTTTGCCCGGTGCGCGATCTGGTTCAGATTGTTTCCGATCCGGTCGACGCTGCGCTGTAGGTTCCGGAGTTCCGGCGTCGGCTTTTCGCGGATCTCCGTGCCCGTAATCAGCTTTCGCAAGAGCCGCGTGCTGCCGAGACCGGTGCGCTTGCATAAGGTTTTGAGTGCTTCATACTCGGCGTTGTTCAGCCGGGTACCGACGTGAATATCTCTGGTTCTGTGTTCCATATAATCCTTTCTCCGCCTGTGGCGGCATACGGGTTCGGGTGTCCCGACAAGCGCATTTGGAACGCCAAATGCTATGCTTGCAAGGACATCGGCTGTGCCTTCTGTCCTCTTTTCCCGGGAACAGAAACGGCTCCCGCCGCGCGGCTAACCTTGCGATTTCGATCGCCGTACAACCCGCGCATGGAACCGTATTCATACGCCCGCACCCGTATTTGCATCGTAAATTTTGGTTTGTCTCAAGTGGATTTCATTTCTTCGGTTGCCCGGAGAAAGCAACGAAATGTATTTCTTTCGGTTTTTCACCTCCTTTCATACTGCTTTTGTTCCGTTCCCGCAGCCGGAAAATGGGAATTGAACCCTCTTTCCGCCGCGGTGCGATACGCTTCTTTCGCGCTTGTCATCACCTCCAAAACGGAAAAGAAGCCGACGCGCGGATCGGCTTCTCTCATCATAATTTTGCTGTTCAAAAATTCGTGCCATCATGGCACGAATTTTTACTGCCGGAAATTAGCGCCGAATTGGCGCGCATTTTCAGCCTTGCTTCTATAACTTCGTGCCATGATGGCACGAAGTGTGCTTGTCGGAAATGAGGGACAGCTTGTCCCACATTATGCGCACACCTTGTCTGAACTTCCCGACAAGTTGTCGGGAAGTTTGACGCGAAGAAAAAGCAGCCCGGTTTGACCTGATTTCTATTCTGGTCTTTCATAAATAAGGACAAGTTGTCCTTCATTATTTCATGCAACTTCGCGCCAACTTGGCACGAAGTTGACGGTATCAACTTCAGGACAACTTGTCCTGATGTCCCCGATATTCAACTTCCGGACAACTTGTCCGGAAGTGCCCGGCTTTCAACTTCCGCCCAACATGGGCGGAAGTTACAGCGCGTTTTCGACAGTCGGATCAACTCGTGCTCAACTTGATCACAAGTGAGTTTTTATAGGTCTAACTTCTGGTCATGATGGCCAGAAGTTCTTTCTGAAAATCGTGTCCAAGTCGGACACAATTTTTAACTTTGGACCAAGTTGGTCCGAAGTTGCGATTATAAACTCAACTTGTGACCATGTTGGTCACAAGTTGAAATGCCGGATTCAAAAAAATGTCGCCAAGTTGGCGATATTTTCACTTCGTCCCAACTTGGGACGAAGTTCGCACCACGCATCATTTGCAATCGGAACTTTGTCGCAAGTTGCAACAAAGTTTCGGATTTATTATTCCCAACTTGGTCCACATTTTCACTTCATCCCAACTTGGGATGAAGTTGCGCCGGAAAGCATCCGGACAGCTTGTTGAAAAGTCGGACCAAGTTGGCCCGAATTTCTAAAAGCTTGTGAGAGCGCTTATTACATCTTTTTTCTGTAAAAGTCTGGCCATGTTGGACAGACTTTTCAATTCAGGCAACAGCAAAACGGTGAACTTGCTGGACACCGTTTCCCGGTCGGTCGCGCCCCTCTACCATAACAAGACAGTAAAAAGCCCAAATTGTTCCTGCTTTTTTGAAAAAATCAAATAATTTTTGTTTCCGAGAACCCGTAGTCCTCTCCGGAGAATCGTTCGTATGCCTTGCCGATCTTTCGGATTCGCTTCAGAACGGCGCTGTGCGTTTGGAATCTGAGCGCCTTCGCGATCTCCTCGAGCGGCTTGCCCTTCAGCCGCAGCGCCAGGATTCTTCGGTCTGTTTCGGTCAGCGTTTGCAGAAACTGCTCCATGTCGATTTTCGTTGCGATATTGTTCTCGAACTCCGAGTGCTCATTGGAATGGAGCAGCCCGGCTTCCGCACCGTCTACGATCTCGTGTATGCGCAGCACCTCGCGCGAAAGCGTCGTCGGGTGCTTCGTCCGCGTATGATACCATTTCTTGATAAAATCTGCCTTTTGCCAGCTGTACCGCCGCTCGTCGAAGTCCTCAAAGCACGGGTGCTTCTGTACATAGTTGAGCCAAGCCGCATATCCATCCTTCTGCATGACGCTCGGAACGGCGATCGACAGGAACTGATCGACAGTCTCATACGACACAAATCCGAACGGCGTTGTCGGGAACCGTTCCGTTGCCTCGAGCCATTGCGGAAAGGTGTAAAGAAGTCCGAGATCGTTCAGCTTACCAATCCACAGCGGGGCTGCATGGGCGACACGCCAGCATGGATTATAGCCGGAATAATCCTCCAGCCGACCTTTCAGCCCCATATGCGGCCACGCCATGTAGGCATAGGCGTCGACGATGCACTCCAGAAAGAGGTCGCTCTCAACCTGCCGGATGACCGCCCGATCGCCGAGCAGCGCGGCGCGCGTCCGCGGCAGCTCGTACAGCGTCTTTCCGCATCGTTTCAACAGCTCCTTCGGGATCATCAGAAACGCCGGAATAAACTCTGCATTTTTATATTCCGAACAGCTGCCGTCCTCGCGCTTGATCTGATATCGCATGCCGAACACCCCCTTCCGGACGATACTTTTTCTATGCTACCATCATTATAAATCGCCTTCTGTCCAATAAAGAGGATGTCAAGCCAGGTTTTTAGACAGTATTGCCAAAAATCCAGCTTGATTTTCATCATGAACGCTTATAATTTAGTCAAATATGTGAAAAATGATTAAATTAGATTGACGAATGCAATCAATAAGCGTATAATAACAGCAAGAATGAACGTGAGGACGAATATGCGAACATTTGATTTCAAAACCGAGTATCCGAAACTCCTGCAGCCGGACATTGTCGCCATGCTGACGGCGATCCATGAGCAAAAAGGCGAACGATCCGTACAGCCGGAAAGCGAAGCCGTCGAGCAGCTTCTGGAAATCGCGATGATCCAGAGCACCGAGGCGTCTAACCGAATTGAAGGCATCATCACCACGGACGACCGCCTGAAAAAGCTTGTGCAGCAAAAGACCATGCCGAAAACCCGCAGCGAGCGAGAGATCGCGGGCTATCGTGATGTGCTTACAACAATTCACGGAAATTATGCATACATTCCGCCCCGTCCGTCGATGATCTTGCAGCTGCACCGCGATCTGTACAAATTCAGCGGTAAATCCATCGGCGGCAGCTTCAAGGCAGCGGATAACGTGATTTCGGAGGAGTTGCCGGACGGCACGTGCCGCGTGCGCTTTGTGCCGCTGCCTGCCTGGGAGACGCCGCAGGCGATGGACGACCTCTGTGCGGCATTCGATGGCGCAATCAAAGATCCTGAATGCGATCCGCTGCTGCTGATCCCGATGTTTATTCTGGACTTCCTTTGCATTCATCCGTTTGCTGACGGCAACGGCCGCATGAGCCGGCTTCTGACGCTGCTGCTTCTTTATCGCGAGGGCTACACCGTCGGGAAATACATCAGTCTTGAAAAGCTGATCGCGGACAGCAAGGAAACCTATTACGAAGCGCTTGCCGAAAGCTCGCAGGATTGGTACGAGGGAACGAACAATTACGCCCCGTTCGTGCGGTATCTGTTGGGCATCATCGTTGCGGCGTACCGTGCGCTCGACGATCGGCTGAAGCTTTTGAAGAACAGCGGCAATTCCAAATCGGCGCGCATCCGCGAGCTGATCCACGCTCACGTCGGCAAGATCACCAAGAGCGAGATCATGGCGCAATGTCCGGACATCAGTCAGGTGACGGTTCAGCGCGCGCTGGCGGAACTATTGGAACGCGGTGAGATCATCAAGATCGGCGGCGGTCGCTACACATCTTATACATGGAATCGGGAGGCAGAAAAATGATCACGGGAGAACTGAAAAACAAGATCGACGCGTTGTGGAACGTCTTTGCGGCGGGCGGCATCGTAAATCCGCTGACGGTTGTGGAGCAGATGACCTATCTGATGTTCATCCGTGACCTCGACGACGCGGACAACCTCAAGGCAAAGGAGGCCGCCATGCTCGGTTTGCCGTACGAGAGCATCTTCGCCGACGAAGTCGAGATCGGCGGCAACAAGGTCAACGGCACGCAGCTTAAATGGAGCGTCTTCCGCGATTTCCCGGCGGGCAAGATGTATTCCGTCGTGCAGGAGTGGGTCTTCCCGTTCATCAAAAACCTGCACAGCGACAAGAACAGTGCGTATGCGAAATACATGGACGATGCGATCTTCATGATCCCGACGCCGCTGATGCTCTCGAAGGTCGTGGACAGCATGGACGCGATCTATGAGCTGATCGCAAAGCAGAAGGAAACCGATACGAAGGGCGACGTCTACGAATACATCCTCTCGAAGATCTCCGCGTCCGGCAGAATCGGGCAGTTCCGTACGCCGCGCCACATCATCCGCATGATGGTCGAGCTGATGGACCCGCAGCCCGACGAGACCGTCTGCGACCCCGCCTGCGGCACCGCGGGATTTTTGGTGGCTACCGCGGAATATCTGAACGAGCCGGAGCGCCGCGCCTTCCTGTTTAACCGGCAGAAGAAGGATCATTACATGAACCACATGTTCCACGGCTTCGACATGGACCGCACCATGCTGCGCATCGGCGCCATGAACATGATGACCCACGGCGTGGACAACCCCTTCATCGAGTACCGGGACAGCCTGTCCGACCAGAACCCGGACCGGGAGAAATACAGTCTGATCCTCGCCAATCCCCCCTTCAAGGGCAGCCTGGACGCGGACATCGTCTCCACCGATCTTCTGAAGGTCTGCAAGACGAAGAAGACCGAGCTTCTGTTCCTCGCTCTGTTCCTGCGTATGCTGAAGGTCGGCGGGCGCTGCGCCTGCATCGTTCCGGATGGCGTGCTGTTCGGCTCCTCGAAAGCCCATAAGGACATCCGCCGGGAGCTTATCGAGGGCAACCGGCTGGAGGCCGTGATCTCCATGCCCTCCGGCGTGTTCAAGCCCTACGCGGGCGTCTCGACCGCCATTCTGATTTTCACCAAGACCGGCCACGGCGGCACGGACAGGGTATGGTTCTATGACATGAAGGCGGACGGCTTCTCCCTGGACGACAAGCGCTCCTCCACCGCGGAGAACGACATCCCGGACATCATCACCCGCTTCCACGCCCTGGACGGCGAGGAAGGCCGCGAGCGCACGGAGCAGAGCTTCTTCGTGCCGAAGGAGGAGATCGTCGGCAATGATTACGATCTCTCCATCAACAAGTACAAGCAGACGGAGTATGTAGTTGTAGAGTATCCTCCCGCGAGTGAGATTATGGCGAAGCTGGATGAGCTGGAAATGGAAATCGGCGCAGAAATGGATGCGCTCCGGGAACTCCTGGGGCTGTGATGTGAGGGTGATGGTGATGGCAAAACTGGGAGATGTTTGTGAAATACTCGATAGCCAGAGGATTCCGATTACCGCCAGCGACCGTGTCGCAGGCCCATATCCATACTATGGAGCAAATGGCGTACAGGATTATGTCGAGAATTACATTTTTGACGACGAACTAGTTTTACTTGCCGAAGATGGTGGTAATTTTGGCTCCAAAGATAAACCGATAGCATATCGTGTCTCAGGAAAGTGCTGGGTTAACAATCATGCTCATGTACTTAAACCAAAGGCCGGACTGGATGTGGAC
>JAZNHI010000226.1:0-6994 GCA_045576895.1 Clostridia bacterium | reverse complement strand
AAAAAAGTCAAAGCGATCATCGAACACGACGCCGCGCGGCGGTACGTGGTGGTCAGCGCGCCCGGAAAACGCTTCCCGGGCGACGACAAGATCACCGATCTTCTGTACCGCTGCCAGGCGCTGCGGGCTTTGGGCGCACCGTTCGACGCGGAATACAAAAAGATCGCGGAGCGTTTCATCGGCATCCGCGACGGGCTCGGACTGAACTTGCGCATCGAGGCGGAGCTCGACGAGATCCGTTCGCGCATCGAGGCGGGCACGACGCCGGACTATGCCGCAAGCCGCGGCGAGTACCTCAACGCAAAGCTGATGTCCGCGTATCTCGGCTTTGATTTTCTGGACGCGGCGGAGTTCATCCGCTTCCGCGACGACGGCACGTTCGATGACGACGCGACAAGCCTGCGCGTCAACGCCCTTGCGGCGCACGAACGCGCGGTCATTCCGGGCTTTTACGGGCGGCAGCGCAGCGGCGCGGTCCGCACGTTCTCCCGCGGGGGGAGCGATATTACGGGCGCGATCGTCGCGAAGCTGACGAGCAGCGACGTCTACGAAAACTGGACGGACGTTTCGGGCTTTCTGATGACGGATCCGCGCATCGTGCCGGACGCGAAGGTGATCGAAACGGTCACCTATTCGGAGCTTCGCGAGCTCAGCTACATGGGTGCGACGGTGCTGCATGAGGATTCGATCTTCCCGGTCCGAAAAGCGCGCATCCCGATCCATGTGCTCAACACCAACGAGCCGGAAGCCAAGGGCACGATGATCGTGCCGGACAGCATGGCGACGGACAAGGAACACGCGCGTCCGCTGACCGGCATTGCGGGGCGGCGCGGATACACGGTCATCACGCTGACGAAGGACAATCTGCACAACGAGCTCGGCTTTGCCTACCGGCTGATGGGCATCCTTGCGCGAAACGGTATCTCCGCTGAGCGCATGCCCTCCGGCATCGACACGATCTCGCTGGTCATCGACGACAAGCGGCTGACCGGCAGGATGGATCAGCTCTATCACGACATCATGGTAGAGTGCTCGCCGGACACGGTCGAGATCGCAAGCTGCATCGCTCTCATTGCTTCGGTGGGCATCGGCATGGTGCGAAACCCCGGCGTTGCGGCAAAGCTTTTTTCGGCGCTTTCCGACGCGGAGGTCAACGCGCGGCTGATCGACCAGGACAGCAACGAAATGAACATCATCGTCGGGGTCGAGCAGCGCGACTTCGAGCGCGCAGTCGAAGCGATCTATCGGGCGTTTGCGTAAAAGTTCGGTCTGTTGAAGCGATTCAACAGACCGTTTTTTTCAGTCCCCGTCAAAAACGCAGGCGTTTCCGGGCGGCGGTCCACTACGTTGTGATTCGTTACAGAGACAGATCGCGCGCTTCTCGCACATACCATCTGCAGGGTGTTAAATCCGCCGCGCATGTCGCCGGATTTGACGGCTTTTTATCGTTCTTTTTATTCGCGATCTTCATTCGCCCCGAAAGCAGATCATACGCATCATCGTCCCCTGCAATGCGGCGGGCGGATGCGATCCGCCCCTACGGATTCGTTGGCGTAAGCCACGTGGCTATCCATGCCTTCCCCTCCGAGGGGAAGGTGGCGAAGCGTGAGCGGAGCCGGATGAGGTGGACACGCAGAAAAGCGGAACGCTTTTCGCGGATGAATGCATTGCGCTCCGCGCATGAATTGTCCTTTGGACATGAATTGACGTCTGCGGCGTCGTGAGGCTACCGGTACAGCTTGACGCGGTCGCCGAAGACCTGGAGGATCGCCTCGGTGAGGCGGGTTTTTTCTTTGCCGGAAAGGTCATAGACCGTGAGCTTCATTGGCGCCATGTTGACAAGCAGGTTCAATATCCCGTCCGGCGCGCAGTCGACGTACTCGATGTGCACGTCGTTGTCGTCGGAGAGCGTGATCGTGCCGTCCGGATGGATACAGACCGAAAGCGCGCTCACGCGGCTGACCCGTCCGTCGACGAACCGGCGGAGCGTATCGATGAGTTCGCCGTACTCCTTGTTCATCAGCACCTTTGCCGCCGCCTGTTCCACTGCAAGCTCCCACAGCATCAGAAATTCCTGCATGCGAAAGCGCAGAAAGCCTTCGAGCACCAGCGTCCGGTGCTCCGAAAGATAGTCGACAAGCTTCCGTTTCAGGATCTCGCGCTCCTCGCGGCACGCGGCGGCGCGCAGCGCGTCGGTCAAAACCTGCTGCTTTTCGGAAAGCGACAGAGGAAGCGCGTCCGCAAACTCCGCAAGCGCAAAATAACGAAGATCCCGCCCGAGCACGCGCAGTGCAGCTTCCGCCGCCGTCTCCGCCGGATCTTTTTCGCGCAGCTTCAGCAGCACGCCGTCGGGGATCGCTTCAAGCGTGTATACGCAGTCCAGCTCGGACAGTCTTCGGTTCAAAAGCTTCAAAAGCGGCAAATCATATTCAAATGTCAGGATCTCGTAAACGACCATGCCTCGCTCCTTTTCTGTATCCTATGCCCGCACGGCGTTAGTTTGTGCCGGAGCCGCCGCATAAAATACGCGCGAATTCCGCCGACGCTGTTTTTGCGCGGGCGGACGCTTGCGATTCGACAATTCGTGCCGACGAAACGCGGATTGGTGCTTGTCACGGGAATGTATTGTATGATATACTATATCAGACTATTTTGCGGGAGGTCCAAAATGTACTGTCAAAACTGCGGCGCCGTACTGGAAGAAGGCGTCAAATTCTGTCAAAACTGCGGCATGCGCGTCGAAGTGCCCGAACCTGTGTACGCGCAGCCGGAGGAGCCGGCATATCAGAAACCGGTATATGAACAGCCGGAAGAACCGGCGTACCGGCAGCCGGAGGAACCGGCGTATCAGCCGCCTGCCGCGAAGGGCTTCCGGAAACCTTCGGCAACCGGTTTTCAGGAACCCGCGGCGCCGAAGTATGAGCAGCCCGCCGCGCCGGCGTATGAGCAGCCTGCTGCGCCCGTATACGATCCGTTTGCCGCGTCAGCATATGAGCAGCCCGTCGCGCCCGCGTATGATCCTTTGGCGGCGTCCGTTCCGAAACAGCGCCGCGCGCTGATCCTGCCCGGCATTCTTGCAATCATTCATACGGCTTACGCGCTGTTCGGATGGACTTCGATCATGATCACGCAGATCCCGAATCTGATCAGAGGCATCGAGTATGAAGCATACTACGGCTATCAGATCGTTCAATTCGGATTCGGTCCGATTCTGGAGATCGCTGCAGGCGTGTTCCTGTTCCTGTTCTGCTTCGTACAGTACCGGAAAGGAAAATCGTCCATGCTCGGAATCGTTTGCCTGCTGGAAGCAATCTATTACGGGATCGGACTTCTGTCCTATCCGGTGGCGGCGATCACTGCCGACTGGTTCTCGTTCACGGCCATCAACGGCGTCTATATCCTCTTGTATCTTGCGATCATTGCAATGCTGGTGATCGGCATGATCGGCGCGTTCAAAGGAAACGTCAACAAGATCGTTCTGATCATCGCAGCCGTACTGATGATCCTCATGCAGCTCATCAGCACCGTATTCAACTGCATTGCCGGCAGGGACGTCGAGGTCATATTGCAGCAGGTATTGTATTTCATACTGAATATCCTGCTGCCCACAGCGCTGCTGCTCACCGCGATCCTCTGGAAACCGGCAAAGGCGGAATAACCGTTGCGATCACGGAACCGATATATATTTCGTTGACAGAAGGAGGCAGAATATGTATTGTTTGAAATGCGGCGCCGTACTGGAAGAAGGCGTTAAATTCTGTCAAAACTGCGGCACGCCGGTTTCGGCTGCGGTCAATGCCGTACCGATCGAACCGCCGGATCGGACGGGGACGCTTGCGCCCGACAATAAGCGCATGCTTGCGCCTGCGATCCTTGCGATCGTCGGCGCGGGTCTGACGTTCATTCTCTGGATCATCAACTGCATACATCTTCCGGGTCTGATAACCGTCGTCCGCTACGAACCGTTCTATGCCTACACCATCTTTCGCATGCTCACCGGTCCGTTGGTGACGGCGGCGGCAGGCATATTCCTGTTCCTGTTCGGGCTGAATCAGTACCGGCAGGGAAGGACGTCCATGCTCGGGCTCTCCATGCTGATGCTGCTGATCGCCTACGGGATCGCGCTGCTTTCGTTCCCGACCCTGTTCATCGTTCGGATTGCCGCGGGCAAGGCAGATGAACTCCGCTATCTGTTCAACGTCACGAACGTGCTTTATATGCTCTTTGACACGGCGATCTTTGTGCTGCTGCTGATCTGCATGGGCAACGCGTTCAGGGGCAAGATCAACAAGATCCTGCAGATCGTCACGGCGGGGCTTATGCTGACGCTCGAGCTCATCATCCTGATCAATTCATTCCGGTCGGGAGGAACGGCGCTTTTGAACTTCCTTGCCAATTCGCTGTATGCTGCCGCGCTGCTGCTCATCGCGATCCTCTGGAAACCGGCAAAGGCGGAATAACCGTTGCGATTACGGAACCGATAAACATTTCATTGACAGAAGGAGGCAAATATGTATTGTTTGAAATGCGGCGCCGCTTTGGATGAAGGCGTCAAATTCTGTACGGAATGCGGGGCGCGCGTGGAAATGCCCGTGCCGGCTGAGCCGAAGCCCGCTGCGCCGGCATATCGGCAGCCGGAAGAACCGGCATACCGGCAGCCTGCCGCGCCGGTCGAGCCGAACCCCGCCAGACCTGTGTATCAGCCCGTTGCGCCGGTGTATATGCCGGTCAATACGATTCCGCAGAAACCGGAAGCGCGGCGTTCGGTCGCCGTTGCCGCGATCCTCTTTGCGGCGCTTGCAATCGGGTCGTTTTTGCAGAATGCCGTATCGCTTTCGCGGTATCTGGGGATGATCGGAGGGCCCGATATCCGGCTCACGTTCTACGATCTTTCGATCTTTTTTTCCGCGCTTCTGCTGTTCCTTTCCGCGCTGTTTCTGATCATCAGCATCGCGAAGGAGCTGCCGGACGGCAAACGCCCCGTGCTCGGCGGGATTGCGCTGCTGTTCCTTTCGATTGCGTTCGGATTCTTCGTCTTCCAGTATACGATCGGGAGCAGAGTACTGCGGTGGCCGATCATCGCGTACACGATCTGCTATGCCCTGAGCGCGATTCTGTTCCTTGTCGCGGCGATCCTCGCGTTTGCAAACAAGCGTTTCGCCGTGCTCGGACTGATCGGCGCGATCTTCTATATCGCACTGCAGATCCTGATGATGGTCTACAATCTCGTCGCGCGCAAGCATACGCCGGGATATCCGGTCACGGAGATCATCGTTTCGGAAATCCTGCCGTACCTGCTTCGCATCTTCTTCGGCATTGCGGTGATGATCTTCTCCCTGAAATTCCGTCCGCGGAAAAACTGAATCAAAGCATCAAAAAACCGCCCGAGAAGGGCGGTTTTATGCTGTCCGCAATTACATTTCGAGGTTTGCCGCGGTGCGCGGGAAGGGGAGAACGTCGCGGATGTTCTGCATGCCGGTGAGGTACATCACCATGCGCTCGAAGCCGAGCCCGAAGCCCGCGTGCTTGACGCCGCCGTACTTCCTTAGATCGAGGAACCACTGGTACTCGCTCATATCCATGCCGAGCTCCTTGCAGCGCGCGTCGAGCACGTCGTAGCGCTCCTCGCGCTGGCTGCCGCCGACGATCTCGCCGACGCCCGGAACCAACAGGTCCGCCGCCGCGACGGTCTTGCCGTCGTCGTTCTGCCGCATATAGAAGCTCTTGATCTCCTTGGGGTAGTCGGTCAGGAACACCGGCTTGCCGAAGACCTTCTCGGTGATGTAGCGCTCGTGCTCGCTCTGCAGATCCACGCCCCACTCGACCGGGTATTCGAACTGCTCGCCGGAGTTTTTCAGGATCTCGATCGCTTCGGTGTAGGAGAGACGCTTGAACTCGTTGTTCAGCACGTTGTCGAGACGCGTAAGAAGTCCCTTGTCCACGAATTTGTTGAAGAACTCCATCTCGGCGGGGCAGCGTTCGAGCACCGTTTTGATGATGTATTTGACCATCGCTTCGGCAACGTCCATGTCGCCCTCGAGATCGCAGAATGCCATCTCCGGCTCGATCATCCAGAACTCGCTCGCGTGGCGGGCGGTGAAGGAATATTCCGCGCGGAACGTCGGTCCGAAGGTGTAGATGTCGCGGAACGCCAGCGCGAACGCTTCGCCGTAGAGCTGACCGGAACCCGAAAGATGCACGGGCTTTTTGAAGAAGTCCTGCGAATAGTCGACCTTGCCGTCCTCGGTGCGGGGCAGGTTTTCAAGATCGAGCGTCGTGACCTGGAACATCTCGCCGCGGCCTTCGCAGTCCGCGTTGGTCAGGATCGGCGTGTGCACGTAGACGAAGCCGCGGTCCTGGAAGAACTCGTGGATCGCCGCCGCCGTGACCGAGCGCACGCGGAACGTCGCGAGGAACGTGTTCGTGCGCGGACGGAGCGTCTGCATGGTGCGAAGATACTCGAGGGTGTGACGCTTCTTCTGCATCGGATAATCCGGCGGGCATTCGCCCTCGATCGCAATCGCGTTTGCGTGGATCTCGAAGGGCTGCGGCGCGTCCGGCGTCAAAAGAAGCTCGCCGTCGATGACGATTGCGCAGCCGGTGGTCAGTCCTTTGCCGAGCTTGCGTTCGTCGTTCGCGTACACGATCTGTACGGGACGGAACGAGGTGCCGTCGTTCAGCTCGATAAAGCCGAACGCCTTACCTTCGCGTACGGTGCGGACCCAACCGCAGACGGTGATCGCGCCGACAAAAGATTCCGGCGCCTTTTGAATGTCTTTCAGCTTCAGATATTGCATAAAATCTTCCTCCCAACGGAATAGATCAATCTATTTTCGTATTTCGTACAGAGAATTATAACATATTTTTCACGTTTTGCAATGGTAATTCGCAGGAAGATGCGCTATAATACAAGCATGGAAGGTTACTTGTATTATTTTTTGGCGATCGCCGTCATGGTGCTGTCTCTGATCGCGCAGTCGCGCGTGACGAGCGT
>JAZNHI010000225.1:0-4318 GCA_045576895.1 Clostridia bacterium | reverse complement strand
AGCTTTTGAAAGACGCCGAGGCAAAAAAGTTTGACATCGTTCTCTGCAAGACGCAATCACGCTTTACCAGAGAGCTGGAACTGGTTGAAAAGTACATCCACGGGCTCTTCCCCATGTGGGGCATTCGATTTGTCAGCATTGTTGACAACGCGGACACCGCAAACAAGGGAAACAAGAAATCCCGACAGATCAACGGACTTGTCAACGAATGGTATCTGGAGGACATGTCGGATAACATTCGCAGCGTTCTGACCAATCGCCGCGTAAACGGATATCACATCGGTGCGTTTGCGCTCTACGGGTATCGGAAGGATCCCGATCAAAAAGGTCACCTATTGATCGATGAAGAAGCAGCGTCGGTTGTGCGGGAGGTATTCTCTCTGTTTGCGCAAGGCTATGGAAAAACGGCGATTGCCCGCATGCTGAACGATCGCGGTATCCCGAATCCAACCGAGTATAAACGCCAGAAAGGACTTCGCTACAAGGGACCGAAAAGCAAAAATAGTACCTTCTGGAAGTACTTTGCAATCGCCGATATGCTGACAAATGAAATCTACATCGGAAACATGGTGCAGGGCAAATATGGCAGCATCTCCTACAAAACGAAACAAAACAAACCAAGACCAAGGGATCAATGGTATGTGGTGGAAGGCACGCACGAGCCTATCATCGACCGTGAACTGTGGGCTACCGTGCAATTGATGCTCAAAGCAAAGGCAAAGCCATTCTCCGGCGGTCAGATCGGACTGTTCGCAAAGAAGGCACGATGCGCATATTGCGGTTATATTCTACGATCTCATAAGTGTCACGGAATGTATTATTTGGAGTGTCCGAACCATCATGTTGCGCAGGATTCCTGTCCCGGAACCTTTGTCTCGGTCAAAAAGGTGGAGCAAGCCGTATTGAATGAGTTGCATCGCCTGTCTGACACCTATCTTGACAAGGATGAATTGCTGCAGAAGGTGGAGTTTCAACAGGATCTGAAGCGGCAAAGAGAACGCCTGCAAGCCGATCTCGAAGCATATCAAAAGCGTGTCGAGGAATACAGTAAGGGTTTGCGCAGTCTCTATATGGATAAGGTGCGCGGATATCTTTCCGATCCGGATTTCGCGGAATTGGCAAAGGGACTTTCGGACGATCGCAGTCGTGCGGAAAAGCAGATTCAGGAGCTGACAAAGCAGCTTGATTTACTGGATCAGCAAGCGATTGAAGGAGATCATCGAAAGGAACTGATTGACCGCTATACCGCGTTTGAGAGTCTCAACCGTCCGATTGTCGAAACGCTGATCGATTATGTTCGCATCGGCAGGCGGGTTCCCAAAACATCCGAACAATTGATCGAAATTCACTGGAACTTCTGAAAATGTGCACGAAAAGCTCCAAAATGTAGCGCATCGCAAGGTGCAGCCGAGCAGAAAGCGCGGGCGACCTATGAGCACCTGATGAACATGACATCGAACAGCCAGATCATCGAGCCGCTGTACTTTTTGCGCGAGCGCGAGATCGTGCACTACCAGCGCTTCGGCGAATGTCTCGAGATCATGCAGGCGATCAAGACCGGCCGCAGCGCGCCCTCCTGCCGCTGCAACCGGAGACGGTATTGAACAAACAGCAGGAATCATCCGACGCCCCGCGCACAGCGAGGCGTCTTTTTCAAGCAGGGCTGTTGCCGTTTTTGCAGAACATGGTATAATGAAAACAGTAAATTGTTGAGGAGGAAACGGCATGACAGAACTGGAAATGATCAAGCGGGCGAAGATGTACATAGATAAGATGGCAAACGGTATCAATCCCTTGACCGACGCCCCCATACCGGAAGATGATCTTGTCAACAATGTCCGGATTTCCCGTTGTTTGTTCTTTGTATCCGAACTGCTGCGCCGGATGCAGGAAGAAGGCGACGTTCACCGCGAGATGTCCCGTACGCAGAAAGTGCCTTTTGCGCTTACCGCAGAGCAAGCAGCGCAATTCGCCTATTCCGAACAGCCGCTGCGTATTTCGGAGATCGTCAAAGCGATCAACTCGCTGATTGACCCCGAAGCAATGAAAGGTCTGCAGACGACAACGATTACCGGTTGGCTTGTTGAGATCGGCATGCTGAAACAGTCGTTGGCGCAGAACGGACGTAAAATCACGCTGCCGACCGAAAGAGGATCTGCCATCGGTATTTCCACAGAATACCGCAACACGGGAGCTTATTCCTACGAAGCTGTTATCTATGACATCAACGCACAGCATTTCATTCTGGATAATCTGGACGCCGCTGTCGCTGCGCATGCAGGACGTACAGACAGGCATGGACAACCGTGGAGCGAAGACGAAAACCGCATCCTTTCCGACCTTCTCAAAAGCGGCGTTCCCATGAAGGACATCGCTGCAAAATTGAAGCGCAAAACATCTGCCGTCCGCTCGCATGCAAAACACTTGGGATTCACAGACTGAAACGACGCATGCAGCAGCCGATCAGCAAGAAGAAAGGATACCCTATGGACGTAAATGTAAAAGAAAACTGGGAAACGCTTTATGGCCTCACAAGATTATGCAGTGAAATGCAGCCTTGGAATACGATTCCCGAAGGTATTCCGTTTGTATACATTCAAAAGGATACCGGCAGGGAAATCATTTTCAGCATGCTTGGATCTGAATATCCGTTCTGCGGATTTGCCGTTTATCAAAGCTGGATCGATTTTTGTGCGGCACGGCACAGAATGCGCGGACAGAATAAAAAGCGGGAACCGTTGTTTCTTCTGCAGAATGCAACGATCGGAAAATGGGGATGCCGGTCCGACGTCAGCAAGGAGAACTATGCTGTTCTGAAAGAACTTGACTTACGCGGTCACGGTGACGGAACCTGGCTCTTTTTTGAACGGTACAGAGTCGGATACGCGCCTGCGTCCCTTACCGATACGGACGTTGAAGCTTTGGCGGATTCTATGGGAAATCTGCAAATGATGCTCAGAGCGTATTTTGAGCACGGAGGTATGCAGGAGCTTAAACCCGGAACCATGATGATCCGGACCTATGATCCAAAATCGAAGCTGTTTCATACCGGTGTCGCGCCGATGCTGCCGCTCATAAAACCGGATTACCCGGTCTTCACGGTTTCCGACAATAAGAATCTTCGGCAGCTTGCCTGCTTGCCGACATCGCAGTATTCTTTGGAAATAGATTGGTCATATTTGCCGATGCCGCTGAAAAACGGTACTGAAGTCTTTATCCCCCGACTTTTGATCGGCGCGAATACAGACGGAAATGTTCTGATCACGAATTATGTGCTTGCAGATATGGATCAGGCAAACGGGGTATTAAATGCATTGGCCAAAGTCTTTCTTGAACACGGAAAACCGGCGGAAATCAGAATTACAGACCGCGAGCTTGAAGGGATCCTCTCCGATTTCTGCAAAAAGGTCTCTGTTTCGCTGCGCTTTTCCAAAACGCTGCCGAGTGTGAACCGATTCCGGAACGCGTTTCTGAAGGATCTTAGATTCAATTCGGATTGAGAGCGATTCATCTCAAATCAAGAGCGGGCACGCGGAGGATTCCGCGCGCCCTTTTCATGCGGCAAAGCGGGTGGAAGGTGTGTTGTTGCAATGCCGCATAAACAAGAAACATCATACATGCAGTCTCCCCGACACAAAAACAGAAAACCGTCTTCGCAATGCCTGATATATAGGACACGCAAAGACGGTTAAAAATCCTCGTCAAAAAATAATATATTTTATCATTCGATCCGGACGGATCGTTCGGCCGCGCAGGAAATCAGTTGTCCGCGCGGTTGTAGCCGTTCTTCATGGTGACGCTGGATTCGTGCAGCACCGCGGTCAGCGCCTTGTCGGTCTGCTCCTTCGCCATTGCCGCAAGCTTCCCGTTCGCCTCGGCGCAAAGCGCAGCGTCGCCGGTTTCGGCGATCCTTTTGTCATATTCGAGGACGATTCTGCGTCCCTCGGTCATCACCGCGTTCTGGTAGCGCGTGACGATCTGCACGCACTGGTTATAGCTGTGATCCGCCAGCGCGCCGATCAGCCGGCTGCCCCAGTAGAAGTTTTCGGTCGAAGCGTCGAGCGTGACGTCACTGAGGTAGCTCGGCATCTTCTTCACGTTCGGATAGACCGGCAGCAGCGCGTCGAAGGTCGTGGAGCCGAAGCAGATCCATTCAAGCCCTTTGCAGCAGTCCGGCGCATCCGGGCGGATCTGACAGACGGACGTGACGCCGGTGCGGTTGATGCCGATCGAGCGGTACTTAAGTCGGATCGTAGCCATGTCGTTCTGTGAGCCAAGGAGTTGAACCAAATCCTTGTCTTCCTAAGACCGCTTGGCC
>JAZNHI010000224.1:0-16263 GCA_045576895.1 Clostridia bacterium | reverse complement strand
TAACACAATCAAAAGTGTGCAATAAACACTACGAGACCTATACTATATGTAGACACATTTCAAAATCTTTTGTAACGCGTCGAAAGGATTACTGGCATTATCAGGCTTGAATAATATCTTTGTTTGACTAACTTTTTGACTAACTTTTGACTAACTTTCGGGTGGACGAAACGAGCTTTTTATGGACTATATGGACTAAATCGGCAAAACATGGAATTGGCAAAAACGCCCTAAAATAGGCGCTTTTCAGTGTTATAGGGCAGAATTAACAGATCGTCGGAATACAACTCCTAAGCGTGAGGCCACCGGTTCAAGTCCGTTATGGCGCGCCAAAGCCCAGTGAAGTATGATTCTTCACTGGGCTTTTTCTATTTCATGCCGGCGGTATTAGAACGCTTGCATATGATCATGCTTCACCCGTGGAAACGCTCTTGTCACAGAGGCAGCTTCCTTCGCGGATTCTGCTCGGATCGGGAATGTGATCGGGATGTAATACCCTTTTCCAACGTGTCCGCACTTCGCCGCTGCAATATCTTCAGAAAAAGCGCGGTCACGCTTCGATAAAGCGGAGGATCTCTTCGTACACGGCTGGATCCTGCGCGGTCATGCGCGCGATGGGTTTGTCGGCAAAATACGCTTTCCGTGCTTCCGGCGTTTCAAGCTGCTTTTCCCGCAGCAGGCGCTCATATTCGCCGATCCACGCGTTCATCGTTTCCAGCGCCTCCGCGCTGTACTGCGGATTGTGCTTTTTGTGCTCCGCCGTGATGACGCGCACGTTCGGATTTCCGATCTTCCGCACCTGCCCGGCGTTATACTTGTAATTCACCATGGGATCGTCCGTCGAATGGATCCACAACAGCCTGTCCGCAGTTGTCTTCAGATACGCGCGGTTGTCGAGCGCGCCGTACTGCGGATCAAGTTTCTTTTCAAAGCGCTTCACGCGGTCGGCAAGGATCCGCAGCTTGACAAAGCCCATCATCTCGTCGGAAATGCTCACAAAGCCGGACAGAATGACCGCCCGGGTCACGGTCGGCAGAAGATGCGCAAGGTTCAGCGCGGTGTAGCCGCCCAGCGAATGTCCGACCGGGATGATCTTCTCTTCGGGATGCAGAAGGTCAAGCAATTCCATCGCGTCGCGCGTCGGCGCGTTCGCGGAAGGCAGACGGTCTCCGCCCGATTCGCCGCAGCCGGTATAATCGAGCGTCAGAACACGGCACCCCGCACGGCAAAGGGTTTCGATCTCCGCAAGGTACGCGGTGTGCCCCGGACCGATCCCCGGGCAGAACAGGATCAGCCTGTCCGGGTCGTATCCTTCATAATAATATGTGAAGTATCGGATCGTCACGCCCGCCGTGTTCCGGAACGAACCGCGTTCGCACACAAGCCCCGGGAAATCGTCGGCGCTGTAATACGGGATTGCCTCATCCCTATCGAATCGCAGCAAAAAGTTCTTTTGATACAGATCGGTGATCAGTCCCATGTTTTCCTCCGTTCTCCGTCCGGTCGTTCCGGCGTCTTCGCATCTGCGTCCTGATTATACTGCAAACGAACGCGGTTTGTCACGACAAAAAAAGTAAGCGTCCTTCTTTTTGCACCCCGGGATTTGAAAAGCCCATACAGTCCGGCTTTTTCTGCTTGTTTCACAGTGTGAAAGAGAGTATATTAGACGAATCAGACAGGATCTTTACGGGAGGAACATATATGACAGATACAGGATTGAAGATAGAGATGAATATCTGTTACGGCGACTGCAGCGACGCGATGACGGTCACGGTGAAATGATGCCGGAGGGTCTTAAGCCCGATCTCATCACCCAAAACGAAACGGGGCGAAGCCTATGTGGCTTCGCCCTCATTGTTTATTAGAAATAAGACAATGCCTTAGTTCGCACCGAAATAGCGGATGCAGAGCATGGTAATATCGTCGAACTGCTCGGCGCCGTTCGCGTGTGCATCGATGGCCGTCTTGATGTCGGTGAGGATCTCTTCCGGCGTTTTGTCAGCGTCGGTTTTCAGACAGTCGGCAAGCCGCTGTTCGCCGAACAGCTCATGCGCATTGTTTTCGGCTTCGGTGATGCCGTCGGTATAGAGGAACAGCCGGTCGCCCTTCTTGAGCGTCATGGTCTGTTCGCGGTAGGGAATGCCTTCCATACCGGCGAGCACGAAGCCGCCGCGGCGTTTGATGAACTCCGGCGTTCCGTCCGAGATCAGCACGGGCGGGTTGTGCCCCGCGCAGACAAACGTGAGCGCGCCGGTCGAAAGATTGAGCACGCCGATCCACGCGGTCACGAACATCTGCGCCGTGTTGTTGCTGCAAAGGCTGTCGTTCGCAACGGTGATCGCTTCGGAAAGCGTGGGATAGTCGCGCACGCAGTTCTGGATGGTGGTCTTGGAGGTCGCCATAAAGAGCGCTGCGGGGATGCCCTTGCCGGAAACGTCCGCGACGACGAAGGCGAGGCGATCCCGGTCCACAAAGAACACGTCGTAGAAGTCGCCGCCGACCTCTTTTGCGGCGTCCATAGAGGCGGCGACCCCGATCTCCGGTCTGCCGGGATAGGTTTCCGTAATGGGCGGCAGCAGCGAATGCTGAATGACGGTCGCGACTTCAAGCTCCGTCTTGAGGCGCGAGCGCTCGAGCGTGATCTCCCGCTGACGTTCGATATAATTGATCATGGTGATCATCAGCGTAAAGCCGACGGCGTTGACAAGGATGAAGGGCAGGGCGATCGCCTTGACGATGTCGAGCCCCGCATGGGGATTCTCGGGCGTCCGGACGATGAGAAAAACGAGCGAAAGATGAAAGATCTCCATTAAGACGCCGGTCAGCAGCGCCCACCAGGGCTTTTTCAGCTTTTGATTGAATTTCCGTGCAAATATGCCGCACATGGTACCGATGCAGACCGTCGCAATGATGCAGGCATAGGTAACGAGCATCGTGGCAGAATCCCATGTGCCGGGATCTGTGATCAGGTATCCCTTATCGGTATGGAGAAAGACGTAAAAGAATCGGTGCGCCCCGGCAATTACACCTGCGATCAGACCGCCGAGCGGTCCGCCGGTAAAGCCTGCAAGCATCGGTCCGACGTCTCGGACGGAAATGACCGCGCCGTTGAGCTGCAGACCGGACATGGTTCCGTAGATACCGAATACGCCGCCCAAAAGACCGGCGAACAGCGAATACTTCCAGTTCGATTTCGAACCGAAAAATTTCATCATCAACTCGCTGCCGCCGATAAACGCGGCGATCACGAGGATCACGGCGAGCGTGCCGATCATGTTGGTGAAAAATACTGTCAGATTTCCATCCATGGAATAACCTCCGCAGAGCCCTGAAAGATGATTTTATTGTAACAGTTTTGCGGAAAGAGGTCAACACGAGGATGAAAAAGATTGGCGGTCAATCACTAAATTTGTACAGTAATACGCACCTGAAAATGCTGAATAATGATTTTTAACCATGTTTTTGCTACTATATATAAATAAAGTTTACCATTGTACAGAAGAAACTTGACAAAACAAACGCGACCGAGAAGGAACCGTACGGAAACCGGGATGTTACTCTCTCTTCTGGGACTTATTATTTACGACTTAGCATTACCGTTGATGGTTCAACTCATACTACAGAGAAAACATATAATTTGTAAAAGTGTAATCGGCGGATACCATGAATGGTGTCCGCCAAATTCATCAATTCTTTAGCATCAGAATAAGATCCTCTATAGAATAGTTCCCATGAGATGATATTGTAAAAACAAAGTCTTTTCGTATCTGAATACAGTAAATATCTCCATTTTTCTCGATCAAATAATAGATTGATTGGTCTGATTCATATTCCGTATAACCTGTTAATGTAAAAGAATAAATATCTGGTATATCCCAAATCTCGTATGTTACAATCATACCATCTAAAGAATCATATGTTGTATATAAAGCTATATAGTCAATTGATCTGTCGTATTCGTAGTATATTTCCGAATACGGCAACGGTAAAATGGCAGGTGTTTTATCTGTTGCTTCTGTAAAACTCTCAAATGAGTCCACGTATTCAATTATTGTTTGACTGTCTTGATGCTCAAAACTTTCTCCGTCTGTTGTATTGTCTATAAGCACAATCGAAGCCTTATCCTCGTTCTGCTTAATGAAAATGGTACCATCCTCAAACAATGTTACAATATACTGCATCACGCTCTCCGCGATTGCGCGACCAGCAGGCGTTGCTGCAAAGAACACGGTCATCAGAATGACGACCAGCACGGCGATCGCGATTTTGCGGATCGACGGCACGGTAAACAGCTCCCCAATGCTGCGGAGCCACGCAAAGCGATCCTTTTTCTCCTCCGGACGGGTCATGCCGAGTTTTGCATAGATGGAATCGACGAATTCCCTGCCGGTCATCCCGATATTTGCTTTGACAATCGCCTTCGCCTCCTTTTCGGTCAAGGGAAGCTCGTGCGTATCAAAGTACGGATGATCGAGCGCAATCCTCTGCAGGTATCACCATTCCAATCTTGTCATTCTCATCGGCAATGTTCCTTTCTCACATCGATAACAACACGCTCAACTGCATAAACAGTTGCTTATGATGACGCTTCAGGTAATTGCGCATGCTTTCAAATTTCTTGATCGTCTGCCGTTTTGAAAGCCCAAGCGAAGCGGCGACCTTCTCCAGCGGTTCCTGATCGACATAGTAAGCGATAAACGCCTTTCTGGATTCTTCATCATAGTATTCCAAATGATGATCCAACGACTCGATCCACTCCACAAGCTCAAACTCCAGCTTGATCGTTGGATCGGAAAACGTATCTTTCAGTTTTTCATAGCTCTCATCAGCCACTCTCTGCCTCGCTTTCGTGCGTCTCTGGTTCAGAACTGCATTGCGAATGCAAACCATCAGATAGGACTTGCAGTGCGCGATGTCCTTGTGCTCATCCTGCTTCAGACAGATTTTCGTCGCAACTGTCTGCAGAACGTCCTCGCCATCTTCCCAATTCCCCGTCATGCGAACAGCAAACCGAAGGAGATCCTGATAGTTCTCCTCGATGAAGTTCATGATAGAGCTTGCCTTGTGGTTCCTTTCGGGATCTTTCATGAACCTACTGATTGAAACACCGTCAGTTCACGAATAGTCCATCCGCTGAAACATATTTTTTCATCTGATTTTGTCGAACGAGAAAGCTCGCACGTTCGCATTCATTGTATTGTAATTGCACAAAAATGTCAATTACGGTCTGAACTCGTCGAACGAACCGTATTGTCAACGGCGCGTAAACCCGCTATAATTGCATAGGATCATTGATTTCAGAGGAGAGCATATGGATTATTCAGAATTACAAAACGGCAGCGATATCCGCGGCGTGGCAATGGAAGGCGTTCCCGGTCAGCGTGTGAACCTCGGAGAGCAGGCATGCCGGGATATCGGCCGCGGCTTTGCCGTATGGCTGAAGGAGCGGCTTCACAAGGATGCCCTTCGTGTGGCGATCGGACGCGATTCGCGTCTGTCCGGTCCGGCTTTGGCCGACCGGCTCGGCGAAGCGCTTGCGGCGGAAGGGATCGCGGTTACGGATTTCGGGATGGCATCGACGCCCGCAATGTTTATGTCCACGGTCACGGACGGGTACCGTTTTGACGCATCCGTGATGATCACGGCAAGCCACCTGCCTTTTAACCGCAACGGCTTCAAATTCTTTACGCAGGAAGGCGGTCTGGAAAAACAGGATATCAAGGCGATCCTTACGCTGGCGGCGTCCAACGCCCATACCGGATTGCCCGCCGCAGCAATGCAGACCGGCTGCTTTATGCCTGTATATGCCGAGCTCCTGTGCCGCAAGGTGCGGGAAGCGACCGGTCTTATACGCCCGCTGGAGGGTCTCCGGATCGTGGTGGACGCGGGCAACGGCGCAGGCGGGTTCTATGCCGCGCAGGTGCTGGAGCCGCTCGGCGCGGACACGACCGGTTCCCGCTATCTCGATCCGGACGGCACGTTCCCGAACCACATCCCCAATCCCGAGAATGAAACGGCAATGGCGGCGATCACGGAAGCCGTTCTGCAGAACAGGGCGGATCTGGGTATCATCTTCGACACCGACGTGGATCGCGCCGGGGCAGTGCTGTCGGACGGCCGCGAGCTGAACCGCAACCGCCTCATCGCCATCACGGCGGCAATCCTTCTAAAAGAGCATCCGGGCACGACGATCGTCACCGACTCCATTACCTCCACGGGGCTTGCGGCGTTCATTGCGGCGCACGGCGGCGTGCATCACCGCTTCAAGCGCGGCTACCGGAACGTCATCAACGAGTCCATCCGTCTGAATGCGGAGGGGCACGACAGTCAGCTTGCCATGGAGACCTCCGGTCACGGCGCCTTGAAGGAAAACTATTTCCTGGACGACGGCGCGTACCTCGTCACGCGGCTTTTAATCGAGCTGTCGAGAGCGCGCAGAGAGGGATATACGCTTGAATCCCTGATCGCCGACCTTAAAGAGCCTGCGGAAAGCGGCGAGTTCCGCATGAATCTGCTGCTCCCGGATTTCCGGACCTGCGGCAGCGAGATCCTCGAACAGCTTCACGCCTTTGCCGCGTCGCAGCCGGGCTGGACCATTGCACCGGACAATTACGAGGGCGTACGCGTCAATCTTGACGCGGCGCACGGCAACGGCTGGTTTCTGCTGCGCATGAGCCTGCACGATCCTTTGATGCCGCTGAACATCGAATCCGACAGCGTCGGCGGCATGAAGGTCATTGCGCGGGAGCTTTATCCGTTCCTTGCGCAGTTCGACGGTCTCGATACTTCTGCGCTTGCGGAATGTATCCGCTGAATGCGGGATCTTCTGCTCGGTAAGCCGAAAAGCATGCACAGCAAAGCCCCCGGGGCGTTCGCCTCGGGGGCTTATTTGAATTCCTTATTCCGATCCGCTTTCTCATCAGAACAACGGATTTCTCCGCTGCCTTCCGTCTCTGTCCGGAACGAAAGCGTGCAGGTGAACGGTTCGATCATTACGGCGCGTCCGTATTACAGCCGCTGTAATCGGTATCACAGCCGCTGATCGTAACAACATCTGCCTCCAATTCGACGATCTTCATCTCCGGCTTTACATATTGTTCCATAATCAACTGCCTCCTTTCTTTATTTCTTACTGCTGTCTCGCTGCCGCGCGGTTTCCTGCTCTTTCTGCGGAGAAGGTGCAACCCTCCATCCTTTTGCGCGGCAATACGCATCAAACAGCGTTTTGTTCAGTCTCCACACCTTCAGTGCATTTCGTTCATTGGCATCCAGTCCTCCGGGTACTCCTGTATAGGAGGATATCGTTTTATCCGCCCGGTCATACAGAGCATTCTCCCGCGGTTCGACCCGCATCAGATACCGGAGCGATTGGACCGCAATGACCCGTTCCTGTTCCTCCGTATGATGACCGAAGGATGTCATATCATCATACCGCTGCAGATGAGCTAAGTACAGATCTCTGTATAATCGCTCGTCCTTTTTCTTCGAGATACTGTTATCCCGGACCCTGTAATTGTACAAAGCGTCGCTGATCGCGGCAATTCGGTTTGCGCGGTATATCAGCCGATGCGTTGTTGCAACATCCTCGTACAGACGTCCTTCCGGATAGCGGACCGTGTCGAACAGCGACTTTCTGTACAGCTTGTTCCAGACAGCCGGGCGACCGTAATCTGCTGCATCCTGTGCCGATACGATCCCCTGCAAACAGAACGGTTCCCCGAAGATCTCGCCTTGCCTGCTGATACGTTGGCGATCGAATATCACCAGATCCGCTCCGGTTTCCTCCGCCGCTTTCAGCGGAAGTTCGCAATACTGCGGCTCCACCCAATCGTCGGAATCCACAAACATGAGCCATTCGCCTTTCGCATTGTCTATGCCCAGATTCCTGGCGGCGGAGAGTCCGCGGTTTTCCGTGTGGAATACAGTGACGCGTTCGTCGCGTTCCCGGTATTCGTCGCAAATCGCGCCGCAGTCGTCAGTAGAACCGTCATCGATCAGAATGATCTCAATGTCCCGGCAGGTTTGGCTGATCACGCTGTTCAGGCATTGACGCAGATAGGGCTCGACGTTATACACCGGTATGATCACACTGATCACGGCATCGTCTCCTTTCTGCACAGGATGTCGACCGATTGATCACTCGGATCAATAAACCGACTGCTGCACATTTTTCCCTTGTCTGCCGCAGCGTTCCGTTATTCGCCGGTCTCGGGCAGCGGCGTATCGTCGTTCGGACTTGTGATAATGATGTCCGCTCCGCGTTCGAACCGGATTACTTCCATCCATGCTTTTTCATACTGTTCTTTCATCATAGCCGGTTTCCTCCGATTCAGTGATTGCTCATGTAGTTGCGGTATTCGACCTCGGCTTCATGGAACGCGTACATCGACGCGACCAGCATCTTCATCTCGTCCAGATATGCCGCAGATTCCAAAGACAATACCAGATCAATATAGGAGAACGTCGACGCTTTGATCGTGAACGCGCTTCCTGCCGTTCCCTTGATCGTGAACAGCTTGTCCAGATTGTGCGGCGTGATGCCCTCGATCCGGACCTCGAATCTCCGTTCGCTGCCGTTCTTTGCCGAAAGATCCCTGAGCCGCCACGTATAGGTGCTGCCGACGATTTCCGGATTTTCAAGCGACAGCGTCTGCGTGCCGACCTTGATCTCCGGTGTGGACGTCGTTTCAGGCTTCATCGTCATGGTGATGATCAGCGCCGTTGCGGAATCCACGGCGATCGATGCGCTGAGTGACTTGATATCCGAACTGCCGAGGTTCACATGATCCGTGTTGGTCAGCGAATGGCTCTCGGTCATACGCTTGATCGACGTGAAGTCATACTGTGTCGCATAATGCCGCTCTACCTCAGCATACTTCTCGACAAGCGCCGGCTTTGCAAGGAACATATACCTCTGCGCATAATAGCCGAAATCGATCATCGCGCGGATGACGCGCTGCGCTTCGACGACGCCGTCCTGCGTGCTGTCGGCGCGCTCGAAGTACTTGACGTACTCCTCAAGCGAATAATGCTTGTAGGAGATCTTTTCGCCGTCGCACCAAAGCTCCGCGGTGATGTCGTCCGCCATCTGAATCGCGTTCAGGAAGCAGGTGAAGCCGAAGTTCGTCGGCGTGATCGAGCTGTGATGATTCGGGTCGAAGGTATCGATCTGCTCCGTCGTGGACTTGCCGATCTGAAAGCGCATCTCGCACTTTGAGGTATCGAGCCCCGTAAGGTCGACGTAGAAGTTGACGCCGATCTGTCCGGACAGCAGGACGGACTGGGTGCGGAAGACCTTGCGCATCGGCGCGTGGATCACGACGTCCGCCGCCGGCATGGTGAAGTACCAGCGATCGCCGTCCTTTATCATATCGGCGCGGGCGTTGCCGTAGGTGATGTACGGCGTGCCGTCGAGCGCATAGCCTGCCTCCGCGAGAACGGAAACGTAGACCTTCTGGTTCAGCGCGAGCTCATAGATGATGTTCGTCTCGTTTGCGCGGCTGTCGCGAATGAACGGTGTGCCGGTGGAAAGCGAAATGCTGCCGTGCTCGAGGTTATAGGTCAGCGATTCGGCGTTCAGCGGATTCACCGTCGATTTGTCCGCGGCGTCCGCCTTATACGCTTTCTGCACATCGAACACATGGTTCGTCCAGTCTATGCGCGGATAGTGGATCTGTCCGTCGTATCCGGTCACGTTGCCGATCTGCTCCTCGAAGAACACGAAGACCATGCCGGTGTACGCCGGATCCTGCGGATATTCGCTGTCGGAATAGCGATAGGTCGGGTATTCAAGCCCCATGCCGTCCGGCAGCCATTCTTTAATCGCGCCGTTCTGGACCTTAACGACCTTGATCTTGTCGCCCGATTCCAGCCAGGTCAGGACCATATGCTCGTATTCGGAGCCGTAGAGGCCCTTGATGGTCTCGTTCTTGCTGTTGATGATCTCGTTGCCGTTGAACTCCTTATTGATAAAGAGCTTGTCGTCCTGCCGGATCTGCGAGGTCGCAATGTCCACGAGATAGAAATCGTACGGCAGATGCTTGACGAAGATGCAGTTCTGGAACCAGTCGGAAGGTCCGCCGTATCCCGGACGGAAATAGATCACGCTCATGCCCGCTTCAGCGTTCGTGACCGTGTAGTTCGGTCCGGTCTCCGGATACCAGGTGTCGATCACGCCGTCCACGACCTTTACGACCTTAATCTGCTGTCCCGCCTCGAGGTCGACCGTCAGCAGCATCTGTCCCGAAACCGAGAGATCGTCGACAAACTTGTCGACGCCGTCGATCATATCGATGTTATCATCCGGATTCGTCGCCCAGCCGTGGTTTCCTATCAGGTAGTAGCCGTTCGTTGCGACCTTCCGATAGCTTGCTGTGACGGTGACCGGACTTGCCGGCATCGTAAACGTATAGATCGAGGTCTGTCCGTCCTTTGATTTCAGCGTTACTTCCACGGTGTCGCTCGTCGTGTCGTTCGTGACAATCAGGGTTTTGACCGCATAGTCCTCGTCCGCGTTGACGATGATCTGCACTTCGGTATCGGAATATGCTTCATTGTTTCGCGGGATCGCGTTCATCGTGCCCTGCACACCGCTGTCCAGCGTGATCTCATACGTTCTGCGCTCGAATACGACGCTGACCGTTACATCCGCATCCGGCATCGTGAAGGTTGTGATGCCGTTGCCCTGCGAAACCCCGTTGACCTCGATGTAGCAGAACACGTAGCCGATGCTCGCCTCGACCGTGATCGTAACCGTTTCACCGGGCTCCGCCGTAGTCATGTCGGCGAACGCGGTGCCGAGACCGTACACATTCACATGGATATAATGGCTGCCCTCTTGAACCTCGTCAAAGACCGCTTCCACGGTGATCGCATAGCCCGGCATGGTGAAGGTGTACGAATTCTCGCTCACGCTTGCGGTGACGTCTCTGCCGTCGACCTTCAGCGCCCGCAGCGCGTTGCCCTCGGCAGGTGTGACGGTGACCGTGACCTCGCTGCCCTCGAGTGCGCTTGTCGGAACGTCAACCGTGCCTTCGCCGGTGATCTGCGTCGTAATCCGATAGGACTGTGCCGGCGGGATCTCCCTGAACGTCACGGAAAGCGTGACCTCTTCCGCGGGCATTGTGAACGTGCCGATGTTGCCTTCGAGGTTCCATGTCTCGGGCGCGCCGGTGACGGCATCGAGCTCGTAGCCCTCGTTCGGCGTGATCGTGACGGTGACGGTTTCGCCTGCCTGCGCCTCATCCTTGTCCGCGACTGCCGTGCCGTTGCCGTCGGTGGTGACGGTGATCTCGTAGGTCGTGATCACGTTTTTCTCGGCATAGAGGTAACCATAATGCCAGTCGGTACCGCCGTCTGCGTTCGGACGGAAATAAACGGTGTAATTGCCCGCTTCAGAGATCGTATAGTTGTTATCCATACCGTCCGGGTACCACGCGGATTTATTCCCGTCGGTGACCTTGAACTCTGCGTTGGCTTGAAGATCGAGCGTGATCATGTACTCCGTCGTGCTCGAGCCGGTATTCTGCGTGAGCTTGTAATCCTCGTTCACGTCCCAGTCGTTCATGGAGCCGACCAGATAGAAGTCCGACGCGCCGCGCTCCTGCTGCGGTTCTTCCGTGTCCGCCGCCGCGCTGCCGATCATGCCGAAGAGCATGACCAGCGCGATCAGAAGCGACAGCACGCGCCTCGTTTTGCTGAAGAAGCCGTTCATTTTCCCTCTCCTTTGATGCTGTTTGTTGCGGATCGACGTCCTTCGGACCGGCTCGCAGTCCCCTGCACATACCGCCCGCAATTTATCTTATATATTATAAACCAAGTATCCGGATTTGTCCATATCAACGGACCCGACAATATCGAAAAAATTGTTAACACAGCTGCAGATTCGCAGATTTTCGCGCTTAAAAAACCGTCCGAAACGCGCGGCGGGGTCTTCCCTTTTTCCGGCGGCTGCGTTATAATATACAATGTCGGGGGCGTTGTCCCCCATACCGACAATCCGAGGAGAGCCCGCCATGAAAAAGATCCTGTCCCTGCTGCTGATTACGGTTCTGCTGCTTTCCGGCTTTGCGGGATGCGCAAAGAAGCCTGCCGTTTCCGACGGGCGCGCGCGTCCGTCCACCTGCGGGAGGCTGCGGGTGAAGGACGGAAAACTCTGCTCCGAGGGCGGCGAGCCGGTGATGCTGCGCGGCGTAAGCCTGAACGGACTGATCACCTCGGAATCGTTCCTGAACGATCCGCTGTTCAAAGAGCTTGCCGAGGACGACGGCGTCAATCTGTTCCGGCTGCCGCTGTACACCTACGGCGTCGGCATCGTCGGCTACTGCACCCAGGGCGACAAGGACCGCCACAAGCAGGACATTGCGAACGGCGTTGCGCTTGCCGCGGCGCACGACATGTACGTGCTGATCGACTGGCATATCCTGAGCGACGGCGACCCGAACAAGTATATTGACGAAGCGGAGCGCTTCTTTGCCGAGATGGCGGAGACGTACCGCGATCACGACAACGTGCTTTACGAGATCTGCAACGAGCCGAACGGCGTCGACTGGTCTGCGGTCAAGGCGTACGCCGCGCGCATCATCCCCGTGATCCGCGAAAAGGATCCCGATTCCGTGATCATCGTGGGCAATCCCGACTGGTCGAAGGACCTCATGAGCGTCGCCGCCGATCCGCTTCCGTTCGACAACCTCCTCTATACCCTGCACTTCTATGCCGCAACGCACGGACAGGAATACCGCGACATGACCGAAACGCTCAGCAAGGCGGGCCTGCCGATCTTCGTCAGCGAATTCGGCGTTACGGCGGCAAGCGGCGGACTGCCGCGCGATCTCGAAAGCGCGGATGCGTGGATCGACCTCCTCGAGCGCGAACACATCTCCTACTGCATGTGGGCGTTTTCGAAAGCGAACGAGGCGTGCTCCGCGATCCGTTTCAACGTGCCGAAGTACAGCGGCTTTGCGCCCGAGGACTACACGGAAACCGGTCTCTGGCTTCTGGAGACCCTGAAAAAGCATACGGGAAGGTGAGCCTATGAATATCCGGATCGCAAGCATTCAGCTTGCGCAGAAAGCGACAAAGGCGGAAACGTACGCGCACATCCGCGCGCTCGTCTCTGCGATTCCCGACGGCGCGGCGGACCTTCTGATGCTCCCCGAAATGTGGAACGGACCGTACGAATCACGGCTGTTTCCGACCTTTGCGGAACCCGAGGACGGTCCTTCGCGGCAATTCCTTTCGGCGCTTGCGAAGGAACGGCACGTGTATCTCTGCGGCGGCTCGATCGCCGAGCGCGATGGCGATCGCGTGTACAACACCGCGTACGTTTTCGATCCGGAGGGAACGCAGATTGCGAAGCACCGCAAGATGCACCTTTTCGACATCGACGTAAAAGGCGGACAGCGATTCTTTGAATCCGATACGCTTTCGCCCGGAAACAGCGTGACGGTCTTCCCCACCGATTTCTGCACCATGGGACTCTGCATCTGCTACGATCTCCGCTTCCCGGAGCTTGCGCGGCTCACGGTCGACGCCGGTGCAAAGGTGCTCCTCGTGCCCGCCGCGTTCAATATGACGACCGGTCCCGCGCACTGGGAGCTGCTGTTCCGCGCACGCGCGGTCGACAACCAGATCTATACCGTCGGCGTTGCGCCCGCGCGCGATCCCGACGCGTCCTATCAATCGTGGGGACACTCGATCGTCTGTTCGCCGTGGGGCGAGGTGCTGATGCAGATGGACGAGAAGGAGGGCGTTGCCGTGACCGAGCTGGATCTCGACCGTGTGGAACAGGTGCGCAGCGCCGTTCCGGTGCTCAAACAGCGCAGAACGGACGTCTACCGATTGGAGCTTCAGCCATGAAACAGGTCATCCACATCTTCGGCGCGTCCGGTTCCGGCACAAGCACGCTTGCGGCGGCGTTCTGCAAACGTACGGGCTTTTGCCATCTCGACACGGACGACTTTTACTGGCTGCCCGTGGACCCGCCGTTTACCGAAAAGCGCGATCCCAAAGAGCGCGTCGCGCTGATATCCGCTGCGATCGACGCGTCCGAAAACGCCGTTCTCTCCGGTTCCGTGGTGGGCTGGGGCGATCCGCTGATCCCGTACTTTACGTTTGCGGTGCGGCTCTTTACGCCGACGGACGTGCGGCTTCAAAGGCTCAAAGCGCGCGAATCCGAACGCTTCGGCGCGCGCATTCTGCCCGGCGGCGATATGTACGAGGAACAGCAGGCGTTCTACCGCTGGGCGGCGGGCTACGATACCGGCGGCGTCGAGATGCGAAGCAAGGCGATGCACGACGCATGGAGTCAGAAGCTTTCCTGCCCGCTGCTGACGCTCGACGGCACGCAGCCGGTCGAAGCGCTGGTCGACGCGGTGCTTCTGGCTTTGCAGCGAAAGGAGGAGCCCGATGTGCGGCAGATATGAGATCTATCAGGAGGTCAGAGACGAATATCTCGAAGCGCTGATCAAAGACGCTCTGCGCGTGTCCGACAAGCTCGGCGCGGGCATGAGGCCGTTCGGCGAGATCCGTCCCACCGACGTTGCGCCGGTGATCGCACCGTCCGCTCTGCACCGCAGGATCGGCGCGTTCCCGATGCAATGGGGCTTTATCCACCCGAGGCGCGGCATGCTCGTGTTCAACACGCGCATGGAGACCGCGCCGGAAAAGGATCTGTTCGTTTCGAGCATCGACGAGCGCCGCTGTCTGATTCCCGCGTCGCGCTACTTTGAATGGAAAAAGACCGACGCAGACAGGAAAACGCGCTTCGCGTTCGCCGCCGAAACCGGCGATCCGCTGTACCTTGCCGGGCTCTATGTCCGCACCTCGGACAGCCGGCGTCTCCCCTGCTTTTCGATCCTGACGCAGGACGCCGAAAAGTCGATCCGCGAGATCCACCCGCGCATGCCGGTGCTCGTGCCGTTCTCGCGCGCGGAGGAATGGCTCTCCCCCGACACGGACTTTCACGAATTCATCTACAACCTTTCCGTGCCGGTCACGGCAAGCAAAAGCCAATAAACGCAGAAACGCCTCCGGAAAAACCCGGAGGCGTTCTCTTTTTTATTCAGTTCAGAAGCTCATACTGCGAATTGTAGATCTCCGCATAGAAGCCGTTCTTTGCAAGCAGTTCCCTGTGCGTGCCCTGCTCCACGATCGTGCCGTGGTTCACGACCAGGATCGTGTCGGCGTCGACGATCGTCGAAAGCCGGTGCGCGATGACGAAGCTCGTGCGGTCCTTCATCAGATCGTCCATCGTCTTCTGGATCAGGATCTCCGTGCGCGTGTCGACGTTCGACGTCGCTTCGTCGAGGATCAGGATCGGGCGGTTTGCAAGGTAGGCGCGGGCGATCGTCAGAAGCTGCTTCTGTCCGCCGGAGATGTTCGTCGTCTCCTCGTTGATCACCGTGTCGTAGCCCTGCGGCAGCGAGCGGATGAACCGGTCGATGTGCGCGCGCTTCGCCGCCTCGTGCACCTCCTCCTCCGTGGCGTCCGGTCTGCCGTAGGCAATGTTGTCGTAGATCGTGCCACTGAACAGCCACGTGTCCTGCAGAACCATCGAGAACACGCTGCGGAGCGCGTTTCGCGGCATCTTCATGATGTCCTTGCCGTCCACGAGGATCCTGCCGCCGTCGACGTCGTAGAAGCGCATCAGGAGGTTCACGATCGTGGTCTTGCCGCCGCCGGTCGGTCCGACGATCGCGACCTTTTCCCCGGCGCGGACGTCGATGGTGAGCCCCTGAATCAGCGGCTGCTTGGGATCGTAGGAGAAATCGACGTTCTCGAACTGCACATTGCCCTCGCCCTTCGGCGCGGTCTCCTCGGTCGCCTCGGTCATCTCCTCCTCGTCGAGCATCTGATAGACGCGCTCGGCGGAAGCGATCGTCTGCTGCAGCATCGAAAAGCCCTGCGCAATGCTTTCGAGCGGTCCCGCGAACATGCGCGCGTAGATCACGAACGCCATGATCGTACCGACGCTCATGCCGAACAGATTGTTTGCGACAAACACGCTGCCGAGGATGCAGATCACGATATAGGCGATGTTATTTGAAAGCGCCACGATCGGCTGTACGATCGACGCAAGGAACGTGCCCTTTCGCGCCGCGTCGCGCATGTCGTCGCAGAGCGTGCCCTGCCGTTCGCGCTGACGCTGTTCCAGATGGAACGCCTTGACCGTATCGAAGCCCGTAAAGGTCTCCTCGGTCAGCGCATACATTTCGCCGTTCTTTTAAGTCGGATCGTAGCCATGTCGTTCTGTGAGCCAAGGAG
>JAZNHI010000223.1:0-4538 GCA_045576895.1 Clostridia bacterium | reverse complement strand
TGAAAAAAGTAAGGCTTACCGTTCAGCAGCAGGCGGGGAATACCGTTTATAACGCCGCAGGAGACCGTTTTCAGCGCAAAATAGGAATGCACGGTATCATTGCCGTACCGAATGAAAAAACGGTATAAATGGGGCGTTTCGAGCGTCCAAAGCATCGGATCGGGGATCCGTACGGTCACGTCCGGCTTATCCATCTCAACACGAATCGGATCGCCTTCCGTTTCGATTTCAAGCAGAGCGCCGCAGAACGGCGTATTTGTCTCGACGGAGACCGTGATCGCGTCAAGCGACGGAATCAGCTTCAGCCCCGTGATATAGGATTCCGGAACGATTTCCATCCAGACGGATTGCCAGATGCCGGAAAAAGGCGTATACCACATGCCGCCGTTCTTATGCTTTTGTTTTCCCCAGGGATATGCGTGATCCAACGCGTCGACGGCGTTTACCAGAAGCACATTTTCCTTGCGCAGAAACTCTGTGATATCAAACGAAAACGGAAGGTATCCGCCTTCGTGACTACCGAGAAGCATCCCGTTCAACTGTACCTCGGCAAACTGATCGACTGCGCCGAAATGCAGAATAACATGCTCGTGATCGGTATGTAAGGGAGCGGAAAACGTACGGCGATACCACATCGTCTCGTCCGGCAGAATGCGTCGATCGATACCGGACAGGGGCGACTCAGGCGGATAGGGAACAAAGATCGTTTCCGAAAACGACGAAGGAATCTCGCCTTTGGTAACGGAAAAGTCCCAGATTCCGTTCAGATTTATGAAACTGTCCCGCTTCAGCTGCGGTCGCGGATATGCGTTAAGCATTCTTCTGTGCCTTTCTGCCGCGGATGATTTCCGCTGCAATAACGATTGCGATCGGAAGAAGCGCAATACCTGCCCATAGGTATATATCTGCATTCGGAATAAAAGAGGAGGTACCATCGTCGTTGATTACCGTCTCCGCTCCGCGCAATACAAGCTTGCTGATCTCTGGACCGACGACGCCCGGGATCAGCACCTGTCCGATGATGCGCAGTCCCTGGAAGCGTCCCGCCATGCCGAGCGGCGTACAATCGCGGATGCGCGCGCCGAATACTGCCATGCCGCAGAGGTAGCCGCACATCATCAGAAGCGAACCGATAAAGACAAGCGCGGTATGACGGCACGCATACAGGAAGACATATCCGGCGAGCAGAACAAGCAATGCGGGAATCAGAGATTTACGGTAGCCGATACGATCATACAGACGTCCATAGAAAGCCGTTGCGACAGCCGCAAGCACGATCGCCGGCGCCATAATCAGTACATAATTGTCCAGATGCAGCGCTTCTGTATAGTAAAGGATCAGGTACGGCATGAAAACCTGAATCGAAATACCGAAGATCGTAAAGCAGACCAGCGATAGGTACAGATCGGGATTCCGGCGGACGATGCCGGGACGAAAGCCGTAAAACAGCGTTTTGAAATAACCGTCCGGATTCGGATCCGGCTGTTTGCTGTCGTCGATCAGGAAGAAGCCGAGCACGCCGGAAAGAAGCACGATCCCGCCGATGATCAGAAACAGGATCGTCCAGTGCGCCGCATTGTCCTTCTTTGCCCACATCGTTCCGCCGAACACGACAAGGATCGCAACAAGCGGCATCATGGCATTCACGCCTTCGGCTTTGCCGCGATTGGAGTCGTCTGTGCTGTCGGTCAGCCACGCATTGAAGCACGCATCGTTGGCAGTCGAACCGAAAAACGTCATAATGCAGTCAAATACGATGACAAGCGTCACACCGATCGAAGCGGCGTTAACGGCGCTTTTTGCGGTATTCGGAAAGAGCTTTTCGATCCAATCGATGCGCAGCGCCGCAAAGCACAGGATGGATATACCCCAAAGAATGTACCCGACGGTGATAAACGCCTTGCGCTTTCCGAGCCGGTCCGACAATGCACCGATGAACAGCGTCGTCAGGGTCGCGGCAACGGCGCTCGCCTGCACCATCAAAGAGATTTCGGCAGGCGATGCGTTGAACATGTGATAGATAAAGACGTTGAAATACATGTTTTCAACGACCCATGCAATCTGACCGATCAGACTGAAAACAAACAAGGCAGCCCAGAAACGTTTGCGGTTCATAGCTCAGTCCTCCATATGCAATTCATACACCCCACGTTTGCGTACGGAAAGCGGATGGCAAGCGCCGGGGGAAAGGACACGTTCCATATCGGCACAGAAGTCGTCGAGCATTTCGTTCGGAACGATTGCAAGAACCGTTCCCGCAAATCCGCCTCCGTGCACGCGAACGGCGCCTTTTCCGTTCAGGAGCTTTTTCGCATAGCAGATCGTGAAAGCGACAGCCTGCGCGTTCTCGTGTCCCTCGGCGATCACATTCTGCAGCATCGTATAGGACGATTCGCCGGATGCGTTCAATGCGGCAAGGAAGGAATTGAAATCATTCTGTTCGAGCGCGGCTTTTGCAGCAAGAACGCGTTTGTTCTCTTCAAAGACATGCATCGCGCGAAGAACCGCACGATCCCCGAACAACCTGCGCAGAACCGGAAGAGCAGCATAGAAATCATCCTCGGAGACATCGCGCAGCGCAGTCGCGCCGAAGAACGAATCCAGCGAGGAAAGCTCACGCGTGATCGCCGCATAGCAATCGGTCAGGTTTGCGTGATCTGCGCCGGAGTCAATGATGACGAGAGAATGACCGCTCTTCGCAAAATCAAAATTTATGCGTTCGGCGATCGGAACCGCTGGATCGGCAAAATCAAAAAACTGAATCCCGCCGAGCGCGCACGCCATCTGATCGAGCAGACCGGAGGGTTTACCGAAATAGACGTTTTCGGCGCGTTGTCCGATCATTGCGAGTGCGATTTCATCGAGATCGCCGTCGAGATAGAATCCCTCCATGACGCCGGCAAGCAGAACCTCGATCGCGGCGGAGGAACTCAATCCGCTTCCGGAGAGAACATTGGATACAAGATAGATATCGAGACCGAACGGATTTGCGCCGCGCTGCACAATCCCGCTCAGAACCCCGCGCAAAAGTGCGGTTGTCGTGCCGTATTCGTTCGGATCGGGCTCGAGCGCATCGAGCATGACGGAACAGGCGGGGAAGCCTTTCGATACAAGCCGGATCTCGTTTCGATCACTCGGCGCGGCAAGAGCAACTGCCGACAGATTCACACCGCAGGCAAGCACCATGCCGTGCTGGTGATCGGTGTGATTTCCGATCAGCTCCGAGCGTCCGCAGGCGATAAACGTTCGTCTTGCTTCGTGTCCGAAGATTGCCGCGAATTCTTTCTGCATGTTTTCAATGGATTCCATGTTTAATCCTCCTGGATGATAAAACGAAATTTAGTGATGCGTTCATGACTGACGCGGCTGCGTGCAAGGATGTTTTCTTCTGCAATCGGCATGTCGCGCAGCGTCTGCCTTCCTTCTGTTTCGAGACAGACCGCGCCGAACGGTCTGTACTGCGCGCCGCCCTTGCCGCGGCGTTCGCCGAGAAACTTTGCGTTGTAAAATTGTACCGCCGTACAGTTTGTACGAATTTCCATGCCGATACCGCGATTGCCCCAAAGACGGATCGGTCTGCCGGACAGGACGAAGCTGTTGTCGTAAGCGCCGCCGATCTCGCGCAGCGTGCGGAAATCGAACTGCGTTCCCGTAACGTCCGCTTCGCCGTCCAATGGGATCATATCGGGACCGACCGGTACATAACGGTCCGCCGGGATCTCCAAAAGATGCTTCCGCGCGTCGCCGGTGTCGTGTCCGTTCAGGTTCCAGTAAGCATGATTCGTCGGGTTCCACGCGATCGAGGAACTGCTCGGCGCCGGCGTGCCGAGATAGTCGATCTCGAGTGTATTGTCTCGGAGCGTATAAGCTGCATGAATCAGCATAGATCCGGGATAACCCTCATCTCCGTCCGCAGAATCCAAACAAAAACGAACGGTTTTGTCTGCAGCGTATACCGTCTCCCAAACACGCTTGTCAAACCCGATTCTGCCGCCGTGCAGCTGGTTCTTGCCTTCGTTTGCGGTTACGGGGAAGACCTCATCATGAATGCGCAGAACGGCGTCCGGAATGCGTCCGGCAAATCGTCCGATCGACGCGCCGAGATATCCGTCGTTATTTTCGTATTCTCCGATCGTATCATATCCGAGCACGACGTCGACGCGCTCTCTTTTGTGCGGCAGCACGACCGACTGCAGCGTAGCGCCGTAATCAAGCACTGTCACGGCGATTCCGCCACCGTTTGTGATCGTATAGGCATAGACATCGAGTCCGTCTTTTGTTGCACCGAATAGCTTTTTTGTGACCATGTCAGTATCTCCGTATTTCAGATGGTTTCATTATACAAAACAGGAACGTAAAAGGCAACGATTTCGACGTAAAAAAAGAGAACGCGCTCAGGCCAATGTCATTAAGATAAGATGACGCAAAGGCTTCTATGTAAAGAAAAAACATAGAAGCCTTTTTATTTTGCAAAAAGCACTTGACAAACGGCTGAAAATGTGCGGCCGCTTTCGCTCCGAATGAAATGAAAGGAAGCG
>JAZNHI010000222.1:0-9431 GCA_045576895.1 Clostridia bacterium | reverse complement strand
CGTAGGCTTGTTTCCTGTTCCCTTCATCGCCCTCGCTTGCTTTTTCCTGCGCTTGCAGGCTGTTTGTCAAGGGCGGCGATGAACTTTCAAATAATCTTCAATCTCACCTATTTGGGTCTTGACTTTTAATAGTTAGTCTTGATATGGGGAAGGTGGCGAAGCGTGAGCGGAGCCGGATGAGGTAGACTCGCAGAAAAGCGGCAAGCTTTTCGCGGATGGATGAATGATACTTTGCAAAAGCCGGACGCCGCAGCTACCCCACCACCGCAAGCGGTCCCCCTCACAAGGGGCGGTCGGAAATCGCGCATATATCCACCTCCGCATGACGGGAGCGGTGCCGGGCAGGCAGGATAACTAACCCACCACCGCAAGCGGTCTCCCTCCCCTCACAAGGGACGGTCGAAAAACGACACCGATATTTACCTCCCTCTGATGAGGGAGAGATCATTCGGTTTACACAAAGAAAGGAGCCTCCCTGCGGAAGCTCCTTTTTGTGTTTCGTTATACGCCGTCGTAGGAAACGGCGACGTCGTCGATCTTTCTATCGCGCATCCACTGCAGGATCATCTTCATCAGCGGTTCGTCCGCATTTAGTCCGAAGGTCATCGATTCTACGTTTGATGTACCGTAGAAGATCGAACCGGAATAGTGATAGTCGGATATCCGTACCGTCACGCAATGCGTCGGATCGGTTGCCAGCGGCGCTTCGCTGAGCGCCTTCAGCATCTGGTATTCGGCGGGATGCGCTTCCTTCGGCGAGTCAAACGATTCGCGGTCTTCTGAACTCCAGACCATGTACGGCCGAAACTCCGCAGTTCCGATGTAAACCGTACGCAGGGACATGCTGTCGTTCGGATGTTCCATCCAGCGGACAAAGTCACGGAGACCCTGACGCACATCCTTCTCGTATCGCGCGTTCAGGTAGTCAAGCATGCAGCGCGTTGCGTTCGGCGTCAGCTCGTTCAGCTTATACGACATACGGTAATTGTTCGTCCCGACACAGCCGTACAGCGTGATCCCAAGATCGACCACATTCGCGTCAGACGTCGTATCGATCAGGCTGTTTCGCATGTTGATCAGCGTTTCGCGCTGCTCCGGCGTCAGCTTTTCAAAATCCTCGCGGAACAGCCGTCCGACCTCCTTTGCTTCCGTCGCCGTCAATCCGTCGCAATCATACCAGATCATGCCCTTCGGATAGGACAGGAGCTTTTCGGCAAAAGCGGGATCGTTCATGCAGGTATTATAGATCTGCTTTCTTGTCGGACCGTTTATGGGGGAGGGAGAAGAATCCGACAGATAGACGACCTTGCGGAACAGGCCTCCGTCCCTGACGACGGCACAATCCGCGAAGGAGGCGTAAGAGCGCTGTTCCCGATTCTTTTTCGACTGCGTTGCAATCAGCGCCTTGCCGCGCAGATCGGAAAACGTATGATGCTCCAGGAGGTAATCCGGATAGGAGCGCGTGTTTTCGATTCCGAACGGCAGCAGCAGCGAAGATTCGCTGTTGAACCGGTAGGATTTGATCTCATCTGCGGAGACCTCGCTGGGCTTACGGAGATCCGCGATCCAGTTCGGCACAAAGATGTAGAACAGCGCGAGCACGATGCACAGTCCGTAGAACGGCATCGCCTTCACGACCGGCTTCCACTTTTTGGATGAGATCAGCTCATAGAGGCAGTAGAAGATGAAGGAGAAGATGACGGCGGACACGGTCATGGGCGCCAGCATATAGGCAGAAAAGACCTCGTCGGCTTCTGCAATCGATGCGACGCGCAGGTTCAGAAGTACGATGACCGAAATAAGCGACCACATACCGACCATCACGCGCGCCGCAGTCTGCAGGACCTTGCTTGCATACGGATTTTCCGCAAGCTCAGACTTGCGCCTGCGGAACGCGATGCAGCCGAGCGTCAGAAGCGCCGCGCCGTATACGAGCGAATAGAGCATCGCCGGGATGTTCGCGTAATCGATGTTGTAGATCAGCGAATGAAGCGGCGTCGCCGCAATGTTGAACGCCGGGTTCAGGAAGAACGGCAGCAGCGAGAACGGCGTCGCGAGCCCGCTGTCGCCCTCCACGAACATCCAGAACGCGGTCAGAAGGATCCTCGGCAGGAACAGCACCGTGACCGATTGGAAGAATGCGGCGAACCGTCTGCCGCACAGCGCGCTTCCGATCGAGAACGCCGCAACGATCTCGATCGCCGCAAGCAGCATGTTCAGGAACACGCACAGGAACAGCAGATAGTTGAACGGCATGCCGAAGACGGTGAACAGAAGCGCGTTGACGACGGCGTAGGAGCCGAGCGCAATGAGAAGCCACAGGAAGATCGCAGCCGTTGCGGAAGCGTAGATCTGCGTTCTCGAAAGCGGGAGCGCGTGGTAGAAATCGCTCATTACACGCTTACAAAGCCAGCGGTATGCGCCGAACACCATGATCGGGGACATGACATAGAGGAACAGCAGCATCGGCAGCGCCATCAGCCGAGGATCCAGATTCCCCATAACGCCGTCAAGCGGATCGCGCGTGATCAGGACCGAGAAGACGATCAGGTTCACACCGGCAAGGATGAAGGTCCCAACCAGTCCTTTTGTGCGGAGCTGACGGACCATTTCACGGAAGAAGCCGCGATGGATCAAAGGATTACGCATCTTACTGCACCTCCTGTTTCAGAACTTCGGAGAACTCATATCCGCGCTGACCCATTTCGTAGACAAAGACCTCCTCGAGCGAGAGGGGAAGGATCTCAAAGAGCACCGGTCCCATCGCCAGGATCTTCGCCTCGGTCTCGTCGCGGTCGCCGCGCACGATCAGAGAAGCGACGCTGCCGCGCTTGATGCAGTTCAGAACGTCGATGCCCTCGAAGCGCGACTCGTCGTAGTCGTCGCTGAACGCAACCTGCACCTTGAACAGCGAGGTCTTGAGATGATCGACGTCGCTTTCGAAGATGATGCCGCCCGCATGCAGCAGCGCAAGCTGATCGCACGTGTCCTCAAGCTCGCGCAGGGAATGGCTCGTGATGACGGCGGTCGCCTTGCGTTCGAGCACCTCGCGGTACAGAAGATTCTTGACGAGGTTGCGCATCACGGGGTCGAGTCCGTCGAACGTCTCGTCGAAGAGAATGAAGTCCGCGCGGCACGAAAGCGCGAGGATCGTCGCCGCCTGACGGCGCATGCCCTTTGAAAACGTGTTCAGGTTCGCTTCCGGGTCCAGCCCGAAATCCTTGAGCAGCGCTTCAAACCGCTCGTGCGAGAACCGCTCGTAAACCGAAGCATAAAGCTTTTCCATGCGCCGGAGGTTTGCATGCGGCAGGAAGAACAGCTCGTCGGGCACAAAGACGATGCGGTTCTTGACGGCGGGATTGTCAAAGACCGGCTGTCCGTCGATCGTGATCGTTCCGCTTTCGGGACGGTAGATGCCGGAGATCAGCCGTAAAAGGGTCGATTTGCCGGAGCCGTTCGAGCCGACCAGCCCGTAAACGCAGCCCTCCGGAATCGTGCAGTTCAGACGGTTGAGAACGGTCTTCTCGTCAAACCGCTTGATCAATTCGGATATCTGAATCATTGTACATTCTCCTTTCCTCGATATGATTGATAGACGGCTTCGATCGCTTTCTTCAGGATCTGTTCGGAAATTCCCTGCGATTTCAGCGCTTCCACGGTCGCGTAAAACTCGCTCAGCGAGCGATCGAACCGCGCCTGCAGGGCGATCACGGCGTCCTTTGCGATGTACCGTCCGCTGCCGGGCACCGAATAACAAAGCCCGCGGTTCTCGATCTCGTTGAACGCGCGCTGCAGCGTATTCGGGTTGACGCACAGCTCCTGCGAAAGCTCGCGCACCGACGGCAGCTTTCCGTCCGGTGCGATCTCACCGGACAGGATCCCGTATTCGAACTGCGTGATCAGCTGTTCATAGATCGGCGTGCGGGACAGTTTGTCGATGGTGAACATGACATGCTCCTTTCTGTATTAACTGTACTAATACAATTAGCACACTTTGCGCGAAACGTCAACCGGATTCGGAAAGATTTTACAATTATTCCGCATCTTTGCCGCGCCGGAATACAAAAAACGCACCGAACCCGGTGCGTGTGATAAAAGAATCATTATCCCGCCAGGAATGCGTCCAGCTCCGCCCGCGCGGGGGAGCCTCTGCCGCTCGGCTTCGAGACGCAGATTGCGGCGGCGGCGTTCGCCTCCTGCATTGCGTCCGCGTCGGACAGCCCCGAAAGCTTCGCGGCGATGAACGCACCGTCAAAGGCGTCGCCCGCGCCGACGGTATCGGCAACGGTGACGGGGAAGGCGGGGGCGTGGATGCGCGTTCCGTCCCGGAACAGGTCGGCGCCCTGATCGCCGCTTCGCGAAATGACCGCGGCGCCGTGCGCGGCAAGCTTTTGCGCAGCAAGCTCCGCGTCGCGCTCACCCGCCAGAAGCGGGATCTCGTCGAACGACGAGCCGAAGATATAGTCGGCAAGCTCCTTCGCCAGCCCGAGATTCTTTGCGAACAGCTCGTTCTGCAGTGCTTCCACGCGCACGTTGATATCGAAGGAAACGGGAACGCCCGATTCTCTGCAGCGCCGCATCAGGTCGAGCTGCGTCGACGCGGCGGGATCCTCCCGGAGCATCATGCCGGTCACGTGCAGCCACGAAATGCGTTCGACGATATCGGCAGGGATCTGATCGGGCAGGATCGAATGCTGCGAGCCTAAATGCGCCGGACATGCGAACGCCGTACGGTCGCCCTGCTCGTTGAACACCAGAAGCACCAGCTGCGTGGGCTTATCCGGTTCCATCCTTAAAAGCGATGTATCGACGCCCTCGCGCTCGAGCCCGCGTTTCAGCATCTGTCCGTACGCGTCGAGCCCGCAGGTTCCGGCAAACAGCACAGGGATCTCAAGCTTTGCGATCGCGCAGGCGGTGTTGGCGACACTGCCGCCCTCCGCGGGACGCACGTCGGCGTTTACGCAGGACGCGGGATCGGACTTCGCCTTCAGCGCGGCGGCGTATGGAATGATCAGATCGGCGCAGATATCGCCGAGACACAGGACAGGTTTCATTGGGCATCTCCTTTCGGATCCGATTCGGCACGGTCGACCGTCACAACGGCGCGGCACCCCGGTACGGCGTCGGAAATTGCGGCGGCGATCCGCTCGGAAAGCGCGCTGTCGTCGCCTGCATAGCCGAAGGGCGCGGCGACGTCGAACAGCAGCGTGCGGCCTTCGGGCGAGGGCGACACGCGGAAATCGTGCATCGAAAGCGATTCGTCGATCGAGGCAAGCACGGACTGCGTCTTCTTAAGAAGCTTCGCAGTCTCCGGATCGTCGGTGATGATCGGGTCCATGTGGATCGTCGCGCTGCAGCTGAACTGCTCGGACAGATACTTTTCGGCGTTGTCGATCACGTCGTGGATCTCGCGCACGTTCGCGTCGGCGGAGACCTCCGCGTGCAGGGAAACGTATACGCGCCCGGGACCGTAGTCGTGCACGATCACGTCATGCACGCCGCCGATGCCCTCAAAGGAAAGCGTCGCCTGTTCGATTGCGGAAACGAATTCCGGGTCGGGGCGTCTGCCGAGGAGCGGCGCGGTCGTCTCGCGCACGGATTTGAAGCCGGTGTAAAGGATGAACAGCGAAACGAGCATACCGCACCACGCATCGAGCTGGAGCCAAGCGGGAAGCTTCACAAAGTGCGTCACGAGTGCGGAACCGAGAACGGCGGTCGTCGCGACCGTGTCGCTGAGACTGTCGAACGACACGGCTTTCAGCGCGGGCGATTCGAACCGCTTCGCAAGCGCGCGGTTATATACAAACATATAGAGCTTCACAAGGATCGCAAAGCACATGATCGCAACCGACGACCAGAAATGCTCCGTATAAGCAGACGCGCCGCCGTGCAGAATGACATTGAGCGCGTTGCGGAACAGCGTCCAGCCCATCAGGATGATCGCGATCGAAACGAGCATTCCGGCAAGGTATTCGATCCGCCCGTGCCCGTAAGGATGATCGCGGTCCGGCTTCTTTGCGGCGAGCCGGAATCCGATGAGCGAGATCACGGACGAGCCTGCGTCGCCGAGGTTGTTGAACGCATCGGCGGTCAGCGACATGGCATGCGCGACCAGCCCGAAGATCAGCTTCAGCGTGAACAGGATCAGGTTCAGAAAGATCCCGAAGCAGCCCGAAAGAACGCCGTACGCGCTGCGTACGCGCTCGGGCGAATCGGCTTCGGTTTCCCGTATAAAGATCTTGGAAAGCAGACGAATCATGATATAGAACCTCTTATTTCCGCATTATACCATAAATAGACGGAGATAACAAACGAAAAAAATACTTTTCTTCATCCATGCGATATGGTATACTGTGATCGAAAAAGAAAACAGGAGGGACAACAATGGCAGCAGTATTCGGTCCGCTTTGGGTGCCGTGCCTGATCTTAAGCATCCTGGGGCTCGCGTTTCTGATCGCGGAGCTCTTCCTGCCGGGCTTCGGCGTCTCCGGCATCTGCGGCGTTCTTTGCCTGATCGCCGTATGCGTGATGCAGTTCATGACCAACAACCCGGTGACGGCGATCCTCGTCACGCTGGTGCTCGGTGCGATCCTGATTGCAATGGTCGTTGTATTCATGACCTCGCTGAAGAAGGGCGTCTTGTTCCGCTCGCCGATCGTTCTGAAGGATCGGATCGAAGCGGAGGCGGTCAAGCCGTTGTCGGGATCTCTGGAGCACCTGATCGGCAAGACCGGCAAAGCGCTGACGCCGCTTCGTCCGAGCGGGATCGCTTTGATCGACGGCACGCGCTACTCGGTCCAGACGCAGGCAACCTTCATCGACAAGGACGCCGAGATCACCGTTCTTGCGGTCGACGGAACCAAGATCACCGTCCAATGAAGTACTGTAAAAAATGCGGCGTGCTCTACACAACGGACGTCTGTCCGAAGTGCGGCGTCGTCGCTCCGGCGGATTCGGACCCCGCGCCCGCTGCGGCGCCGAAGACCGTCCGACGGCAGTGGATCGCGCTCGTCGTTGCAATCCCCGCCGCGATTCTGCTCATCACGGGCGTTCTCTACCTTTTGAAAGCAATCCAATAAAAACAGGAGGACATTATGGAAGCATTCATTCCCTGGATCATCGGCGCCGCAGTCGTCGTATTTCTGATCATCTTCTTCTCGTTCGTTCCGCTCGGGCTGTGGATCTCTGCAAGCGCAAGCGGCGTCAAGATCGGGCTGTTCCAGCTCGTCGGCATGCGTATCCGCAAGGTCAACGCGGCGGACATCGTGAACCCCATGATCAAGGCGACCAAAGCGGGATTGAAGATCCCGATGAACAAGCTTGAGGCGCACTATCTTGCCAAGGGCGGCAAATCGAGCGGCAAAGCAAGCGTGAATCGCGTCGTCGACTCTCTGATCGCAGCGCAGCGCGCGGGCATTCCGCTGGACTTTGAACGCTCCTGCGCGATCGACCTCGCAGGCCGCGACGTACTGAACGCAGTTCAGATGAGCGTCAACCCGAAGGTCATCGAAACCCCGATCATCGCGGCGGTTGCAATGGACGGCATCGAGCTTCGCGCAAAGGCGAAGGTCACGGTCCGCGCAAACATCGACCGCCTGGTCGGCGGCGCGGGCGAGGAAACGATCATCGCGCGTGTCGGCGAGGGCATCGTCACCACCGTCGGTTCGGCGTCCAGCCACAAGGAAGTTCTCGAAAACCCGGATTCCATCTCCCGTACCGTTCTTTCGAAGGGCCTTGACGCGGGCACCGCGTTCGAGATCCTCTCCATCGACATCGCGGACGTAGACGTCGGCAGAAACGTCGGCGCACAGCTGCAGATCGATCAGGCGGAAGCGGATAAGCGCATCGCGCAGGCAAAGGCGGAGGAACGCCGCGCCATGGCAGTTGCGCAGGAACAGGAGAACGTTGCAGAGGTGCAGCGCATGCGCGCCCGCGTCATCGAAGCGGAGGCAGAGGTCCCGCAGGCGATCTCCGCGGCGTTGAGAGAAGGCAAGCTCGGTGTGTTGGATTACTACAATATGAAGAACGTCATGTCCGATACCGAGATGCGCACTGCCATCGGCAAGTCCGCAGCGCCGGCTTCGGATAAGAAAGGAAACTGAACCATGCCTGTCTTTGCGCTCCTTCCGCTGATCGTCATCGGCATTGTCGTTGCCGTGACGAGAAGAGCGGCGATAACAAAACAGAGAGAAGCGCAGGCACGTGCGGCGCGGGAGCGGCAGGACGCCGCCCCGTTCCAGCCGCGACAGCAGACCCCGATGCCGGTCCGTCCCACCGTACAGGTTCCGAACCCCGTGCAGGAGGGACCCCGGACGGAGGAGCGGGTGCGCCTTGAGCCGCGCGTGCAGCAAAAGCCCGCGCAGAAGGCACAGAAGATGCACACGGAGCATGATTTCTGCGCGCTGCGTCCCGACGATCCGAAAGCCGCGAAAGGGGAACATCCGGAGCATGATCTCTGCTCGCTGAACCCGGAGGATAAAAAGGCGCCCGCGGCGCAGCCGCAGAACGGCAACGCGCTTCTGAACTTCACGCCGGACGATATCCTGCGCGGCGTGCTGTTTTCCGAGGTCTTCGGCAAACCGAAAGCATTGCGATAATTCGTGCGTAGAAGGAACATTTTCAATCTTTGCATACAGATCAGCGTATTGACCGTGCTCGCATTTCTGTACGGTCTTTCGCTGTATGCGGACGCACCGCGGTACTGGGAATCGATCGCCCTGTCCGCGGTGCTGCTCGTGCTGTTCGGCGCGGGCTGCATCCGCCTGATCCCTGCGCTGTCTTCGACGGTGATGGGGGAGGAGGAGCGGCATCTGATGCGCGAGGGCGACCGCACATACCGCCGCTGCGGCACGCGGGAGCTTCTGAAACTGTTCCTTCTCGTACTGGTTTTAAGGCTTCTGGAGTTCCCGCTGACGTACATCGTGCATTTCCGTCTGTTCGGGTATTCCGGCACGTTCTTCGAGATCCAGCGGCTCTGGCTCGACTTCTATCATGCGGAGACGGCGTTCCCGCTGTACGGCTATCTGTCCGACGCCTTCTGGATCTTTACCTTCAACTTCAACCACGCGCGCTTCCTCGGCTCGTATTTCTTCACGGCGCTTGCCGTCGTTTCGCTGTACTACCTGGTCCAGCTCGATTTCGACCGCAGGGTTGCGCGCCGCTCGGTCCGGTATTTCCTGCTGATGCCGTATTCGCTCGTGCTGATGGCAACGGTGCCGGACGGGCTTTTCCTGCTGCTCTCGATCCTTTGTCTGCTGTTCATCCGCAAAAAGCTTTTCCCGCTTGCGAACCTGTTCGCCATGCTTGCGGTGCTGACGCACGCGCTCGGCGTGCTGCTGTTCTTCCCGATCGTTCTGACGTATGTATCGTATCTGATCGGCAACATCCGCTCGAATCGGGAGATGGGGAAGGGCTATATCCTGAAGCAGGTC
>JAZNHI010000221.1:0-4721 GCA_045576895.1 Clostridia bacterium | reverse complement strand
TCCTCCGCATCCGGTGCGGGCGGCGCGATCGCGCGGAAGACCTTTTCCGCCTGTTCTTCGATGAATTTCGCCTCGTCTTCCGTGCAAGGCGTCATTTCAAACATCATATCGGTTTCCTCTTTTCCGGGCGGCAGGGTGTGCACCCCGCCGCCCCTGTTATCGTACGCTTACAGTTTTTTGCAGGTAATATCGTCCATAATAAGACAGCCGTCGCCGAATTCCACTTTCAGGAAGCCGCCTTTTCTGCCGAATTCGTTTTCGTCGAGCGGATAGAGACGGAACGAAAATTCTCCCTGCTCGTCGTAGTCATCGTCGTCAATGATCGCTTTCGCCCACAGCTCTCCGTCCTTTTCAAACACCTCGTCGATCACGAACCCCTCGTCCTCCGGATGCTCGTATTTGCCGCAGAAGCTCTTCCATTTCGACTTGTCGGGATCCTTGATCATCAGATCCTCGATGCAGACGACGGGCTCGGGCTCCTCATCCCTTACGACCGCTTCCATGCCCTCCCAGAAGCTCTCGAACACTCTGGCGTCTTCAACGTCGTGGCAGTTCATAATGACGAGCACTTTGTCCGCGTCAACGAAACGCTCGAACCACGTTTCGAGCCCGGGCATACCGCCCGCGTGGCGAACGATAAGCCCTGATTCCGGTTCGGTTTTGAAACACCATCCGAAGCCATAGCCGTCGTTGTCCTCATCTGCTCTGGCAATGTCGCCGTTGTTGAGCGGCATCGGGGCGTACATGATGTTCTGCTCCTCGCGTGTCAGCACCGTTTCTTCGCGCAGCGCTCTGTCCCAGGCGAGCATATCGAATACGGTGGTATACAGATAGTCGCAGCCGTTCATGCCGTCCGAACCGACCACATAACGCCTCGTATGTTCCGAGAGATCCGAGGGAATGAAGTTCCCGTCCTCCAAAACCATATTCCGGGTAAAGCGGTCATTGGGTCTGCCGTCCCGGCGGGTATGGTAGATACCGGAATCCTTCATGCCGGCGGGCTCGAACACGTTTTTCTTCATAAAGTCCTCGAACTTCATACCGGAGACCTTTTCCACCGCGTTGGCAAGCAGCATGTAGCCGACGTCGGAATACTCATACGTTTCGCCCGGTACGCAGGCGGCGTCCTCGCCGGTCTCGCGGATCAGGTCAATGATCTCACCGTTTGCCGGGATCCGCTTTTCTTCGTCAAGCACCGGTCCGACCAGTTCCTCCACGTCAAAATCGGGCATGCCGCTTGTGTGCGTCAGAAGATGCCGGATCGTAACGCCCTCATAGGGGTAATCCGGGAAATACTTCGTGTATGCGTCGTCGAGTCCCAGCTTGCCTTTGCGAACCAGCAGCATGATCGCCGTTGCCGTGAACATCTTGGTGACGGAAGCCATTTCAAAAATGCTGTCCTCCCGCATGGGCAGGGTGTTTTCTGCATCGACCCAGCCGAATGCGCCTTTGCTGATAATCTCGCCCTTTTCCGCATACAGCCACGCGCCGTTGAAGCCGCCCTTTTCGTATGCCGCGCGGGCAAGGTTTTCCATTGTTGTTTTCTGATCCATACTGTCCTCCGTATTTTTCAATCTGTTATTTGTGTCTTACAGCTTCCTGCAGGTGAAATCGTCGTACATCAAGCACCCGTCGGCGAATTTCACCTTCAGCAGGCCGTCCTTTCTGCCGAATTCGTTTTCGCCGATGAGGTAGAGGCGGAAGGTCAGCGGGTCGCCGTAGTCATCGATCGCGTTGACATGCAGCTCGCCGTCCTTCATAAAGACCTCGTCGACGATGAACTCGGCGTCTTCCGGATGCTCGTATTTGCCACAAAAGCTCTCCCACTGCGATTTGTCCGGGTCGCGGATCGCGATGTCCTCGATACAGACGACGGGCTCCGGCTCCTTGCCGTGCATGATCGCGCGCATTCCGCTCTCAAAGCTCAGAAACGCACGGATGTCCGTATCCTCCCTGTTGCAGAGGATTACCAGCGTTCTGTCCGCGTCGATCATCCGCTCGAACCGGGTGCAGACGCCCGGCATGCCGCCGGTGTGACTGACGACAAGCCCGTCCCCCTCGTCGCGTCCGATGAACCAGCCGAAGCCGTAGCCAAAGTCCTCCCCATTATTGTGAATCACGGCGTCCTCGCCGCTGTTCAGCTTTCCGGGGGTATATGCGAGCTTCAACTCTTCCGGCGTGAGGATCTTGCCCTCGCGCAGCGCCCGATCCCATTTGAGCATGTCGAAGATATCGGTATACACGTAGTCGTCGCCGTTCAGCCCGTCGAAGGCAGCCACGTCGCCGACCTCGTCGGAGTCCACGTCCGCAACCCATTTGCCGTCCTCAAGCACCGTCGCCTGCGCATACTTCTCAAACGGAACGCCGTCCCTGCGGATATGGCAGCAGCGGGTGGAGGTCATGCCGGTCGGTTCAAAGATGTTCTTTTGCAGGAACGTCTCATAGGGAACGCCGGACAGCCGCTCCGTGAGAAGCGCCAGCAGGTTGTAGCCGGTGTTGGAGTATTCCAACCCCTCGCCGGGGGCAAAGTACGGCTCCGCCTCGGTTTCCTGAAGGAAGCGCAGGATCTCGTCGTTGCCGGGGACCCGCTTTTCTTTCTCCCAGATATTCGTGAACCAATCCGCGTCGTCAAAGTAATCGGGGATGCCGCTCGTGTGGTTCAGAAGCTGTCGGACCGTCGCGCCTTCATACGCGGTCAGCTCCGGAAAATACCGTGTGATCCTGTCGTCAAGACCCAGCTTGCCTTCGCGAACCATCAGCATGACCGCCGCCGCCGTGAACGCCTTGCTGACCGAAGCCAGCTGAAAGATCGAATCCTCCGTGATCGGCGTCGTGTTTTCGGGATTCCGGAAGCCGAAAGCGCCCGCGCTTACGATCTCGCCCTTTTCCGCATACAGCCACGCGCCGTTGAAGCCGCCCTTTTCGTATGCCGCGCGGGCAAGGTTTTCCATTGTTGTTTTCTGATCCATACTGTTTTCCTCCGTAATGATCCTTGTTTTTGATTACAGCAGATGCTTCTTGACGATATCGAAGATCGTCTGGTACTGATTGAATTCCGCTTCGTCGTCCGCTTCGTTATCTGCGGCTTCGACGGACTCGTCCTGGTCCTCATCTTCCTCGTCGTCCGAATTGCAGCAGGTCAGCATGAGGAAATACGTCCGCTTGCCCGCGGGATGCAGCACATAGTTCAGGCAGTAGTAGGAATTGGTCTCGCCGCCGTGGCAGACAAGATCGTACTTCTCAGAATTCTCCCAGCCGCAGCCATAGCCGTCGACGAAATCCAGAATGCCGTCCATCGACGCGCGATTTACGAGCCGTCCGTTGAAGAACGCACGGTCGAATTTCAAAAGATCGACGGCGTTTTCATGGACGTCGCCCGCGCCGCGCGCGATCTTGTATTCCATCATGTAGCCTTCCTCGCCCTCCGGCATGCTCGTAACGTCACCGAACGTCGTCGCGGAGGACCATTCCATGCCGAGCGGGCGGAAGATCCGCTCCTCCGCGTTCTCCTTGTAGGACTTTCCGGTGAGTTGTTCGACGATCATGGCAAGCAGCACGTAGTTCGTGTTGCTGTATTCCATCTTCGAGCCCGGCTCGAACGTGAGATCGCACGCTTTCAGCCGCCCGAGGAAGATCTCGTCGGTGATCTCGCCGCGGTCCAGCGCTTCAACCGTTTCTTCGTCTCCGAAAAAGATTTCGGCGTCGTTGGCAAAATCGACGATGCCCGAGCGCATGTGCAGGAGGTCGAAAACCGTCATTTCGCCCGCTTTCGCATAGTCCGGGAAGAACTTTGTGACCTTGTCGGTAAGCGCCAGCCTGCCCTCCTCGATCAGCTTGAAGATCAGCACCGCGGTGTGCATCTTGGTGATCGAGCCGATCTCGAACGTCGAAAGCGGCGTGACCGTCTCGCCGTTCCGATCCTTCGACCGCGCGCCGCAGGCAAAGATCACGTCCTCGTCCGTCGCGATCAGGATGCTTGCGCGGATCTCCTGCTCCCGCACGGTTTCGATAAGCTCCCTGACACATGCCGCATAGTCCGGCTTTTCGGAAAACCACATGTTTTCACCGGCATAGCCGAGCGCTGCCGCGCCGTTCTGCGCGGTCAGTTCTTTGGTTGCGTTTTCACAGATTGTATGTTTCATAAGCTTCTCCTTTTGTTCCTTTATTTCTTTTGCCATTCTGTCGGTCAGGGGCAGCACCGCGACGTCCTCGGCGTCCTCCTCGTCGTCGCAGTCCTTCTCCCCGGTCGGAATAAAGCCGAACGACGTATACAGATGCTTTGCGGCTTCGTTGTTCGGTTCGTAGGTCGTGGAAAACCGTTCGGACGGTCCGTCCGGGAACGTCAGCACCCAATCCAGCAGCAGATGCAGAGCGTCCCTGCCGTAACCGCGTCTCTGATACTGCTGTCCGATCATGAACCGCCACAAAAGATAGCATTTGTTGACGGACTCCGGGCTTCCCTCCTCTTCGACGTCATGTCCGATCATCGCAAAACCGACCGGCGTATCTCCGTCGATGATGCCGAAGCACTGCACGAACTGACCGTTACTCAGACGCGCATACGCCTCCGCCATGCTGAAGCGGTTCGACGCCACGAACTGTTTCTGTTCCTCGCTCACCTCGAGATCGTACAGAGCGAGAAAGTTATCTGCATTGATCTTTTCGAGATGCAGGTTTTTATTCTTTAATTCATATCCCTTCATGTTCATTCTCTTTTTTCC
>JAZNHI010000220.1:0-3703 GCA_045576895.1 Clostridia bacterium | reverse complement strand
GGAATGTACTTCTTGCCCGTCGCGGCGTTCACATAGACCATGTCCGCGACCCAGCCGGTGTTGATTCCGACCCAGAAGAACTGGTCGTTCGCGTAATGCTCGGCATACTTCAGCACGCCGTCCTCGAAGCCGAGCTCGTAGGCCGTGCCGTCCTCGAGATACACGTCCATCGTGCAGTAATGATCATCCGCGACCGCGTTGACGTCGACGTTCTTGACGGCTTTTCCGTGCGCGTCGCGGCTCTCGTCATAGATCCCGAGCTTGGTGAACAGCTCCTCGCCGATCAGTTTTGCAGCCGCTTCGTATTCCGCGCCGCCCATCTTCTCATACGGGATCGCCAAAAGGTCCTTGCAGGGGATGCTGCAGTCCAGCCGGATCACGTCGCGCGAATACGCGGACACGGTGACTTCAAAGCCCTTGCCGGTGATCACCCAGCAATCCTCGCGCGCGCCGCTTTCATCGCGGTAGAAAACAGCTTTCATCTCATTCGAATTCATGATCGTGCTGTCCCCGGACAACTGATTATACAAGCGCTTCAATCTTATGATGATCTTATCGCCCGGCAGCATCTGATCGAACGGGAGCTTCGGCGCTTCCGCTTCCACAAAGTTTCTCGGATATGCAGGCGTTTCATAGTCGATCTGGATGTCCGCAAGGAAGTATTCGCATTCGAGCATCGCATGCTGGTTCGGATAGACCGCGAATTGCCAGAGCTGATCGCCGCAGTAGGAGAACGCAAGGCATTCGTCCGTTTCGGTCGTAAGCATATAAACGCCCTCGTGCATCCATTGATTGTTGTTATCGCGATACAGCACCGCGGATTTGTAACCGAGCTTTTCCGCAAGCCGCAGCGCGTCCTTTTCACGGTCAAGCGTTACTGTTTTCGGGTACGTCAGAAGATCGGCGCAAAGTACTTTCCAATTCGTCTCGGAGAACGATACGATATAGTTTCCCGCGGGATCGGTTACGCGGAGAACGGTATCGCGGTCGCCGTCCTTGTCGGTATACACGACCACGCTCGCTTCTTCGAGCGTGTAGCCCGTCAGTGTCTCATACGACTGTTCGAATACTTTCTCAGTAAACTGCTTTGCCGCCTGTTTTGCAAGATCCTCCTGCTCCCGACTCGGTCTCGATACGTCCCAAAGCATCAGGTTTGCTGCGGGACAACTGCCTGTCCGAACGGGGATCACGTACTGTCTGCGCCGCTGCACATCTTCGGTGATGCTCCTGATCATGTCCGCCGAAAGCTTTGTTTCCTGCGGCGCGGGCGTGGGCGTCGGCACGGGCTGTGTGAGATCCTGCACGGGCTCGTCCTCCTGCCCGGCGTTCGGTGCCTTTGCGGGCGCGTTCGTTTCCTCCTTGGCGTCGGCGACGGTCTTGAACGAGCTGCTGCTCTTGGACAGATTGATCACGCCTGCCAGCAGAAGGCCGGAGAAGATCCCGACGCACAGAACGGCGGAAAGCGCGATCAGCAAAATTTTGTGTTTCTTAACGAATGTTTTCATGGCTGCTGCCTCCTTTCTACGGTCCCATCGTAACACAGGACTTGTAACGGAGTCCTCACAGAGTTGTCACAGAGTTGTAAAAGAAACCGTCGCCGTCGTTCCCTCGCCCGCCTTGGACGAATACGTCAGCGTCGCGCCGTGCAGCGCGGCGATCTCATGGCACAGCGGCACGCCGAGACCGCTCCGGATATCGGGGTTTTTGGCGTGCGACGGATCGTTGACGTAGCGCAGCCGTTCCTCTGTCATGCCGCTGCCCTCGTCGATGATCTCGATCCTGCCGGGCACAGCCTTCATCAGCACCGGACTGTCGGGCGGGGACGCCTTCACCGCGTTGCCGATCAAATTGCCGAGCAGGCTCAGCATCAGCGCGCGATCGGCGGTCAGCTCATCCCATCCGATCTCCGTTTCGAGCGTCGGATAGGTCCTCTTGAGATGCGCGGCAAGCTCCGGAAGGCTCAGCCGCTCCGGGCGGAACACATTCTTCCGCGTGTCGGCAAGGGTCAGAAGCTTTTGCGAGATCTCGCCGAGCCGTTCGCTCTCCGTCACGATATACTGCGCCGCCGTGTGCTGCTGCTCCGGCGTGAGCTTGGCGCGTTCCAGAAGCTCCCCGTAGCCGTGAATGACCGTCAGCGGCGTTCTCAGCTCGTGCGCAAGCCGCTCGACCGGGCGGTTGATCCGTTCCTGCATGACGTACAGCGCCGCCGTGATCGCGCCGGTCAGCACGGTGCACAGGATCGCGGAGCCGATCGCCTGTCGGAGAAGCCGGTTCACGACGTCCGTCGTGTCCAGTCCGTAGCGAAGCCACACGCCGTCGGACAGCCTGTCCGAGATCGTCAGCACAGTGCGTCCGTTCTGCGTGACCCAGCTCATCTTCCCCGCCTCCGTCTCCGGCGGGACCGGTTCGGTCGCGACCCATGTGTCGTCGCCGCTGCCGAGCGCGAACGTCGCGCCGCCGCTGTCGTAGATCGCAAAGCCGCGCGCGTATTTTCTGCGCTCCTCCGCCGGCGTTTTTTCAAACAGCCCGTCGACCGAGAGCGCAAGCGCCTTTTCCTCGCCGAGCGCGCGCGATTCGACCGAGCCGATCGTCATGCGGATGTTCGGGATCACCAGGCAGAGCATGCTCACGAACAGCACGACCGCAACCAGCAGGACGGTCCATAAATAACTTTTTTGTCTGAGCTTCACGGCGTTTCCTCGAACCGGTATCCGAGCTTGTAGACGGTCTTGATCCGGTCGTCCAGACCGAGCTTTTTGCGAAGCCGCTGAATGTGCACGTCGACCGTACGCGTTTCGCCCATGAACGAGATATCCCACGCCTCGCGCATCAGCTTCTGCCGTGAAAGCGCGATGTTGCGATTCTTCAGCAGCGTTTCCAGAAGCGCGTATTCCTGCATGGTCAGCTCGACCGGAACGCCGCCCTTCGTCACCGTTTTTGCCTCGAAATCGACCTCCAGATCGTCGATTTTGTAGTGCTGCTCGCTCTTGTGCGTGCGGCGAAGCACCGCTTCCACGCGCAGCAGAAGCTCCGTCATCTCGAACGGCTTCACGATGTAATCGTCCGCGCCGCGCTCAAAGCCCTTGACCTTGTCCGCCGTTTCGCCGAGCGCGGTCAGAAAAATCGCCGGAATGTCGCTGAGCTTTTCGTAGACCGAAAACCCGTTGGTGTCCGGCAGCATCACGTCGATGATCAGAAGATCGATCGGCTGGATCGCCGCCATTCTGATCGCCTCCGCGCCGGTAAACGCCTGTACCGTCGTGTGCCCGACCATGCCGAGGTTCAGCGCCACGAGATCGTTGATCGCGCGCTCGTCCTCCAGAACCAAAATGCGTGCCATTTGCCCCTCCTCATCCGTATTGCAACATGATCCGTATTTCAGAGTGTTACGCCTGTTGAACGGTATTCCGTTGTTCCGTAAACAGCATACCACCCGGATTTGTCCAAACTGCAACGAAAGTGTCACAAAGTTGTTGCAGACTTGTAAAACCCTTCTGTATATAAAGACGCTCGGAACGGGCAATACGTTGCACCGTTCCGAAAAAAAAAGAAAGCCCCGCAGGGCCAATGTCATTAAGATAAGATGACGCAAAGGCTTCTATGTAAAGAAAAAACATAGAAGCCTTTTTATTTTGCAAAAAGCACTTGACAAACGGCTGAAAATGTGCGGCCGCTTTCGCTCCGAATGAAATGAAAGGAAGCG
>JAZNHI010000219.1:0-13160 GCA_045576895.1 Clostridia bacterium | reverse complement strand
GCCGCTCTTTGCGCGGCGCAGGATCTCCTCGCGGCGGCTCTTCGGCGCGTTGAGAAGCTTATGCGAAAGCACCAGATCCGGTCCCTCGACCGGCATCGGAAGTCGGATCGTAGCCATGTCGTTCTGTGAGCCAAGGAGTTGAACCAAATCCTTGTCTTCCTAAGACCGCTTGGCCTCCGACTTGCCGCTCTTTGCGCGGCGCAGGATCTCCTCGCGGCGGCTCTTCGGCGCGTTGAGAAGCTTATGCGAAAGCACCAGATCCGGTCCCTCGACCGGCATCGGCTCGTTTGCATCGTGTTCGATCACGACGATATCCGCGATCGGCGAGGGCTTTCCCTGCTTGCGCCACGCGAACCGGACAAACACCGCGGCAAGCGCGACGAATACGATCTCGAGGATCACGCAGATCGCGCAGCGGAACACCAGCGGCGGGAAGATCGGCAGCAGCATCCGGATCATGTCGCTTTCCGCCGGAAGCACCCAGTTCAGCTCGTTCATCGCCTCCACCGTCGCGCCCGCGGACAGGTACTGGATCAGCGATTTCGGGAAGATGATAAAATGGAAGACCGTCCAGAAGCTGTCGAAATCCAGGATCGCCCAGATCCCCATGAACGCCAGCACGCCGCCGAAGACGCCCGTGCCCCAGAACATGCCCGAGGAGATCAGCTCCCGGCGCGCGCCGCGCTGCATCAGCAGGATGCCGACCAGCAGCAGCACCGCCGCGACAACCGAACCGACCTTTGCGAACAAGCCGAGACCGAGCCAAAGGTTCTGCACCTCCGCCATGTGTACGATCTCCTTTTCCCGGAAGAAGAGATCCGGAACGTCCTCGCCGTTTTTGCGTGCTTCGACGCGGATGCTTGCCCGCTCGCCGCGCATGTACTCCAACAGCACGTTCGTCGCCCTGGACAGGTCCGGCGTGCCGATGCCCGTCTGTTCGCTGACGTTCAGCTCCTTATATTTTTGTTCGAAATAATCGCTGTCCTTGAGGATCAGCGAAACCGTGAAGAATGCGGCGGAGAACAGCAGGATCAGCGTCGCAAAGATCACGCACAGCTTTCCGATGGTATTGCGCATGCGCCCTCCTCAGCGGTAAAACGTATTGCCGCCGACAAACTCGCGAAGAATGCTCGTGGGCGGGATCTCGTCCTCCACGGCGGCGTCCGAAATGTAGTTCAGGAATTTGATGATGTTGATGATCTCGTCGTAGTTCGGGCTCGCGGAATCGACGTCGTTCAGCAGCGGATAGATGTGCTTTTTCAGCACCGCAAGCTCATAGACGAGCGACGTGTTCATGATCTCGTCCGCACTCTCCTGATACGGGAAGATCCAGCGCTGTTCGCCGCGCTTGACGGAATCCCACATGCCGAGCGTGCGCTCGATCGTCGCCCCGCGGGTGAGATAATCGCGCACCATGCGGCGGAGAAGCCGCACGTCGGTCGTCGGAATGCGGTTGTGGTCGTCGAGGTTCAGGGTCGTGAGCGCGGAAACGTAAAGCTTGAAGATCAGCTTCTTGTCGATCCGCGGCGTCAGAAGCTGCGGGTTCAGACCGTGCAGACCTTCGATGATCAGCATCGCGTCCTCCTTCATCTGTACGAAATGCCCGAGCATCTGACGGGAGCCCGTCTTGAAATCGAAGTGCGGGATCTCGACGCGTTCGCCGTTCAGCAGCGCTTCAAGGTCGATATTGAACTGCGGCACGTCGATCATGTTGATGTGCTCGTAGTCGATCTCGCCGTTTTCGTCCGGCTCGATCAGCGAACGGTCGATGTAGTAATCGTCGAGCGACAGCAGGATCGGCGTTTTGCCGAGCACGCGGAGCTGCGTTGCCACGCGGTTTGCGCTCGTCGTTTTGCCGGAGCTTGAAGGTCCCGCGATCAGCACGGCGCGCGCGCCGCGGTTGACGATCTCGGTCGCAATCTCCGCAAACCGCCGCTCGTGCAGCGCCTCGTTGACGCGGATCAGCTCGCGCACGCTGCCGTTTTCGACCATGTCGTTGAGGTCCGCGACGCACCGGCAGTGCATCAGGTCGCCCCACTTGTCGGACCGCGCAAAGACCTTGCTGAGGTTCGGCATATAGACGTAGCGCGTTGCGACGTCGGCGTCCGCGTCCGACGGGCGCAGCAGGAACAGTCCGCCCGACCGGAACTGCAGGTCGAACACCTTCGCGTAGCAGGTACTGGGCAGCATCTCGCCGTAGAAATAGTCGGCATAATCGCCGTGCTGATACACATCGAAGTAGGTGAACTGCCGCCACTTCAGAAGCCGCACCTTGTCCTCCTGCCCGTCCTTCTCGAAGAGCTCGATCGCCTCGTCGATGTCGAGACGCTTGCGGATCAGCGGATAGTCGGCTTCGACGATCCCGCGCATCTTTGCGCGGATCGCCTCCATGTCGTCCGGTGTGAACTGCGGTTCCATATCCACGGAGACGTCGAGCGACGGACCGATCGCATAGTTGACCTTTGCGTGCGCCTTCGGAAACAGCTCGCGCATGGCAAGGAAGAAGATGTAGATGATCGTGCGCTCATAGATCGCTCTGCCGCGGCTCTCCCCGTAGCGGATCAGCTTCACTTCTCCGCCGCCCTTGCGGATCGCCTTGCGCATGCGGAACGTGGTCGGGTTGTCGCCCTGTTCCTTTTGGCGCATCGGAATATAATTCAGCGTGAACACCTCGCCCGCGATGTCTGCGGCGATCGGACGCGTCTTCAGGCTTTCTGTGTCGAGCCCGAGCCGGACCACGATCTCGCGAAGGCTTTCGCCCGGCTGCACGTCCGCCGGAATGCCGTTGATTCGAATCTGCATATATTTTTACCCCCAAAGGACCGATAGTGCCGGGACGATCTGCTTTTTGCGCGAGAGCACGCCCGGAAGGAAAACGGTGTTGTCCTTGATCTTGACGTTGAACGCCTCCTCGACCGTGTCGAGATCGCCGACGGAGAGCAGCACGGTGCCCTCCTTCAATACGTCGGTCAGCATCAGAAGCAGGATGTCGAACTCGCGTTCCGTCTTCACCTGCTCCATCGCCGCAAGGAACTCGTCGCGGCGTCCGAGAAGCTCCGCCGAATCGATGCAGTTGATCTGCCCGATGCCGAGCTTGTGTCCCGCGATCACGAAATGCTTGAAATCGGAGAGCAGCATCTTTCTTGCGTCGGTCTCACGCGTGGCGGACGGCGTGAAGATGTCGCGCCCGAGCTCGTCGAGCGATTCGCCCGCGATCGCCGCCATGCGCTCCGCCATCAGCCGGTCGCGCGGGGTTGCCGTCGGCGACTTGAAGAAGATCGTATCGGACACGATCCCCGCCGCCAGAAGCCCCGCAAGGTGTCTGTTCGGCATGATGCCGCGTTCCTGAAACATCGAGGCGACGATCGTGCAGGTTGCGCCGACGGGTTCGTTGCGCATGTAGATCGGCGCACCGGTCTGCACGTCGGCAAGGCGGTGATGGTCGATGATCGCAAGGATCTCCGCCTCGTTGAGCCCGTCGACCGACTGGCTGACCTCATTGTGGTCGACCAGCACGACCTGCTTGCGGTTCGGCCGCAGCAGGTGGAACCGCGAAAGCGTACCGACGACCTGCTCGCTCTCGTCGAGGATCGGATAGCTCCGGAAGCGCGATTTCAGCGTCTGCTCGCGCACGTCGTCGAGATAATCGGTAAGCCGGAACGAGACCGTAGGCGTTCCCGGCAGAATGCGCTCGACCGGCACCGACTGGATGATCAGCCGCGCCGCGCGGTACGCGTCGTACGGGGTGGTGATGATCACCGTGTCCGACGTCTCGGAAAGGATCGTCGGATCGATCTGTGCGCCGCAGATCACGATGCAGGCGACGTTCGCGCGGATCGCCGCCGTGAGGATCGCCGGATCGCTGCCGGTTACGACGATCATATCGCGGGTAAAGCACGATTCCCCGCCGCTCTGCGGCACGACGATCTTCAGCTCGCCCGAAAGCGCGGTGACCGCGCTGTTGCGGTCCCAGAGCTGTCCGTCGAGATTCGACACGAGGTTGAACAGCGGGATCTCGTCGAGATGCGGGTTTTCCGAGGATTCGAGGTCGAACGCGGCGATATCGCCGGTGGTGACCATGCCGAGAAGCTTTCCGTTTTCCCCCGCGACGGGAAGGAACGTGGCTTCGCCCTCGCCCTTCAGCATCGTTTCCCACGCCCGGCGCACCGTGACCGCCGCGGAAAGCACGGGTGGGCGGTCGAAGTTCAGGTCCTTGACCTGCGTGCGGACGTTATAGATCCGCTCCGGCGCGGAAAAGCCGAAGCGCTCGAGGATATGCGCCGTTTCGTCGCTGACCGTTCCGAGCCGCGCCGCCGTATAGCGGCGGTCGCCCAGCGCGTTCATCAGCGCGGCATATGCGATCGCGGAGACGATCGAATCGGTGTCCGGGTTCTTATGCCCCGTGACATAGATGGGGTTCTGTGCGTCCATCCGTGCACCGCCTTTCAATTCAGATAAATATCCAGTGTTCATTATAGCAGAGACCCGCGCGATTTACCACAATTCGCACTTGACGTTTGAAAAAAGTTAACATATAATAAGCCCGTAAAAGGGAGTAGCCGACGCGAAAGCGTGGCCTGCGGCGTCAGCACGGAGAGAATCCCGCTGCCGGTCGAAATGTGCGAGACTTTTATGCATTATATTATGTGCATAGAAGTCTCTTTTTCTATGCGAAAGGAAGGTAATCTATGTCTTTTTCCGTACCCGATTCCCTCTTTTGGACAATCGTTCTGTTCCTCGTCGGACTGGGGCTCATCTGCATCGCGGGCGATAAGTTTGTCGACGCGGCAGTCGCCATTGCAAAGCGGCTTAAAATCCCGCAGATCGTCGTCGGCGCGACGATCGTTTCGCTCGGCACGACGCTGCCGGAGATCCTCGTCTCCACCACCGCCGCGGTCGGCAGCGCGCAGTCGCCCGACATCAGCGTGGGAAACGCTTTGGGCAGCATCATCTGCAACACCGCGCTGATCGCCGGCATCGGACAGCTGATTCGTCCGGCAAAGGATGTGAAGTCCAAGTCGGTCAGCTGGCGCATGCTGTTCTTCGTTGCGGCCGTTATGCTGCTGTTCTGCACGGTACTCTTCTCCCCCGCGCAGGATTTCACCGCCGCGGACGGCACGGCAAAGCACTTTGTCGGCTCGGTCGGCCGCGTCGTCGGCATCATTCTAGTGCTCGGCTTCTGCGTCTATGCGTTCCTTTCCATCAAGCTCAAGGACAGCGACGGCGAAGCGGAATACGATGAATCCGAAAAGGTCATGCCGCTTTGGGGCGCGCTTCTGATGCTCGTGATCGCGGCTGCAGCGCTGTTCGTCGGCGCAAATCTGCTGGTCGAAAACGGTCAGGTGCTTGCGCTTGACTACCTGAAAGTTCCGGAACGCGTCGTTGCGGTCACGATGATCGCGCTCGGCACCTCGCTGCCGGAGCTCGTCACGACCGTCACCAGCTCCATCAAGGGGCAGGGCGACGTGGGTCTCGGCAACATCATCGGCGCAAATCTCTTCAACATCCTGCTCGTGCTCGGGCTGCCTGCCACGATCACCGGCAACATCGCGTTCACCGCGCAATCGCTGTACATCGACCTGCCGCTGGCGCTGCTCGTCATGGTCGGACTGATCGTACCGATGCTGATCCGCAAGAAGGGCTCCCGTGTACACGGCGCGCTGCTGGTGCTCGGCTACATCGGCTACTGCGTGTGGTCGTTCGTCGGCAAGTAACCTGTTTCAAAGCAAAAGGGGCTGTTCGGAACGTGTGTTTCTTTTCCGAACAGCCCTTTTCAATTGCGCTTCGCGTATGCGAAACGCCGTACAAGCCGCAGGGAAGACCGCATCTTCCCGTTCCGCTGTTGCGGCGGGCGGATCATATCCGCCCCTACGGTCCGTTGCCAAGAGTGTCGCGTGCCAAAAGCCTTCCCCTTGATATGGGGAAGGGGGACATGGCGATGCGCGGAGAGCGTGCAACGGCACCGCCGTAACGAAGCGAAGCGGAGTGGAGTTCCGCTTGCGGTGGATGAGGTGGACACGCAGAAAAGCGATCCGCTTTTCGCGGATCCGTGAAAAGAGAATTCATAAAAAAGAGTGTTCAGAAACCGTTTTGTGTTTCTGAACACTCTCTTATTTCTGTTCGCAGTTATTTTGCTTCGAATGTAAGGCTCATGACGATCGCTTCGGTCTCGGTGCCCTCGGAGAAGTCCACCTCCGTGAGCTTGATACTGACCCACACGCCCTCGGCGATCTCTCCGTAATACTCGATCCAGTTCTTGCCGACATTCCGGTAGGAACGTCCCTGCATTTCGATACCGCCGATCGTCAGCGGATCAAGCTCGGTGAGGTTTTCAAAGCTGCTCTTATAGAAATCGATCTTGTCGAGCGATTCCTTGCATTCGACGATGATGTAGGACTGGCTGGAATCCGCCTTCTCCGCACTCGGCGCGCACCAGATGCGCATCGCGCCGCTGCGTTCCTCGGGGAACCAGTTCGCGTTCGGGATCTCAGCGCTCACGGCGACCTTCTTCGACGAGAACCCCACCTTGACGTCGACCGTGACGGGCGCGATCGGATTCGTGCCCGCAGGCGTGGAGCTTCCGATCTTCGGGAAGCCGGAGATGTCCGCCGCGCTGTATTCCTCGCTTTTGATTCCCTTGATCGCAATCGCGCCGCAGGTCCATGTCCCGTCCTTTTCACGGAAGGTCACGGTGATGCTGTCGCCCTCTTCGTCGCTCCAGTTTGCGGAATGCGTCTTGCCGTCGTTGTCGCCGTTGTCGCGACCCGCCTTGCCCGCCGCCGCGCCGATCTCGTCAAAGGTCAGCGCATAGCAAAAGCCGGACGGCATGTCGTTCATCCAGCGATACAGTCCCGCAAGCGTTGCGCGGTCGATCACGCCGTCGCTCTTGCCGTACGGGGCGCCCGGAAACGGCGCTTCCGCGTCCTGTTCGGGTTCCTCCGGTTCGGCAGTCGCGTTCGGTTCCTCGCTCGGTTCGGGCTCTTCCGGAACGGCGGGTACGACGCCGAGCTTCATCCGGAGCATCGCGTCGCCGATGTTCACGTCGATCGTTTCGGCGTCGATGAAGATGATCTTATAATACGGAACGCCCGAGATCGTCAGGTCGCCGTCGTTCGTCCATTCGAGCGGACGGTCCTGTCCCATCAGCACCAGCAGACCGGTGTGGTCCGGCTGCAGCGAAAGCGTCGTGTTGACGATGCCCGTATCGACGAGCTGGTCCCCGCTGAAGCTGTACTCCCCGACGCGATACTCGACGATGCCGTAATCGCCGATCGTGAATTCCGGACCGGGCTCCTCCGTCGGCGCGGGTTCCTCCGTCGGCGCGGGCGTTGCCGCAGGCGCTTCCGTCGGCGCAGACGTCGCTTCGGTTTGTTCCGGAACGGTCTTGTCGTTCGCGCCGCCGCACGCGATCGCTGCAAGCAGCAGGCAAAGCGCAAACAAAATTGCCAGATAACGTTTCATACGCGGATTCTCCTTGATTGCTTCCCAAAACGGGATCGTTCTATCACGGATTATATCATACCTCGTTCGATTTGCAAGAGGAAAGCGTTTTTTTGCAGCTTATCCTTCGGAAACGGTGACGGTGTACGCGCTTGTACCCTCCGCGAGCACCTTTCCCGACGCCGTGCGCACCGTGACCGCGTTGCCGTCCGCATCGACGATCGTGCCGCGGTTTTCGAGCGAGGTCAGCACGGAATCGCCGGTGACGATCCACGTCGAGCCCGCATCGATCCGAAGCGCCGCGCTGCCGCCTTCCGCGCCGTCCTCCTTGAGGAACGCGCCGGTCCAGACGCTGCCCTCCGTCAGCTGCACGGATAGCGTGCTGATGCTGTCCCAGAGGATGCTGCCCGCCATCTGCTGCCGCACGGCGGTGAACACACACTGCGCGCCGTTCGCGCCTTCCCTGCCCCAGCCGCGCGCGTTGCGGTTGCCGGTGCATTTCAGCAGGAACGGGCAGGCTTCACTTGCGGTGATCTCCACGTTCTCCAGCAGAAACTCGCTCGAGGTGTTGGTCGTATAGAAGACGCCGCCGTTTCCGGAGATCAGTTTGCCGCCGGTCATCGAAAAGCTTGCGGTGCCGATCTCGCTGTCGCCCGACATGCTCTGATACAGGATGACCGTCCAGGTGCAGTCGTTCTGCGAAAGGTCCGGCATATTGCCCGAAAGCGTGCAGTCAACGAGCGTCAGGCTGTTCTTGCCCTCGATGCAGATCGCCTCGGAGCCGGTCGCGGTAAGCGCCGCGTTTTTAACCGTGATGTCCGCCGTGCAGTAGACCGCGGGCGAACCGGATCCGTTTGCGGTATAGCTGCCGCCGTCGACCGTCATCGTGCCGCCGCCGCGGTCGGAACGGATCGCCGCGGACGAGCCGCCGTCCGTCTCCACCGTGCAGTTTTCGGCATAGAGCGTGCCGCCGCCCGCAACGTGCAGACCGCCGGACGTGCCCTGCTTCGTTTGAATGCTCGTGTTGCGGACGGTCGCCGTTCCGCTTCCGTACGCAAACACGCCCGCGCCGCCCGCGCTGTCGGTTTCGATCGCGCAGTCTTCGACGGTCAGCGTGCCGTCGGTCACGAGCATCGCCGCGCCGACGCCGTAAAAGCTTGCGCTGTCGCCGCCCGTGCTGTTCTGCGAAACGCGGGTGACCGTGCTGTTTCTGACGGTCACGATCGCGCCGTTTTCTATGAGGACCGCGCTTTCGTCCGTGCCGGTCGAGGCGACCGTTTCATTCGCGATCTCGCCGTCCTGCGCAAAGGACCGAACGCCTGTGTACGCGGTCGGCGCAGCGCCGCCCGGTCCGCCGGGACCGCCGCCCGGTCCGCCCATTGCAAAGGGTTCCGCGGTCTTTTGAACCGAAAGTACCTTTCCGTCGGCGTTCAGCGTCACGGTCACCGTGTCGCCCGCCTGCAGCGCGTCCCGTTCGATCGCGTTTCCGGTCTCATCCAAAAAGGTCACGCCCTCCGCAAACTGCAGCGAGCGGCTGCCGATCGAAAAGCCACCCTGTCCCTGCGGCATATCGGGCGGGTTGCCCTGCCCCTGCGGCATGTCCGGCGGGTTGCCCTGCGGCATGTCGGACTGGTTGCCCTGTCCCTGCGGCATGTCAGGCGGGTTGCCCTGCCCCTGCGGCATATCCGGCGGGTTGCCCTGTCCCTGCGACATGTCGGGCAGAAGAGAGAGCGTGATCCCCGCCGCGTCGATCGATTCGATGCGGCCCGTAACGGTCTCCGCGCCCCCGGTCTGTTCGGCGACCGGCGCCTCGGTCGGTTCGGTTTTTTCGGTGTTTGCCGTGCAGCCGCATGCGAACAGCATGCCGGCAAGCAATACGGCGATCATTCGTTTCATGGTTGTTTCCTCCATCTTCGGATGCGGTTATCATACCCGTACAATTTGACAAAAGTATGTACGTACCGTGTGAAAAATGAAAAACCGTGCCCGTGCAGCCGCGAACGGCGCTTGACAAACCGGAAATCCGTGATACTGTTATAGAGAAGAATTTCCGGAGGACACAAAAGATGACCGATTATGAAGCCCTGATCGCACAGGCGGACGCGCTGACAAGCGGCGTGCCGCACCGCATCTCCAACCTTGCGAACGTTTCCGCGCTGATCTTCGACGCCATGGACGACCTGAACTGGGCGGGGTTCTATCTGCTCGAGGGCGAAACGCTCGTCCTCGGTCCGTTCCAGGGCAAGCCCGCGTGCATCGAGATCCCGGTCTCCCGCGGGGTGTGCGGCGCGGCGGTGCGCGAGGACCGTTCGCAGCTCGTCCCGGACGTGCACGCATTTGCGGGGCACATCGCCTGCGATTCCGCGTCGCGCTCGGAGCTGGTCGTGCCGCTGCGCAAAAACGGCGCGGTGATCGGCGTGCTCGACCTCGACAGTCCGTCCCTTGCGCGGTTCACCGAAGCGGACCGGACCGGCATGGAACGGCTTTGCGCGGTCCTTGAACGGAATCTGTGACGGGATCGGAACCGTCTTTCGTACAAAATGAAAAGGGGATGTTGAAGCTGCTTTAACATCCCCTTTTATTGTTCAGTTTTCCGGCTTCCCGTTCTCGGCAAAGAACCGCATGATGCCGTTGAAGAGTCCCTTTGCCATCGTCTTGCGGAACGCCTCGTCGGCAAGCAGCTTGTCCTCGTCCGGGTTGCTCAGATGCCCCATCTCGATGTTGACGATCGGGCGCGTGCACCAGTTAAAGCCGGTCTGATCGTCGCGGTAGGTCATGCCGTCCTTGTAGCGCATCGGCAGACCCGTTTCCTTTAAGTATTCCTCGAGGATCGTCTTCGCCGCCTTGACATTGTAGTCATAGAACTTCGTGCGGTTTTCGGTCGGCACGAGCATGAACGCGCCGCGCGTCTTGCGTTCGTCGGACTTGTTGCAGTGCAGGCGGATACCGAGATCGACCTTCGCCTCGTTGAACATCTGCACGCGTTCGATGTTGGAGATGTTCACGTCCGTCGTTTCGTGCGTGATGACGACTGTCGCGCCCTGCTCCTCCAGAAGCCGCTTCAGCTCCAGTCCGACGTCCTGCACGACGTCGTATTCATAAACGCCGCTGTTTACGCCGCGGCAGCCGCCCGCGACCTTTTGCTTGGTCTTGCTCGAGCCCGGGGCAACCGGCTCCGGCGCAGGGTCATAGACCTTCTGATGCCCCGGATCGATCCCGATCACAATCCCCGCGAGCGGAAGCGGCGTGGGCGTCGGCTCCGGGGTCGGCGTGGGTTCGGGCGTGGGCGTCGGCTCCGGCGTGGGGGTGGGCGTCGGCAGCGGCGGCAGCGCCGCTTCGGGCGTTGCTGCCGGTTCGATCACGATCTCCGCTTCCTCCGCCGGCGCGGGCGTTTCCGTGGGCTTTGCGGTCGGCGCAGGCGTTTCGACGGCAGGCTCCGCCGTCGGCTTGCCGCAAGCCGCGATCAACAGGATGAGAAGGATCGCAAGGATCCCTTTTTGCATCGTTCGTTTCATGCGCACAGTATACCACGGCTTTGCCCGCCGCGCAAGCAAAAACAGGGCGGTCGTCCGTCCTGCTTTGTGTATTTACGGAATGATCCGATAGATATGAAACTCGTCGTCCTCATGCCTGTTTTCGTGCCAAACGGTCTGCACGGCGATCCGTCCGTCGTCCAGGAAGTAGATGAAATCATCCTCGTTGAAAATCGCTCCGCCCCATCCCACAACATCATGGAACGCGCTTCCCTCCGTGACGGTATACGCGTCCGCAATGCGGTGATCGATCGGCTTTACGCCGCTCCATTCGACCACCGTTCCGTCAGCGGCATACTGCACGAATCCGATCGGGAACGCCTCGTCTCCGTACGGTGTAAAGTCCAGCTCGTAGAAAATCAAAACCGCTTGCCCTTCCTTGCGGAAAAGCGCAAACCAGCCGACAAGGGATCTGTCGATCGTCTGAAGCTCGTCCGTCTTGTCCGTCCAACCGTCGCGCAGAAGCCGCAGCGTGACCGTATCGAGATTCTGTCCGTTCATATAGCGAAGTTCGTCTAAGTGCTCATCATCCCGATACAGTTCAAGGCTTTCATCCCCGCATAAATCGTACGGATCATAGATCGGACGGATCTTCATTTGCACGTTGCCCTGTCGATACCCTACCGGCTCACTTCTTCCGTAAAACAGCAACTCTGCAGCGCCATCCCGTTCCTCCACGATCGCAAAGGCGGATAAATTACTCATGAATGCACAAGCATGATCCGTTCCGTCCGGCATGCGGACGGCGCCGTAAAACGCCGCATTCTCATCAACAAGGAAGGTCTGACGTCCGTTTTTGAAATGAACACCCCATTCCGTATTCGGCTGATCCGGCGTATTGCCGGAGTTCGCAAAAATGAATCGGTACGGCTTATAATCGGATTTTGCAAGGATCGCTCCGTCCGCTTCCTCGTCCGCAAAGATGCCGAGCGGGTCCTCTGTCACCTTGATCCGAACCGCGTTCCCGTCCGTGAAAAGCCGCAGCTCTCCCGCCGGAAAGCAGTACGCAGGCTCTGAATCGAACGGCGTCCGGTACATTTGGATTTCCGCAAGGAAGGTCCCGTCCCGTTCCGTGATATTCAGATGCTGCTCATAATTGTTCTTGTGCAGCGTCAGGATCCCCGTCCCCTCCGGATACAGAAGCAGCGTCGTACCGCGGGCGATCCAAAGCGTATCCGCGTCCTCCGCAAACGTCAAAGGCCGCGCATCGCTTTCCGAAAACGCTGGCGCGTCCGTCGCGGCGGGTTCGGCGGTCGGCTGTGCGGCGATCGGTTCCTCGGTTCTCTCCGCTGCGGTCGGCTCCTTCTCCGTTCCGCACGCAAACAGGCCGCACAGCAGTACGGCGCACAGCAAACAAATCAAAGCTTTTTTCACAGATCTCTCTCCTTTCCGTCTCTGCTTTGCATGTTACGGAATCACCTTGACGATTTCGAAATCCTCGTCGCCGTCACCGCCCTCGTGCGGCATGGTTTCGATCGCGATCCGTCCGTCGTCGAGGAAGTACGCGTCCTCATCCTCACCGGTGATCATCGCGCCGGTTCCTCCCTTCAGTTGGTAGAAGTACACATCCTTCTCCAGGCGGTAGCCGTCGGCGATCGCATGATCGATCGGCTTTGTGCCGCCCCATTTCAGCACCGCGCCGTCCGCGCCGTACAGCACGAACGCGTCCGCATATGCTTCGCTGACCGCATACGGCGTACTGAAATCCAGCTCATAGTGGATCACAAGCGTCTGTCCGTCCTTGGTAAGCCATGCAAAGAAGTCCTGAAACAGCGGATGGAGCGTTTCGATCTCCGGCGTCCTGTCCGTCCAGCCGTCGCGGATCATCGAAAGAATGACCGTGTCGAGGTTTACACCGAGCATATATGTCAGCCGCTCGTCTTCTTGATCGTGCCAGTCACGCCGTCCGATGCTGAACGGGTCGACGGCGCACAGCCCGAACGGATCGCAGACCGTGTCGAGAGGGAACTCTGCCAGCTCGTATCGCGCTGCGTGGTACTTCTCCCAGTCGATCGCTTTTATGCCGTAAAACAGCAGTTCGGGCGTCTCTCCGCTCGCGTCGATCAGCGCATAGCCGTCGTCGTTGCCGACCATCGTACACGGCCGTTCCGTTCCGTCCGGAAAGCGCAGCGTGCCGGTCATTTCACAGTTTTCACCGATCGCCAGTTTCAGCCGTGCGTATTGACG